>QHYQ01000418.1 GCA_003224175.1 Acidobacteriota bacterium
CTATGACACGGGTAAGGTGGCGTTGCTGCCGTCCGATATCAGCCTGTCCCACCTGCGCCACGAGATCGGTCTGGGAATGTACCTGCGCATTGCCAATCGCGAACTCGCGCGTGTCTATATCGGTTTTGGCACGGGAGAACCATCGCAGATCCATCCGAAGTTCCCTACCCCGTAGAATCTCTGATATCATCCTTCAAGCGGGTGGAACGACTGCGATATCTGCCAGAAGGCAATCACTAGAGTCAGCCGTTAGGCACCAATCACCTATTCACCGATCGCCAAGACGGATTTGTCAGATCTCCCTGTAGAGGAACCTAAGAAATGGGAGCAGTTGAAATCGGCGGCCCAGAAAGCCAGCCTGCGCAGGATGGCCTATGAAATGACGGGCGGTGACGTCCTCTACGTCAAAGACGGATCGAGGATTATCGACAGATGTAGCGTCGAGATCGCCAATGGATAAAGCAGTTGGAAGCGGAAGCTAGCGTAGCTCGCCATGATTGCAAGAGCCTTAAATATCAGGTGCGTGATTCCGCTAACGAAGCCCGCCAGTGGAGAAATGCGTCCGATTCAGTTAAAAATGAGTCACTCGGTCTGCCGGGGACGATTTTGCAGGTGGTTCGGGTTCAGCTCAACAGATGCGTCCCGATGCCATTTGCAGAAAAAGATGATTCCACCGCCGACACCTAACCAATCGTCCTACAATCGTTTTTGGACCTGATGCAACTGCCCCGGAATTTCCTCAGTCCATTTGTGGCCGCACCAGGGACACAAAATGGTTTCCGAAGACAAAGAACGTGCAAGGCTCTTGCGTCTTCGGCAGCTTATTTTGACAGCCTTACCACACCGGGGGCAGTGCCCGTGCCTTTTGAACACGGCCTTGGCGTTCAGGCAGTAGCTGCCCTGACGACAACACGAACTTTCTCGCCCAAGCCAATCTTCGACACTTTGATTTCAAGTAGGCCGTCACTCACTCTAGCGTACACTCCATCTGGGTCAATCTCAGACGGCAGGTCCAACATGCGGAAGATCTGTTTGGAGCGCCGTTCGGAATAGACGGTCTTTCCTTCTTTCTGGTCTGATGTCTCTTGTCGCCTGCCGAGGATACACAGGGAGCGAGGTGCAATTCGTACTTCTAGATCCTTTTCGCCGAACCCCGGAACGTCAGCACGGACGGTAAGTTCGGTTTCCGTCTCCGTGACATCCACTGGGACTTTAAGCAGGATTTCCGACTCAGCATGGAGCCAGTCCTCGCGAGCATGGCCGTGCGTGAATCCGCCGGATTCAAACAGCTCGTAGGCACGGCTCGCAATCAAGTCATTGATCTCCTGTGCCAGCTCGAAAGTTGGGCCGTCGGGGAAGAGAGGTGATGTCCGAACAGGAGTCGCAGCAGCAGAACTAACCCGGGTCCGCGATTGCAGCACGATGGAATCGACGGTTATCGCAAGAACCTCCTGCACGATTTCGCCGCTGATCATTTGGCATCCTTTGGCCTCTCCCAGCGACAGAGCATTGAAGCAAATGTTGTTGATCTCTCGCGGGATGCCTTGGCTTTGCGCTGCAATTAGCGACAAAGCATCCGGTGCGAATAACAGATCGCCGGAATAGCCGGCCACCTTGAGCCGATGCTCGATATAACAGGCTGTCTCCTGGGCATTCAAGGGCTCTAGGCAGCGCAATATGGCGATGCGCTGCCGCAATTGTGACAGACCAGGCTGCGCCAACTTCGCGGCCAACTGGGGCTGTCCAGCGAGGACGATTTCCAACAACTTTGCGTGTGGTGTTTCAAAATCGGAAAGGAGCCTTATTGTTTCGAGAACCGGTCCTTCGAGATTCTGTGCCTCGTCAACGATTATCACAAAGCGCTTGCCCGCAAGCATCTCGCTCAACAGAAGGTCGTTCAGTTTCTTGTGCATCGACACGAGACCCATTCGAGGGGTCTTGATGCCAAGCTCGCTGAGGATGTAGCGGAAAAACTCACGAGAATCACACTGGGTCTGGAATAGAAACACCGTACGCGCAGAATCCTGTACTTCCTCCATGAGCCGATACAGAAGGGTCGTCTTTCCCATTCCAGGCTCGGCGATGAGCGCCATGAATCCGCGGTCGGCTTTGACGCCCTCCAAGAGTGCGGCCAGCGCCTCATGGTGCGTGCGGCTCAGATAGAGGTACGTCGGGTCTGGAGTCACTCCAAAGGGCTGTTCACGGAGACCGTAAAAATCTAGAAACATGGCAGTGGCCTCCCATTTCTGGCCTAGACGTCAATCAGAAGCGCAGAAACCGCCGACCTTGGTCTGGGCTCGGGTTGCAGCAAGGCTTCTGAGATCTAGGGCTCTCCAACTCCAGCAGGGTCGATGTTTACGCGAGTCGTTTCTAATTGAGTCAAATGTTGCTCTGTTCGACTGCCTGACAACATCGGCTCTCAGGCGCAAGATCGCTGATGAGGCAGGTGCTGGCATTGGACTTGCCCAGGACATTGGCGGGGAACCTAGCGCCGATTGGCTGTGAATATCAAGCGATTAGGGCAGCGCCTGTTGCCGAATCGACTATCCCTTCGCGGTGTACGGACGAGTCGCTAGGTCCGGAGTGCTCCGCCATTATGGACCGAGCCAGCTGGAAAATGGGACTTGGCCCGACATTGTGTTATACAAACTTCACGACCAAATGCGAATCAGCCTCTGAACATGAAACCCGAAGAACTGAAACCCGGATATGAACGGGTCTTTACAGTGACGGACTACTACGATGGCCCGCGCAAAGGTATTGTGAACTATCGAGGCGCGCCGCATTTCTATGACTCTATTTTCGACGAAGCCAAGGATGAGTACTCAGAATTATTCCAACTGACACCTCTCGATGCAGAAACCTTTCAGTTGGCGATGGAGGACTGGAACATTTGGCGACGGTGGAAATTTGCCTTCCATGCTGGAGAAACAGACGCCAGTACGCATCCCGCGTTGCCGAACGATGCCAACAGACACGCAGAACTGAAACGGATTCTGGACAGGGCTCTTGTAACAGATCCACAGAAGGCTTTCACGAAAGTTGGACGATTTGAGGTAATTGGAGAATCGAGCGTCTCCAGCGTTGATCTCCGACCCCTGCAGGTCACCTGGACACAGCCTTGAGTCACGCTCAAGTCCCGATGAACGGCACTCTCGGAAACTGGCCCACAGCCAGATGCCCCGGGCCTTTTCAGGATGCAGCCTGGACCCTGGAAAAGACGAAGAGGCCGCCGACCCGGACCCGACGTTGGGTATTCGCGGATTCAGGCTTTCGCTGCCCGTGTTCGCCTTTTACTCGGG
Source organism: Acidobacteriota bacterium (assembly GCA_003224175.1). Lineage (GTDB taxonomy): Bacteria > Acidobacteriota > Terriglobia > Acidiferrales > UBA7541 > Palsa-189. The sequence continues at coordinate 3,303 of QHYQ01000418.1, forward strand.
AGGAGGCGGGTAATCGCCGGGACCAACTCTTTCCCAGCTTCGGATTTTTGAATGAAGGCGCTATCGGAGAACAAGCGACCGAGTATGGCCGCTTCTTCTGGGGTGTAATGGCTGCTAATGAGAATGACCTTGGTTTGAGGAATGTGTTGGCTTATCTCGTAGGCGACTTCTAAGCCGCCCTTTTCCGGCATCACGATATCCATTACAACCACGTCTGGTTCGATTTCGCGGATTCGTTCTAGAGCTACCTTCCCATTTTCAGCCTCATAGATTTGCCAATGAGCTTGTTCAGCCAGGAGAGAGTGCAGAGTACGCCTTACGAACTCCTGGTCATCCACCACAAGGATTTTCAAAGGCAGCACGTCGCGCCCTTGGCAAGGCGAGGCGGGGGGCGGCCAGGCGGTGCCACAATATAAATAGGCGATGCGGCCTGTCTGCGCAATCAGGCACATACCACGGGCGAAATACAGGAAGGACCGTATTCGGGATAATTGGGGGCCGAATGATTTCGCAGCTTTCGGAGCGACGCCTCAGCCTGTTGATTTTCAAGGAGCAGTGGCGTAGTCTGCGGCAGCCCCGCACCTTTCCTCACAAAACTTTAGGGAGGTCCGATGCTTATCGGCGACAGACTCCGCACCTTGCGAGAGCAGAAGAATTTGTCCCAAGGTCACATCGAAAAACGCACCGGACTTCTCCGTTGCTATGTCTCAAGAGTCGAGAACGGCCACACTGTTCCGAGCGTTAGCACGCTTGAGAAATGGGCTCGTGCTCTGGATTTACCGCTGTATCAGATTTTCTACGAGGGAGAGAACCCGCCTGCTCCGCCGCAGCCGATTAAGGCGAACGGTCGTTTGTGGGGCATCAATCGAGCGGACGCCCGATTTCTGATGCAGATGCGCCGAGCCCTGAGCCACACCAAGGAAACTGACCGGAAGTTGCTGCTGGCGATGGCCCGGAAGTTGGCGAAGGGCAAAGCCGCCTGACCGAAACCGGGCGGGAATTTCTAATGACCGTTACGTGTTTTTCGTAGACTCAATTGGGCGAACAGCTTTTCCCAACTCAAATTCGCAATACACTTCTTACCCCGTGGCCCGGTAAAGGCGGCGAGCCCGGCGTGATTGATTTCCACGCGGCCTACATAATTCTTCTTCTTGCCATACGCACGTATGGACAAGCCAACCTTGTTCAGAGGTATTTCTTCAAGCTGTAGAAATCCAGTTCGTTTCGTCATAAAGATACGCTGCTCGAAACGTTCTACGCGGTCGCGGATGTAATCGTTGGCGGATTCAGGCTTTTTTGAGAAAAATCACGCCGGCGCGGCATCGCGGGCAGTCTCCGTCGTGTTCCTCGATAGTGTAGGTCTCGCCGGATTGCATGAGTTTCTTTGCACTTGCCTCAGCGTCCGCGCTTGTGTCGAAGCTCTCCCAATCCAACGTCGCTTTGTCAGACCAGCGGATACGGTAGTGGGATGCGTGTATGCGGTCCATAGGGGGCCTCCTATGGGAAAAGCCACTCATGACCGAACTGCTCGACGGTGAACTTCTCTCCTGGGCGCATGAGTTCCTCCCAATCGAGCTTCGCGCCTGACCAGCGGATGTGAAAGTGTTGCACGGTCGCCCTCCATGTCCTCCAAAGCGATTTGAGGAAGTCCACTTAACTGCGGCATGGGTAGTGTCTTTGAAAACCGCCTGAATTGTCAGTACGTTGGCGTACAGTTTTCACCGAATGTCTTGTCGCCAACGCTCCATTTGGTGATTGATGATGCCGTAGCACTCGCAGGCCAGGTCTTCCAAGCCTCTCCTGTTCAGGATGGTCACCTCTCCTCCCGCAGAGCGGATCAGTCCAGCCTTCTGGAGAATTCCGGCAGCTACGGTCACACTGGCGCGGCGAATCCCTAACATCTGCGAAAGAAACTCCTGCGTGAGTGGAAATGAATCGAGACCCAGCCGGTCGTGACACATCATCAGCCAGCGAGCCAGTCGCGCATCAACTTCGTGGAGGCCGTTGCAGGCAGCCACTTGCGATGCCTGCATTCCTAGAGTCAGGGAATAGCGATCCAGCGCATTTTTGAACTTGGGGCACTGAGGAAGAACCTGCGCCAATGTGGAGGGAGCTATTCTCAATGCTGTACCAGGCGCTTGACAGATCGCCCGCGTCGGACTGCTGCGAAAGCCCACAGTCAGTGGCAGGCCGACGAAGCCTTCCCTGCCGATCAGTCCCACCTCAAGACTCTTGCCATCGCTCAAAACGCTGAGAATCGAAACGATGCCGCTCTCGTAGGTGAGACTCTCTGAGGGTACGCCGAAGGGAGCGGAATAGATACAGGAATTCCCCTATATAAATGTCACGCGTGGAGGTGTACGGTAGCGTACATCGGTGCTCTCCAGCGAAGCGGCTGCCGCCTACGTGTGCTATGCCGCACAAATCCATACTAATCGTTGATGACGAGGAACTGGTGCGGAGGACTGCCCGCTCGGTGCTCTGCGATTTCGTGGACGTATGCCACGAGGCTGAAAACGGCCAACAGGCACTTGAAAAGGTAAAAAAGCTAAGTAGTCGAATGTCTCCGCTCCTACCGAAAGTCGCTAGGAAACAAAAGGGAGTGATTTCTTTCGATCCCCAAGTGTTTCTTACCACAGTGGGCGCGGCAAAAACTATTACGCAATGCCCAAAGGACTACAAAATCTTCTCTCAAGGTGATCCCGCCGAAGCTGTTTTCTATATTCAGGAAGGCAGGGTGAAACTCAAGGTCCAATCCAAACAGAAGAAAGAAGCGGTCATTGCAATTTTGGGTGCGGGTGACTTCTTGGGTGAGGCATGCCTAATGGGTCAGACTGTCCAGGTAGCGACGGCTACGGCGATGGCACCTAGCTTTATACTTAGAATTGAAAAGAAGGAGATGCTGCGCGTCCTCCACGAGGAGCGCAAGTTTTCAGACTTTTTCGTACCGTACGTGCTTTCACGCAACATGCGCATCCAGGAGGATTTGGTCGATCAACTTTTTAACTCCAGCGAGCAACGGCTGGCCCGGACTCTTTTGTTGCTGGCCAACTACGGTAAGGAAGGCAAACCCGAAACGGTAGTTCCGGAGATAAACCAGGAAACCCTGGCAGGAATGGTTGGCACGACCCGGTCACGCGTGAGCTTTTTTATGACTAAGTTCAAGAAGTTGGGCTTTATCGATTACAAAGACGGATTGCGAGTGCACAGGTCCCTTCTAAATATCGCCCTGCGCGACTAGGGGCCATCCCCAAAGCGTCCCCGCGTGGCAATGCCCAGAGTGTTTACAGTCCCAAGTCGTCCGTGAAGATCACAAAGGCAGCGCAGTAGCCGCAAATGCTGGGCTCGCCTGGTCTCAGCTGGGTCGATCTGTTTAGTGACCAGCGCAGTGAACGTAGGCACTCGGGCATTACCACATCGGTGTCCCCACCTCATTTGACCATTTATCAATAAGGCACATCGCAAAGGCGTCGCGAATTGCTGATCCCGCCCCGGCTTTAACATATCCGCATGAAGTGAATGAGCAGTACGAACCACAATTTGCTTCTCATCGACGACGATCCCCGTCACGCCAAAGCGCTTAGAGCAGCCTTGCTCGCCACAAGTGAGGGCCCATCGGAATGCGAATGGGTCAGGACCCTTTCCAGCGGCCTCAAAATACTCAACCACAAAGAAGTGTGGGCAATCTTTCTCAATCTCTTTTTGCCCGATAGCCGGGGCATAGACACATTCGACAAGCTCCACTTGCTCGCTTCCGCCGCTCCGATCGTCGTTCTCGGTGGCGTGGATGATGAAGATATCTGTAAGACAGCCATGCTACACGGAGCCGAAGACTACCTTTTGGAGGGCCACGTAGACAGCTACTCCTTTGCACGAGCGATACGCAACATCCTAGAGCGCGAAGTTGCGCGGCAGGAATTGTTCATAGAAAAGGAACGTGCCCAGGTCACGTTAAACTCCATCGGTGACGCCGTGCTGAGTACCGATATCTCGGGCAACGTGACCTACTTGAATGTAGTGGCCGAAGCCATGACTGGATGGCCCTGCAAGGACGCCATGGGTCATGCGCTCACAGAAGTGTTTCAAATCGTCGACGGCGCGTCGCATAGGCCCGCACCCAATCCCATGGAGTTGGCGATTCAGGGAAACAGGACCGTGGGACTCACCGCGAACTGCACCCTGATTCGACGAGACGGACATGAATGCGCAATCGAAGATTGCGCCGCTCCCATCCACGACC
>QHYQ01000419.1 GCA_003224175.1 Acidobacteriota bacterium
GGCCTTAGCTGCCGAGCCAGGTTGTGCCGCAGATTCTACCCGCACCAAGCCACTCCACAGCTCCCTGAGAGACTCTGAAAGAGTTTCAGACTCATACAACCACCGCAAAGCGGTGGCCGGTGCTCTCCACTGACAGGTTCAGGAGCCGTCAAGAACTTCCGCTCTACTCCAGTGCAGGGCCGTACATTGTTTTCGACGCCCCTCTTACGGAGTATTCCGGATTGTCCCAAGTTCCTCGAATGAGGGCTCGATCTTTCCGGCGGAGAATGGCAGAAAATCGCGCTCGCCCGGGCCTATCTGCGCGACGCGCAGCTTCTGATCCTCGACGAACCCACCGCTTCACTGGACGCGCGCGCAGAACACGAAGTCTTTTTCCGATTCGCCGAACTGACGGCGGGCAAGATGGCGCTATTGATCTCGCACCGTTTCTCCACAGTGCGCATGGCGGACAAAATTCTTGTGCTAGCCAATGGAGGAATTGTCGAAGAAGGCAGCCACGCCGAATTGATCGGCCAGGGCGGGCGGTATTCGGAAATGTTTGAATTGCAGGCGGCAAATTACAGGTAGGCGGGAAAGGGATGTTCGACACCCAACCAGGTCAACATTCCGGACTGTTCAAACGTTACGTGCTGCAGCAGATTTCGGCGCTTACCAGCCCCACTTCAGGCGAGCGCCCGGATAACGTGGACCTGCGCGGCAATGCGCTTTCCGAAGTCTCTGACTGGTCTTCGCAGATCAACAGAAAACCATCGAGTTTTCTGCCGCGGCAGAGTTTTTTGACCTCTCTGAGAATCCGCCAGCTTTATGGCGGCCTACGCCAAGACGACCGGGCCGAATGGGTGGAATGCCTGCTGAGCAATAGCCGCCTGCTGCACAGCGTGACCTCCGCATTCAGCACCGCCCTCCGCCACGTGAGAACGCTTGCCAGAGTGAGCGTCTGCGGCACGAGACCCCTCCCGCGCGCCTATCTCGCGGTGCGCACTTACCTCTCGACCGTGCAGGAAGAATTCCTTCCACAGACGTTCGTGATTTTTATCAATGCCATTCAGGAGCATTTAACTTTCGACATGGATGAACTGTGGGTTTTCAAGCCCCTCCTGCAGCTTCGTCTCATGCAGCGGCTGCTCCAGATTGGGAGCGAACTGGGCCGTACCTCGGATCGAGACCACCTCCAGAAACTGTCGTTTGAATTAGCCGGGATTCTAGAAAGCCTGCGCGCACTCGACCAGGCCAATTGGGACCACATCTTCACAAAACTGAGCGCTGTCGATCAAATCCTAAGAGGGGACGCAGTCTACGCGCAGATGGATCCTGCCAGCCGTGACTCCTACCGGCGCGCCGTCGCTGAGATGGCCCTGCGCTCGCGTGCGAGCGAAGCCGAGATCGCTCAACAGGCAATTGAAGTGGCGCGGCAGGCGGGATGTGAATCGGCCGGCTACTCGAGCCACGTTGGATATTTCCTGACGACGACGGCCGCGAACTGCTGCGGAAACTGATCGGCTACCGTTCCACCATCCTCCGATGGATCAGGGAACGAATCATTTGCCATGCCCCTTCGGCTTACTTGTTAGCCATCGAGTTCGGCGCTTTTGTGCTGACAGCTTCGCTGCTTTTGGCTTGTGGGCGGTCCGTTTCCATGGCGGTCATTTTGCCTCTGCTGCTCGTGCCCGCGACCGGAGCTGCTATTGACATCGTCAACCAACTGATCGCTTTCTTGTTTCCACCCCGCGTTCTTCCCAAACTCGATCTCTCCAAGGGCATTCCTGATGAGTGCCTGACGGTGGTAGCGGTACCCACGCTCCTGTTGAATGAATCTCAGACGCGCCAAATGGTCGAGGCGTTGGAGGTGCGCTTCCTCGGAAACCGCGACAAAAATCTCCACTTTGCGTTGCTCACCGATTCCGTCGACTCACGCAATGGCCCCGCGGACGAAGACCCCCTGATTCGTCTCTGTTCTCAATTGATCGAAAGGCTGAATCGCAAGTATGCGCAACAGTCGCGGGGGAGCTTCTTCCATTTCCATCGTCACCAAGTCTACTGCGCCTCTGAGGGCATGTGGATGGGCTGGGAAAGAAAGCGCGGGAAACTGCTCGACTTCAACAGCTTTCTCCGAGCCGAGCACGATGCGTTCTCCGTCAAAATCGGCGATCTCTCGCTGCTGAAGAACGTGCGCTACGTAATTACGCTCGATTCCGACACACAGCTACCCCGCGAGGCCGCGCAAAAATTGATTGGCACGCTTGCACATCCTTTGAACCGTGCCGTGTTTGATTCTTCGGGAAAAAAGTTGTAGCGCGGCTACGCCATCCTACAACCCAAGGCCGGCGTGGACCTGCAGTCGGCGAGAAAATCGCGGCTGGCGGCGGTCTTCTCGGCTGATGCTACCTTCGATGTGTATACGCGCGCAGTTTCTGATGCCTACCAGGATCTCTTCGGCGAAGGCAGCTTCGTTGGCAAGGGAATCTACGATATCGACGCCTTTCATCGCCTCGTGGATACGTGGCTTCCCGAAGGAGCCCTGCTGAGCCACGACATGATCGAGGGGTCATTTGCCCGAGCGGGATTGGTGTCGGATATCGAAATCGTCGAAGATTACCCCTCGCGCTATGCCGTTTATTGTCGCCGCAAACACCGTTGGGCTCGCGGCGATTGTTGTTTCTTCCTCGCGGGCCTGTTTTTTGGACGGGTGCGGCACTGGTTGTAGTGCTCCTGCCGAGTTTTCTGCAACTTATCTCTGACCTGTCGAAGATTAAGCGGTATTCGGCCGCGTATTTGAAAGGTGTGGCCTTGGGCTTTGCCATCGAACAAGTGCGTGTGGCCCTCTTTCTTGCCCTGCTGCTGCATCAGAGCATCATCATGCTGGATGCTGCCATACGAACCATCTTCCGCCTGTCGGTGACGCGAAGGAACCTGCTGGAGTGGGAAACTGCGGCGCAGGCGGAAATGAATGCCGCACCGCGTTCCCTCGTGGACCGGTATCTCGACTGGATTCCTTTGGCAGCCTTCGCAATCGGGGGGTGATCTGCCTGGTGAAGCCGCAGGCTTTGCCCATCGCCCTGCCACTTCTGATTTGCTGGTTCCTAACATGCCAGATCGCGGCCTGGCTTGACCGGCCGCCGTCGCCGAGCGAAAGCAAGGTCGGAACGCGTGATCGGGAATTCCTTCGCGAGACAGCGCTGCGCACTTGGCGCTTCTTCGATGAGTTTAGCGGCCCCAGGAATCACTGGCTGATTTCCGATCGCCTGCAGCAAATTCCTGCTCTGCTCGTCGAGCGCGTCTCGCCCACAAACTTGGGCCTGCTTTTGAATTCACGTTTGGCTGCATATGACCTGGGCTTCATTAGCCTGCCGCAGGTGATTCAGCGCACGAAGGCAACACTTTCTAGCGTTGCCAAGCTGGAGCGCTTTCGAGGGCATTTTTATAACTGGTATGACGCACGCACGCTTAGAGCGGAGGCGCCGTTCTTTATCTCTTCCGTGGATAGCGGCAATCTGGCCTGTTCATTAGTGACAACGAGCCAGGCCTGCATGCAAATGGCCAGTCAGCCTCTCTTTTCGGCCCAGCTGTGGCTTGGAATCAAAGATCGCTTGCGACTGCTTCGACAGATTGCCGGCGCTGATCGCATGACGCCTCTGCTCGAGGCGATCATTGCCTTCGAAGATAACAGTTTGAGGTTCCAGGATGACCCGGAACGCTGGATCCCCGAGTTGTGTACGTTGGAAAAAGGTGCCAGGAAGCTGGACAAGACCATCGAAGCGGCGGGCCGTAAATCGCCCGACCTGACTTATTGGTCTCGCGACCTCCATAATCAGTTGCACCGCTTGCGCCAGCTTGCGGGGATGTTTTCACCTTGGCTGCTCGCAAAAGACAAGACGTTGATTGAGAGTTTGGGCGTTCGCCCGCAGGTCGATATTCGTCAACTCACTCTAGACGAGGGAATCAAGACGCTCGAGGGGCTTGTCTTCTCGTTGCGCGAAAGCCTCACGCGAACTGATCTTAGCAATGACGACACGAAGAATGTCGAGGCCCTACTGCGCAGGGTGTCTGCTCGGTTGGAGCGAGCGCGCAGCCTGCATGGAATAATGGAGGGGCTTGCCGAAACCTGCGAAGAGCTCGCTCACGACATGGATTTTGGTTTTCTCTACAACCGCCAGAGGAAACTCCTCTCGATCGGCTACGCCAAGAGTGCGAACCGCCTCGAAAGTGCCTGCTACGATCTGTTGGCCTCCGAAGCGCGCCTTGCCACCTTTATTGCCATTGCCAAGGGCGACATCCCACAGGCAAGCTGGTTCTATCTCGGCCGCGGCCAAACACAGTGCGAAAACGAACGCGTGCTGATCTCCTGGGCGGGAAGTCTTTTCGAATACCTGATGCCCAATCTGTGGATGCGCACTTACCCCAATACGCTCCTGCACGCCAGTGGGCGTGGCGCCATTAACTTCCACGCGAATATGGACCTCCTGAAAGATCATCCTTGGGGAATTTCCGAGGCCGCATTCGGCGATCGAGATCCGAATCGGCTCTTTCAATACGAAGGTTTTGGAGCCCCAGGCCTGGCGCTGCGCCGCTATTCCATGCAGCGCTGGGTCGTGTCTCCTTATTCCACGTTTCTGTGCCTGGGAATCGAAACGCAGGACGCATTGAAAAATCTCTACCGAATGAAAGACAGGAATTGGTTCGGCCACTACGGCTTCTACGAATCGACGGAGATCAAGGTCAATGGGCGACCCGACTCAACTGCCGACCGCATCACGCGATGTTGGATGGCGCATCATCAAGGCATGATCCTGCTGGCTATAACCAACCTGCTAACGCGTACGACCATGCACCAGCGGTTCCACGCTGTCCCCATGATCGCGGCCACCGAACGACTCTTGCATGAAAAAATGCCGGCCGAGGTCCCGGTGGAAGAGACGTTCACGGTGCCGAATTTGGAGCTCGCGCCGCAGGCCCCAGTCGAACTCGCTCCCGACAGCCTCGTTTCCTAGCTGCCTCCGCCCTTTACAGGTACTTATTGCAGCGATACTCTTGCCTCATAGTGAGCCTTATTCCTGAGTTTGCGTTTCCAACAAAATGCCTCCGTACCCATCCGAGATGCACGACAATGTCCATTTGTTGCTGGGAAACCGAAGGCAGGGCGGCCCAAGCAGCCGAGTAATCAATCGACTCGAGGAGGTTCAGATGAAGAATCGTTTGGGGGTTTCGTCGAGTGCTCTCGCGAGCGTGATGGCGGGCGTCTTGTTGGCGCCGGCATTCCTCGGGGCCCAGGCGCCGCCGGCTACAACCTCAACAACGGCGACAAAGACAAAGGCCTGGACTGCGCCACGTACGCCCGACGGCCAGCCGGACCTGCAGGGATATTGGACGAGCTTGAGCTTTACGCCCATGGAGCGACCCGCCAAATATGGAGAAAAAGAGTTTTTGACGGACGAGGAAGCGGCTCAAGTCTTCAAAGCGGGCGTGCAGCACGCTTACGAGTTTACCTATGCCAATTCTGCTGAGACGCCCGTTTATGATTCGACTGTGTACGCGCTGGGCGCATGGCAAAACGGGGTGACACCCAACAGGCGAACTTCACTGGTCGTCGATCCGCCGGATGGCAAAATTCCTCCCCTGACTTCGGAAGCGCAAAAGGCCAGAGCAGCGATGAAGAAAATTCCTACGGCTAACGAAAACCTGGAGGTACAGGGGCCCGTGCGAGCCGATGGACCGGAGGATCTGACGCTGGGCGTGCGGTGCCTTTCCTTTGGCGGACCGCCAATCCTCCCGGCTGCCTACAATAGCGACGTGCACATCGTCCAGGGTGCGGGCTACTTGATGATCGAATACGAATGGAACAGCGAAGTTCGCATTATCCCGCTGGACGGGCGTCCGCACCTCTCACAAGACATCCACCGATGGCACGGGGACTCCCGCGGCCATTGGGAGGGCAACACGCTGGTCGTGGAAACGACAAATTTCCGGCCCGGCGCCACCTTCCAAAACGCTAATCCCAAGACCTTGAAGATCGCCGAACGTTTCACGCGGCTTGACGCGCGCACGATCGAGTACAAGTTTACGATCGACGACCCAACGACGTGGACGAAGCCTTGGTCCGCCATTGTTCCCCTAAGCCACATAGATGGGCCGATGTTTGAGTACGCGTGCGGCGAGGGGAACAACGGTATCGTCAACATACTCGCGGGAGCTCGCGCCGCAGAAAAGGCACCTGCAAGAGGGCTGCAGAAGGATTCAAATTGAGTCGCAGTGTCGCGTCGGCGCCGCACGCTTAGGAGGCGAACCATGCGAATCTCAACCATTCTTCCTGCTCTGCTTCTCACATTGCTTTGTGCATTTCCCACGGGCGCCCAGACGGCCGGCCCCAATCCAGGCGTCACGCCGGTAAGGCAGATAGACCGGGCTGAAGCTCGTGTCACGCGCGTTGAACTCCAGCCGGGTGCCGTGCGCAGCGTACATCAGCACGACGACGTTCGCTTTCACCTGTTCATTCCCATCACAGGAAAAATCGAACTGACTATCGGCTCCGCCAAGCCTGTAGAGGCGACACCGGGGCAGGCGTATTTCATGCAAAGAGGCACTCCGCACGGATTCAGGAATATAGGATCGTCCCCGCCGCGGTCATGGAGGTTTTTGTCAAGGATGATGCAACCGCTCAGCAAGCCCCAGGCCGGCTCTCAGGCCGTAACGATGCGGCGAGCCTTGCGCAGGCCGCGGGCCACAGTGCCGGCACGGTCATGCCACTCACACCAACACTTCGCGGGATTGATGGTCTCAGCGTCTAAGGAAAGCTCTCACAGATTTGATTGGGTTCTTGCGTATAAAATGTTGGAGGCGCGGGTGGGATTCGAACCCACGAATGGAGGTTTTGCAGACCTCTCCCTTGGGCCTCTTGGGTACCGCGCCCAATGCCCGTCAGTATATCGAAAAGGGGCTGAGCGTGTCAGTCGGGCGGTCTAAGCACTAAAAGCGCACGCGTGCGAATTCAGATTTACGCTGCGGAGGTAGCGGCGACTTGCGCCTCCCGAAGAAAACGCGCTGATTCCTCGGGCGGAGTTGGACAGATGTAAAAGCCCGTTCCCCACTCGAATCCCGCCACTTTGGTCAACTTGGGCATGATCTCGAAGTGCCAATGATAATGATCGTTGATCTCCTCGCCGACAGGAGAGGTGTGTAGCATGAAATTGTAGGCGGGATGGTCGAGCACGTTGTCTAGCCGGGCCAAGGTATCTTTAAGCATGCGCGCCAGGCTGGAGTAGACCGAGCTCTGATTATTTTCAAATGCAGAACTATGCTGCTTCGGCAGCAACCATAACTCGAATGGGAAACGCGGTGCGTAAGGAGCAATAGTGACGAACTGATCATTTTCGCCGACCACGCGCACCCCGGATTCCATTTCTTGCCGGATCATGTCGCAGAAGATGCAGCGCTCCTTGTCGCGGTAATAATGTTTCGAAGCATCGAGTTCCTCGCG
>QHYQ01000609.1 GCA_003224175.1 Acidobacteriota bacterium
GGGCCAACACATCGGTCAGTTGGCGGTTCAGTTGGAGTGCCGGAAGGCCCGTCTGATTTCGAAGATTCCGAAACCCATTACACCCCATTCGCTGCGCCACGCCTTCGCCTGTCATCTGCTCGAACAAGGTACCGACGTCCGCAAGATTCAACTCCTGCTCGGGCATCGCAGTTTGGCCACAACCGCAAAATACTTGACCATGGCGACCAGCAAAGTCTGCTCCACCTCAAGCCCTCTGGATTTGCTGCCTCGCCCGGTTTCGATGGAGGTGAAGCCCGCATCACCCCACTCCCGCTGATCGCCCACTCCGGTGGAGCGTCCGAAGTGGGAAGTGGCGGACATCTTCCGCCGCTACGGCGAAGCCTATCGTCAGCAGCACGATGGGTCGCTCTCGACGGCCCAGCGACGCGTCATGACCGCGATCGAGGTGTGTCGCACCGCCGCTCTCGGCGGCCATCTCGAACGGTGCGACTGCTGTAATTACGAGCGGCCGACGAGCCACCATGCACGCAGGATCTCGAGGAGTCTTTGCGAGAGCATAATGTAGCGATCTTTTTGCCCTTTGCCTTGCTCGACCCGGATGACCATGCGTTTGCTGTCGATGGCGGGCGGGGTGAGGGCGATGGCCTCGGAGACACGCAGCCCGGCGGCATAGCACGTGGTCAAGATGACGCGATGCTTTCTGCTCCTAACGCAGTTCAAAAAGTGAAGGACCTCCTCGGGGCTCAGGATGACGGGCAGCCTTTGAGGCTTCTTTGGGGCGGGAATGACCTCATCCAGAGACCAATTCCTTTTGAGAGTGATCTTGTACAGGAAACGGAGCGCCGACATCGCCACAATAATGGTGGTGGTGTCCAGTTCCTTTTCATTCGTCAAATAGATCTGGTAGGTGCGGATCTGCTCGGGTCCCAGCAGTTCAGGCGACTTGTGGAAGTGTCGCGCGAAGAGCGAGACCTGTTGGACGTACACTTGTTGGGTGCCCACGGCAAGGTTCCGGACCTGCATGTCCTCGATCATGCGTTGGCGAAGAGAAGTCATGGGAGCTCCTTTGCAAGATGGAATTTGCTGCTGAGAGCAGCTGCTCCATGCTTTTGCAAAGAGGCATGCGAGGGGAAACGAAGACTTCAACGGAAGCAGCGCTGAGGGTGACCGGTTAAGCCGAGACGACTTGTCGCGCTACCATCTACCGCGAAGCGGTTTAGTCCAGTGGCGGCTATTCCGTATGCGGGATAGCCGCCAGAACCAAACCAAATAAACATTTGCTGTCGGGCGCAGGACCTACTGCCTGCCGGCTGCGGAGCCGCGGGTGGGTAAGGTAAAGCGGTCAATCTAGGAAATTATCAGCGCGATTGCGGCAATCATCGCGGCAGCCAGTAACAACACCAGCCCGCCGACCAGAAGGTGCGTGGGGAGATTATTGATCTGCTTTCTCGGCGGCGAGCCACTTTTCCAGAATCGTTCGGTCATTCGGTTCGACCTCGATAAACTCGAGACCCATTCCCTGAGCACTCACGTTGTCGGTTACCTGCCAATCGCCTTAAACTCTTCGCCGCGATGCGTAATGCGCACCTGGATTCGGGTTCCTTGCGGAAACGGGGACGCAGTCCTGACAAAGCAGCCGCCAGCACTCAAGTTGCGAGTAATCAGAACCTGCTCGCTCCAAGACCCGAGATCTCTTACTTCCGCGGTTGCCCCAACGCTGAAACGAGTTGAGCGTCTGGGTGTGCGCGACAGCCAGTTTTCAAGAATCGCCTGACTATCGGTTTCGATTATGCTGAACACCACGCCCATTCCCTCAGTGGTGACATAAGCAACGACGCCGGATGCCACAAACGTGGTTCCAGTCTCGGCCATTTCGATATGCACTCTGGTCCCCTTCGGATATGGCTTTGTGGTCTGGACGAAGCATCCGAAGCGGCTCAATTCGCTCGTTTGGGCTACAACCATTTGTGAAGAACCTGTTTCGCTTACCACAGATGTTGCTTTGAAAGGAATGCGCGGAACGCTGCGGCGCTCTGCGCGGCGTTCCGCAACCTGCATGGTCGTTGGCGTTGATTGCGACATAGCGCCCCGATTGGGCAGCCATCAAACCAGCGCGATGGCCGTCATCAGCAGTATCGCCTATGTTAAGCGTACAGTTAACAGTCGTGCCTGCCTGAGTGAACCGAAGGCGACTTACTACGAGGCATTCCGTTTTTGGATGCCGCGCGGGTCATCTGCGGATTATGCGACGTTTTGATCCCCTTCAGGGCGTGATCGGAATGCGCAAGGCGAAATCCTTACCCCAAAAAAGAAAGCAAAACAGAACGATCATGAACGAAGACGCACTTTCCAAGGTCAAGCACAAGCTGCAGGACGAAATCGATGCCCTGGAGCACGAGTTGAACCTGGAACTGCCCAAGGAACTGATGAAAGCGCGGGCGCACGGGGATCTTTCTGAAAATGCGGAATACAAATACGCCAAAGAACGCCAGGGTTATGTTTCGGCCCGGCTGGGTCAGCTCAAGAAGCGCATGGGCGATATCGGCATGCTGAACCTGAACAATATCCCGCACGATCGCGCCGGATATGGGTCGCGGGTATGGCTGCGCGACATGGCCAAGGCGGCGGAGGTGGAGTACAAACTGGTGACCAGCGAAGAGGCGGATGCGGCGAAGGGATTGATTTCCACGACTTCGCCGATCGGACGAGCGTTGCTCGGCAGGAGAGCGGGCGATGAGGTGAAGGTGCAGACGCCGGCGGGGATGAAGGAATTCGAGCTGGTTCGTCTCAAGACGATTCACGACGATGTTTAGGGGGTAAAAGCCCGGAAATCACGTTGGAATTGCAACAACGCTGGTACGACCTAGCTCAGAGGGCGCAGAGACCGTCAACTCCCGAAATTCCAGCACACAAATTTCACGTAGCCGAGAATTGCCCGCTGGCGCGTGGTCGTGTTAGCATCCGCCTTTTCGGAGTAGCCAC
>QHYQ01000420.1 GCA_003224175.1 Acidobacteriota bacterium
AATCGAGTAGCCCCCAGTTTGAAGGAACTCGACGAGCGCTCCGCGCCGGCGGCGTGGCGGCAATTTACGCTGCACCGAAATAAACGTGTCGGTGGCTGTCTCGGCGGCGATCACACCAAGGAACCAGACCGCGCCGATCTCCAGCCAGACGGTGCGGCGGGTTAGAATCGTCACCACAATTCCGAGGAGGACCGGACCGACCGCAATATGGCGAGCGTAGCGCCGAATCTCCGGCCAGAGGGTTTGCATACCGCATGCTAAGCCCGCGATGATTTGCAGTCCACGTTGTCCCGGCGTGACTGCACACAAACCGTCATCAACGAGAACACGTGGCACCGCCAGAGGGCCTCGCTAGAAATCGGCGTCTTCCGGCGAATAGCGTTCAGTCTCTTGGACGCCCGAGCCGCGACGCCATAGCCAATGGAGAAATAAAATGTGGCCGTGGCCAAGAGCTGCGTGATGGCGTGACTCAGCCGCCGACGAGTTCCACCGAAGAGCTGAGCTGAATCGCGTTGTGCAACGTGCGGTAGAGCGGACAGCGCATGGCGTACACTCCGTGTACGCGTTCAATCGTCGCGCGCGAGCTTTCCGGCGCCGCCAGTTTCATCACTACGTGAATGCGCCGGATCACCAGCACGCCCTCCTCGGTCTCGACTTCGCCGGTCACTTCGCCTACGAGCTTGCCGTTGCTGGCATCGATTTGACGCGCCTCCAGCGCGCCCCCGAAGGTTCCCACCATTCAACCGGCCGTGGCGGCGATCACGTAATCAATGGTCGAGGCGTGCGAGCCCTGCAGCTTAGCGGGGTCAACCTTATAGTGCTGGGCAATCGCGCCGTGCACGCTGAAGACCACCGGCTGGGCCTCGCCGGGAATTTGCGCCAGGCGCAGTGGTCCCAGCTTTCGTTCGATGCGACTGCGCGAAACGTACGCGACTTCGCCCATCCTTGTCCTCCTCGTATACCTGCCCGGTTTCGCGCTGTATTTAACCGCAAAACCGGGTCCTCAGCGCCCGCCTCTCAAGCGCGAGCCTTCGCGCCGCAAAAAAAAGGCGCGTGCGCTAGAATCACTCACCTATGCAGATGCACTTTGGCCGCTTGGGGGTACAAAGATCGAGCCACGACTCTACCACCAACCGCACCGTCGCACTCCCGAGTGGGCCCGGTAATTTCGCTGATCCCTAAATCAAGGTGCGAAGAATCTGATCGGAGATAGAAATATTTGTGCCGCTCGTTCGTCTACACCTTTAGGAGCCTTTCTAGAGGCCCCGGAGGCTTTGCCGGGTGTAGCGCTGCCCTTCAGGGCAACATCCTAACTCCTTGGCGTCAAATTCTGAGGATTGTGAAAGCAGATCCCATGGCGTTTGCAAGTCGTAGCGCCCTCGCCGCAGCCGCACGGCGAGATACACGCGAAGACGACCGGCGCATTCTCGAGGCCTCCGCGCGCTATCGCGCCCGGCTGGCCAATTTCATTCGCCGGCGCGTGCCAAACCCAGGTGAAGCGGAAGACATTCTGCAGGAAGTCTTCTACGAGCTCGTGGCCGCCTATCGGCTCTTTGAGCCGGTGGAGGAAGCGGGTGCATGGCTGTTTCGCGTGGCGCGCAACCGGATTACCGACTTCTTCCGCAGGAAGAAGCCGGAAGCGCTGCCGGAGGCTCTAAACGCCCGGTTCGCGCGGCCAGAATGGGCGGAAGAGGCCGGTCAGCCGCTGCGTTTCGAGGAGCTCTTGCCGTCGCGCGACGCCGGGCCGGAAGCGGCCTACGCGCGCGGCGTGCTCCTCGACGAAATCGAGGCCGCGCTCGACGAATTGCCTTCGGAGCAGCGCGCCGCCTTCGTGGGGCACGAGCTCGAAGGCCGCAGCTTCAAGGAACTGGCCGCCGAGGCCGGCGTCAGCGTGAACGCCATGGTACTGCGCAAGCACCATGCCGTGCTTTTCCTGCGACGCAGGCTGCAAGCCATCCGTGACGAATTTCTGGGAGAGTGAGGCAAAAAAATGAGAGGAAATCGATTTGTACGAGCAGCAAGGTTCATTCTGTTTGCGATCGTAGCGGCCCTGGTACTGAGCTTCGTATTCATGCAATTGTGGAATTGGCTCATGCCTGCGGTGTTCGGGTTGCACCTGATCAGCTTCTGGCAGGCCCTCGGCCTGCTGGTGCTCGGCAGGTTGCTCCTGGGCGGATTCCTCGGCCCCTGGCGCCGAGGCATGCATTGGCGCGGGCGCATGATGGAGCGATGGGCGCAAATGACGCCGGAGGAACGCGAGAAATTCCGCGCCGGCATGCAGGGGGGCCGCTGCCGCCCCTACGCGCCCCCCTCAGCGCCCGAAGCCAAGGCGTGAGAAAGATCCTCGCCCAACGGCTTGCGGCATCAGGGAATCCCGGGGTGCCCAATACGCGCCGATTTTGCGCGTATTGGGTGGGCTCTAGCACTGCCCTTCAGGACAACATGCCTCGAATGCCGCACGCACCGGCCCAGCGCCTATTCCCGCGCCAGCAAAGGATACGCAATGACAATCGCCAACAGAGAAATCGCCGCCAGCGCCGATGAGAACAGAATCGGCGCGTTCACCGGGCCGTAGGCATAAAGATTGCTCCACAACGCCGGCCAGGCGTCAAATAGCGCCCAACCCAGAGCATCGGCGACTTCACCGCCGATTCCATTCCAACTCCATGCCAGCCATATACCCAGGCCCACGCAAGCCGCCGTGGCGCAGCCCACCTGCACCCACTGCAAAACCTTCTGCGCGCGTTCGGCCGCGGCCTGCCTCTGGGACAACTGCGCGCGTAGCCACAGAATCCGTGGGTCTGGCAAATCGTCTTGCGGTTGCGCTGACGGTTGCGGCGCCTCCGCCAGCGCCTGCATCCAGCGCGCAGCCTCCTGCACGCCGCGGCAGATCGCGCAATCGCGCAGATGCGCCTGAAGCCGCCCGTTCCACTCGCCGCTGCGAACGGCGGCGCTCTCTTGAGAGCAACTCGTATGTTTCATCCTGCCTCCTTCCGGCCGAGGCCTGCGCTTTCGAGCGTGCGCGCCAGTTTCTTGCGCGCGCGGAAGAGCAGCACGCGCACGCTTTTTTCTTTGAGGCGCAGCGCCGCGGCGATCTCGCGATGCTCGAAGCCCTCCACGTAAGCGAGCCAGAGCAGGAGTTGCTCCTGCGGCTTGAGCCTTCGAAAAAAGCGCATGGCGTCGCGTTCGCCGCCGGGATTTGTCGCCGGCGCGCCGCCCAAGAAATTCCACAAGCTCCAGCGCCGCTCCCGCTTCACCCGCCGCCAATGATCAACGAGCAGCGAGGTGGCAATTTTGTAGAGGTAAGCCTTCATCGGCGCATCGGCGGGTGTCGCGTCGTCGAACTGAGGAAGTTTGGCCCGAAGAAAGCGGAGAAAACTCTCCTGCAAAATATCGTCGGCCAGCGCTTCATTGCCCGAGGCGCGGCGGATATAGCCTCGCAGTCCGGGCGCCGCCTTGGCATAGAAAACTTGAAACGCCGCAGCGTCCATGCGCTGGGCGAGAGCGGGCGTATCCCGCGCACTCCAATCGCGTGCGGCCGAATCGTCTCCGGCCGCTGCGAAGTCCAGGCTCGCGCTCAACCTCATCGCTGTTCGTTAGACTCGCTGCATTCAGCTGGGCGAAAAAGGCTCGCCGGGAGTTGCCGCTGCGCCGGTCCACTTCTTCGAGAAATGATACGACGCCGCGGCCGATATCAATAGCCCCGCGCCTAGCGCCAACAGCAAAACGCCCGGCACAACAAACCCGTGCCGCAGTGGCGTCAGAAGCAGAAAACCGAGCCCCAGCACACCCAGCGTTATGCCGCCGCGCATCGTCCGTAAGACTCGGTACCGCGGGCCGAGCGTTTGCGCTGACAGGGTTGCCAAAAAACGCTGGCTTCCTTCCGTGCCCAGAAACTCAGCGAATTCTTTGCCTGAACTGAATTTGTCCAGGATCTGCTTCTGAAACTCCGCCCGTGCCCGCAGCTCTGCCTGCCTGCGCCGCGCGATCACGAAAACAATCAGCACGATCATCGCGAAAAATGCGATGGGGATGAAGACTTGTAGCGCCTCCGCGCCCCCCGCGCCAAAACCACCCCGGAATCGTCCTCGCCTGAGCTCCTGCTGGACTTCCTCTTGAATGGCTTGCTGCAAATCCGGAGACACAGCCTGAAAGAGCGGCATGGCCTTGGCCAAAATCATCGCGCTGATCATAGTTTCTTTCCTCCAGTTCGGGTTTGTTCCGCTCCGCTTTTCCGAGCCGCCGCGCCTCGCGTCGCTTGGGCTCCTCGGTTTGTTCTTTCGTTGCTATAACGCCGTAGCAATGGCACAGGTTAACAGCGGGAAACGCCTAGGTAACAAAGGTAGTGCCCAGGCTGTAGCTTGCGACGAGCCTGGGCGAACGTTATTTCTTGGAGTTTTCGGCGTCGGATTGGGATGCTCCGCCGCCTTCGAGCAAGCGTGAGGCTACCAGGGCATCCTCTTGGCGCACGCGCAGCTTGATTCCGCCGAGCAGGTTAGACCACAGCCAATCCATGCGGATGAGGTTGTCATCGCCCAAAAAGCATTCGATGCCCGCCGATTCGAGGACGCTTTTGGCCAGCAGCGCTTCCGGCAAATCGCGGAATTGCCGAATGGTCAGCAGGTCGCGCAGCTCCGCGCGCCTGCCCCGTGCGATCGAATCCTCTGCTTCGACCGCTGAGTCGATTGGCATCTCGCGACGCGACATCTCCAAAGCAAGCGCGGCCCTGGCCTCTTCCGTGAGGGATCCGCCCTCGCGAGCGAGTTCCTGCAATTCGCCGTCAGAGAGCGCCGCATAGAGCTGCGCCAGCCGATTGCGTTCCTGTTTTGAGCCGAAGCCTGCGGCCGCCATGCGCTAGGTGCCCTCGAGTGCCGCCTCGGAATCGGAATCCGCGAGCGCCTTCGCAATCTCTTCCTCGGATATTCGGCCTTCGCGAACAACGGTCCAGTCGTCGCCTTCCAAACTCACGATGGTCGACGAAACCGTGGCGCCCGTGTCCCCGCTATCCAGGATCAGAGGCAAGCGCTCCCCAAGTTGTTTGACGAGTTGCTGCGCATTCGAGCAGGAGGGAAAGCCGGAGATATTGGCGCTGGTGCCCGTAATCGGCGAGCCCACCTGCTCGATGACGGCGCAGGCCACGCGCGAATTCGGCCAGCGCAATGCCACCCGGCCTTTATTTGCCGTGACTTTGAGTGGAAGGCTGTGCGCCGCCTCAACCACAATGGTCAAGGCGCCGGGCCAGAATTTCTTGCCTAGTTTCAGGAAGTTGAGCGGCAGATTGCGCGTCAGGATAGCCGCTTGCTCGATCGAACGCACCAGGATCGGAAGGGCGCGGTTTTCCGGCCGCCCTTTCACGCGATAGATTTCTTCAACGGCCGCCAAATTGAAAGGATCGGCGGCCAGGCCGTAGAAAGTGTCCGTAGGCACAGCTACCACGCAGCCGCGTTTGATGAACTCGGCGGCATAATGAATGGCGGTGCTGTCTGGGGCTCCCGCTGAAACTTTCAGCAGCTCAGCCGGCAAGGTTATGTGTGCCTCTGTAATTTAGCAAAATATCATAGCGGCACAATTCCCAGCAAGACCACGGAGATCTTCCAGGGGTGAGCCACATACTCTTTGGCGAACCTCTGAGTCTTTCTCCGATTGCTCCGGGACTCCGCCGGGCGTAAACTCCCTATTAGCCAGTCGGACGGGTGAATGATGCGCCGAGTCTCACTGCAGCTTTTTTCCTTTGCCGCACCGCTCCTTCTTGCCGCCTTTATCTTTTGCCCGCCTCTCGAGGCGCAAAGGCGTTCGGTTCCATCCCCGTCCTCATTTCCCGACCTGGACAGCGATCTGGGCACAACAACGCGTGCTCGTTCCTTCAGCATAAGCGGCACGGTCGCGGATGCCCAATCGCATATCCGAATCGATGGTGTTCGCGTGGACTTGCAGGGGCTTACCGGCGGTATCTTGGCCACCTCGTTCACCAGCGGCAACGGGAGCTTTCAGTTCAATAACGTCCGGCCCGGAAGCTACGAGCTCATCTTTGAGCAGCCGGGCTACAACGATGACCGCGAACATCTCGAGATCGACGGCCCTGTTTTCGGAATCACAGTCGGGCTCAGGAGATTTGCACCGGGAGGCGCGGCTGAGGCCGGCCCCACCGTCTCCGTGCGCGAGCTTTCCATTCCCGAGAAAGCCCGCGGGGCCATGAGCAAGGGCATGAGCCTCCTCTACCAAAAATCCGATTATCCGGGAAGCATCAAGCAATTCCAGCGCGCGATCCAGGCCTACCCGAACTACTACGAAGCTTATGCGCAGATGGGCTTGGCTTATATGAGGAACAAAGATGCCGCCCAATCCGAAAAGGCCCTGCGCAAATCAATGGATCTCAGCGAAGAACATTACCCTGACGCGCTTTTCTTGTTGGCGGCGCTTTTCTCGAGTGAGAGACGCTTCGCCGACGCGGAACCGCTGGCGCGCAAATCGGTGGAGCTGGATGCCATTTCGTGGCATGCGCAATCAGAACTGGCGCAGGCTCTGCTCGGTCTCAAGCGCCCCGACGAGGCCGAAAAATATGCTCAAGCCGCCGCGAAGCTGGAACCTGATAATGCCATGCTGGCTCTGCTGTTGGCCGACGTTCACATCCAATTGCGGAACGGTCCGGCTTTGCTCGACGACTTGAACAGCTACCTCAAGCTGGCCCCGAATGGCCGCTATGCCGAGCAAGTCCGTCAGGAGCGGGATACGGTCCGGCAGAGATTGCAAAATACGCAGGCTGCTCCCGCCGCCTCCCCGGCAACCCCGGACGCCCATCCCTGAGCTTTCCCGAGACGAGATCTTGTGCTCAGATCGTCTCGACGCCGGCGCGCGAGCGCGCGTAAATTCAAGTCATCGGGAGAGCTGAGGCTTTTCGCAATTCGATTTCTTCGCTGTTACCGCGACGAAACCTGCGTGATCTTCACCGGCTGCCCGATCAAAGTCGCCGGATCAGCCCCCTGCTTGGGCATGAACTTTTGCGTGCGTCCGCCGAAGGTCTCCGCGGCGTAAAGATTGCCCGCGGAATCAATGGAAAATTGGTGCACGCCCCAGAACGCGCCAGGGAACGAGCCATATGTCCCCCACGAGTACAGCAAGTGGCCGTTCAGATCATATTTGAGGAATTTGTTGGTGACGCCATCGGCCACCCACAGGTGCTGGTCGGCGGTAATCATGATGTGATAAGGCTGGCGGATATTGTCCCACTCGCTGAGATATTTGCCGCTTTCGTCGAAGATCTGGATGCGGCCATTGGAACGATCGGCCACGTAAACGCGCCGCTGCGCATCAATATCGATTGAATGCGGCAGGTCGAACTGCCCCGGCCCCTTCCCTTTCGTGCCCCAAGTCATCAAGTATTTGCCGTTTTTATCGAACTTCACCACGCGCGTATTGACATAACCGTCGCTGACAAAGAAAGTGCCGTCGGGCAGCCAGGCGATATCGGTGGGGCGGCCGAAGTGCTTGTCGTCTTCTCCCTGCTTGAGGCGTTCGCCGAGCGTCAGCACGAGCTGCTTACCGTCGGGCGTGAACTGAAAAGCCGCCGCGGTTCGCGATGTAAATGCGATTGGGACTCTCGGCGAACACGCCGCCTTGCGAGCCCCAGGTGTATCCGGGATGACCGAGCGGCTGAGGCCAGCCCGTAGCTACTTCGTAGGGGCCGGTCTCATCCTCGCCGCCCACGCGGCTTTGTGACGCAGCCTGCGCCTTTTGCGCCTGCGCGGGCGTCCCGCCCAAGGAACTCAGGCTGCCGTCGATCAGTCCCATGCAGAGCACTCCGCCGACGAGCACGAACAAAATGTCCCATGCGATGCGATTCCGCTTTTTCATTTTTCGCCTCCGGAATGAATCGGGGCCCGGTGGGGCGCATTCTAGCACGCCTTGCACCTAAACAGGCGCAACACCGGCGCGCGTTGGGGACCCCGGCCCTGCCGTCCGGCGGCGCTCAGTCCAAGGGAAGGCCAGGCTCTAATCTGCCGCCGGCGATACGCTGGAGAGCTTTCGTGACTGCCATGCTCCGGTGAGTCGCGTCAGCAGCGCAGCAACCACAACAAAAGCAAGCGCGACGTAAAATCGCGCCCTGAACGCCCCACCCACATAGGCCACAGCGAAGATAGACCAGAGATAATAGTAGGTAAAAGCCTCGAAGCGAGAATCCCCCGCGGTCGCGCCTCTCTTGCGAAAGGCCTTCCAGGCCAGGGCGTAGATCAAAACGAAGCCTACCCCTCCTACAATGGC
This sequence comes from Acidobacteriota bacterium, assembly GCA_003224175.1. Taxonomy (GTDB): domain Bacteria; phylum Acidobacteriota; class Terriglobia; order Acidiferrales; family UBA7541; genus Palsa-189. The sequence goes on from QHYQ01000420.1 coordinate 8,260, forward strand.
GACCACCCACAGGTGGGTTTGAATGAATTGCGCCTCACTCATCTCCGCCGTGAAAGCCACGATAAATCCGAGATGCACGGTGTGCGACGCGGCAAACGCGAGCACGGCATTTCTGCGGTTCGCCTGTAGCCACCGCGTGCTCCGATTCGGCATAAGGCGCGCGAGGCCCCCAGCCGCAAAGGCCCAAACGAAAAACAGCAGCGAGATCCCGGCCGTGATCCGCAAACCCCAGTGTCCGGAAGTGAAGTCTATGTCCGCCTGCATTCTGAAATTCTAAGGCCAGATAGGCTCTGGCGGAACTCTCAATGGGCGACGCCCGTTCCCGGGGAGCAATCTCGGGTCCGCCGGCCTGATTCGAGCGAGCCTCGCGGGCCTCTGGGTCAAGGTTCGATCTTAAAGTTAAAGTTGAGATATGCCCCCCCCACCCCACCCCCCGCCCTGGGTGGGGCGTGGAGTGAAGAGCCGTCAACGTATGGCGATTTCGACCACTTGCTGGGCGATATCGGGCACGTCGCCATTCGAGGAGTTCGTAAGGACAATCGCCGTGACCCGCCGGCTGGGCACCCGCAGAATATGCGTGGCATAGCCCGACCAGCCTCCACTGTGCTCAACATCTTTTTCGCCGTGCAATGAGCTGATGAACCAACCAAACCCGTAAGAGTTCGGGCGCGCCAGTATGTTCGTGGTAATTTCTTTACCATCGTTGGTGCGGCCGGGAGTAAAGGCCATCTCGAGCGTGGAGCGGCTGACCAGACGCTCGGTGTACAGGGCCTGGTCCCACTTATAGAGGTCGTTGACCGTGCTATAGACGTCGTCCTCGCCATAGATGGAGTTTTCAGGACTATAGGTAATGTCTTGCCAGTGGCC
>QHYQ01000610.1 GCA_003224175.1 Acidobacteriota bacterium
CCGCACAAATGCCGAAATCGATCACACTGATCACGAAATAAGGCATAAGTTTGCCTACCATGATCTCGGACGAGCGGACCGGTGTTGAGATGAGCTGCTCCAACGTGCCCCGTTCCCGCTCACGTGCAACCGTTAGCGAAGTCAAGAACGTGCCGATGACGGTCAGAACCAACGCAATGACACCGGGTACAATGAAGGCCTTGCTTTCCAGGACTTCGTTGAACCAAATGCGAGCATCCACGTTCAGAGGGGGCGCTAGGCCGACAAGGCCTTGCCGCCGCAGCCACTGGACTTGCACGTCAGCGGAAAAGTTCCGCACCACCGATTCGCTGTAGCTGAAGGCTAGATTTGCGGTGTTGTCGTCAATGGCATCGACCAGCAGTTGAACGCCGACCGGGCCACCGGAATTCAGTTCTTTCGAAAAACGCGCCGGGATGACGATGGCCATTCTGCAGCGCCCTTCATCGAGGGCCGTCAAGAGAGAGGGATAGTTGTCCACTACGCCAACAATGTCAAAGTACCTGGAAGACTGGAAGTGTTTGAGAAGGCTTTGGCTCTGTTGGCTGCCTTCACGATCCAACACATACATGGGGATGGCGCTTGTGTCCAGGTTCACGCCATATCCGAACAGGAGCATCATGAGCGGTGGCATGAGAACGACTATGATCAGGCTTCGGGCGTCGCGGAGAATCTGAATGACCTCCTTGCGAGCTACCGCGAGTACACGGTACCCCTGCATCAGGAATACTCCTTGGCAGTCCTGGGCTGATTGGCCGCGAGGGAGACAAACACGTCTTCCAAGCTTGGCTGGATGCGCTCGATCTTTTCGACTCCTATGCCTTCTGCGGAAAGCCGGTTGTGAAGGACAGCAAGAGCTTTCTCGGCCGTTGGCACAACCACATGTAAAGCACTGCCGAAGATAGCCGCGTCGAGCACCTCGGGCATGTCGTGCAAGATCTCCAGGGCACGCCCGAGCGGTTCACATTCCACAAGCAGAAGCTCACCCGGCATGCACTTTTGCTTCAGTTCCGCGGGCGTGCCCATGGCCACGATCTTTCCACGATCGATCAGCGCCAGCCGATTGCAGTACTCCGCCTCGTCCATGTAATGAGTGGTTACAAAGACCGTCATTCCTCCTTCCGCCAATTGGTAAATCACATCCCAGAATTGCCGGCGCGTAATCGGGTCGACCCCGGCAGTGGGTTCATCCAAGAACAAGATCGAGGGACGATGCAACAGCGCACAACCAAGCGACAGCCGCTGCTTCCATCCCCCCGGCAAGCTCCCGGTGATGGTTTTCTGATGCTGGGTCAGAGCCGCCATTTCCAGGGCCCACGTAGTCCGTTCAGATACCGCGCGCGCACGAATCGCGTACATTCCCGCGAAGAACCGAAGGTTCTCGATCACCGTCAGGTCGTTATACAAAGAGAACTTTTGCGACATATAGCCGATCATCTGCCGCACCGCCTCTGCCTGAGTGGCGACGTTTAGGCCCGAAACGAGGGCCCGACCCTCGGTGGGACGGAGCAAACCGCAAAGAATGCGTATTGTGGTCGACTTCCCGGCACCATTGGGTCCGAGGAAGCCGAAGATCTCCCCCCTTTGAGCTTCGAAGCTGATGTGGTCCACGGCCACAAAGCTCCCAAAGCGCTTCACCAGGTCATCCACCAGCACAGCTTGCACGGCATGATTCACAAATTAACCTCTAGCGTACTGGCTTCGACAGTCGCGACCATCAGATCTTCTATCGTCGGTGTAACGCGACGGATGGCATCAAAGGACAGCTTCGCCGTGGTCAGCCTTGTACGCAGTTCAGGCATGCGCCGTTCAGCATCATCCACTACTAGGTGTAAGCCGTCTCCCACCAGGACCAGGCTGGAAATTCCTTCGGCACCCTGCAGCGCATCACGCAAACGCCGCGCCTCGGAGGAAATCACCGCCACCACTTCGCCACGCATGTTCTTCTTAAGCTGGGAGGGCGTGTCGCAGAGGAGCAATCGATCCTTGTGCAGTAATGCAACGCGGTGACGCGATCTCGATCGCGCACGCTGAATATATCGGCGTAGAACCGAATGTTCTCATCGACGGTCAAATCCTCGTAGAGTCCAAAGCGTTGTGGCGTGTAGCTGATGTTGTCTTTGACTGCATCCGCTTCGCGCACAACGTCCCTTCCACAGAGACTGGCCGTACCTTCATCCGGCGTCAACACCGCCGCAAGCATGCGAAGAGTTGTAGTCTTGCCGGCACCGTCGGGACCGACCAAGCCGAAAATTTCACCCGCCTTTACGGTGAAACTAATATGATCGACAGCGCGGACTCCAGGAAAGTCCTTGACTAACCCCTGCACAACGATTGCCGCACCGCTGTCTTCCCTGTTTGTCATTTAGCGTACACATTCCGTTCGGGCGGGCGCTCGCGGTCTGGGTTTTTCAGGTTCATTGTTTCGGACTTCTGGTGGCCCCTGTGCGCACCTGTAGCGGCTGCTGCACCTTGGGCCTAGCTTGCGCGGTGGGCTGTCCGCCTTCATCAGCATCGGACTCTGGGTCGTTCCTCAGCATTGTCCCCGATTCCAGGACAGCGTCCGCAGGCATGCCTGGCTTCAATTCGTGATTGAGGTTAGAAAGGTCGATCTTGATTCTGTAAACTAGGGTGACGCGTTCTCTCTGCGTCTGGATGCTCTTAGGCGTAAATTCGGCCGCAGACGAGATGAAAGACAATCGCCCACTGTAATTCTTTCCCGGATACGTATCCGTCGTGACCTGCACCGTCTGGCCTAGTCGAATCCGGCCCAAGTCTGTTTCGCTGATATAAGCGCGCAGCCAGACGTCATCCATATCTGCTAAGGTTACGATCGGCGTTCCCGGGCTAACGACCTCGCCCAACTCGGCTTCGCGGGTCACAATCACTCCCGCGACGGGTGCCCGCAGGACGGTATAGCTCAGCTTGATTCGGGACAGTCGGATATTCTCCATGGCTTGGTTAGCGGTCTGACGATCAATGACAATCTGCTCTTTGCGGTTACCCGCGGCAATTTCCTCAAACAACTGTTTTGAACGCTCATACCCCGCCTGGGCGCGCTTAAGACCCGTGACGGCGATGTCATGACTTTCTGCTGAAATCGCATCTTTCTTGTACAGATCCTCTTTGCGTTGGACATCAATCTTCTTCAATTCCAGGTCGGCCTCGGCATCAAGCATATTTTGCTGAGCGGCCTTGATATCCTCAGGCCGGGACCCCGCTTCGCTCAGCGCCAACTGCGCCTCTCGCAACTGCCAGGTAGCTTCATCAGCGGCGACCTGTTGGCGGTAATCGTCATCGTCCAATCGCGCTAGCACCGCACCGGCTTCTACCCACTTTCCCTCTTGCACTTGCAATTCCTTGATGCGCCCCTGTACTTTGAAACTCAGGTCGCTCTGGTGTGCCTCGATGTTTCCGGAGACCTTCAGCACGTTGCTGGCCGGCTCCTTGTGCAAATGAGCGGGCAGATAGGTGCCGGCCAGAGCCGCACACGTCAAAATCATCGCGGCCAAAAGCTTCTTCATAGTAGCCACCTCTAAAGGCGTGACGCCTTACGGAATCGTTCGACAGGATTCCTGGATCAATGCTCCAGGAACCGATCGTAGTTCTTTTCTGTGCCGCCCAAGGCTCGTGCCAGCGCAATCTTGGCATCGACGTGCCGAGTCAGGGCTGTGACGAGATTCTGCTGGGCACGGGAAAGAGAGTCCTGTGCCGTAGTGACCTCGATATTGTTGGTCGACCCAGCTTGAAACAGGACCCGTGCCAGGTCCAACTCCTGCTGGGCCAAGGTCAATCCGTCTTGGGCCACTCGAACTTCGTT
>QHYQ01000421.1 GCA_003224175.1 Acidobacteriota bacterium
CATTACCTTTGGCCTTGATGGCTCATACCAGATTACCTTCCGCACATCTGCCTAAGCGCATAGCAGTGTGCGCTCTAAGGGAATTGTTATATACTCCCGCCCCGCTGGAGACTCCAACGGGAGAAACTAGGCTAAACCCCTTCAGGGCTGTCTCCGAGAAAGTTTGGACAAGGAGATATACGCAACTATGGCTCTCAAACTCACCAACCGCGAAGTAGATGGCATCACCGTCCTAACACTGGATGGTCGCATCGTGCTCGGTGAGGAAACCAGCAAACTGCGAGAAAGCGTTAAAAATCTGGTTTCCGAAGGCAAAAAGAAGCTTGTTCTCGACATGAAGAACGTCACGATGATCGACAGCTCAGGTCTTGGCGCCCTGGTCGCTGCTTATTCCAGCGCCGAATCAGGAGGAGCCTTGCTGCGGCTTTGCAACTTGGGAGCCCACTTCAATCAACTGTTGCAGATCACAAAACTGCTGACGGTGTTTGAGGTATCCAAAACCCAAGAGGATGCCATCCGTAGCTTCTCGAAATCCCAGGGAAGCGGGGTCTGAGTGTGGGCGTGGAGTCCCTCATCGCTAGGGGCAGCCACGAGCGGTAAAAGTCCCAACAACCCTATGGCGGTGAAGTGAGAGTACTTGGCTTCATCGGGCGGATTGTGCAGACGTTCGGGGTGATTCGGCGCTGAGGCCGAGCGCGCTTCGCGCTTGAATCTCTCCAGGGCTTGCGGGTCGCGGGCCAGTTCCTCTGGCAGAAACTTCAGGGCGACCTGACGGCCGAGCTTGAGGTCTTCAGCTTCGTACGCCACACCCATGCCGCCACCACCGAGCTTTTCCAGGATTCAATAGTGCGAGATGGTTTGGCCGATCATGCGTTCACTTCCCGGAGGGAACCTTGCGGCGGATCTCGTCGAAGAAATTGAAGATGAAGCTGACCTTGTTCACCGCAGCGGCCCTTTCTGTGCCCGGGGCCTTCAACACGGCGAAGCGTTTGCCGTCGGGATGCAGGTCAAAGGTATAGTTGCCCAGCCCGCGGTCGGTGAACTGGCCGGGCGACCAGAGCTGGGGCTTGTCTGCGTGGAAGGAGTCGCCGGAAGCTGAGTAGCTGACTACCATCAGCTTGCTGTCCTCCGTACGATAAAAAAGCTCCTTGCCGTTGCGCGACCACTTGGGGTACAGGCCGCCCCCGATGGAAACCTGCCACTTGCCTCCTGGGCCGGGGAAAGGCCGGACGTACACTTCGTAGCTGCCGGATTCGTTGGACATGTAAGCGAGCCAGCGGCCATCGGGCGAGAAGGCGGGCTCTAGTTCGTCGAAAAGGCTGTTCACGAAGGGCTTCGGCTCTCCCGGCTTCCACCCGGATTTGTCGTCGCCTTCGATGGGGAGAGTCACGATGTCAAAATTCGTGCCAGGGTTGTTTTGGTAGAACGCTAGGACCTTGCCATCGGGTCGCCACGAAGGCGCGTATTGGGGGCTCTTACTTTCCGCGAGGCGCTGGGCATTTCCGGCACCGTCGCCGCGTATCCACCAGAGGTTAAACGTTCCGCCCTTTTCCTGCGAGGAATAGGCGATCCTTTGGCCGTCGGGAGTCCACACCGGGAAGCGGTTTGCCTCGCCGGCAAAGGTCAGGCGCGTGAGGGCATCGCGTTCCCACTCGTACACCCAGATGTCCCTCCTCTTGCCGTCATAGATTTCCAGAGCCGGACGTCCGGTGTGAATACGATTGTTCCGTCTTCGCCCCAGCTTCCGCCGCGATCATTGGGAGCGTCGCAGAGCGTGACCGCCGCGCCGCCCTGCACGGAAATCTTCTCCAGCTTGCCGCCGGCGAAGAATCCGATCCACTGGCCATCGGGCGAAAAGAAGGGATCGAGGGCATTCTCCGTCCCGGAAAGCGCAGTGGGCTGCGACTGATCGAGCGAACGGACGTAGATGCGCCGCTTCTGATCGGAACCGGTGGCAACAAGAGCCAGTCGCGTGCCGTCGGGTGAGAGGATCGCGGCAGGCCCGTAGATGGTATACAGGCTCGCGTCCACGCCGATTTCCGCATTGAACTGGACCGCCTGCAGAGGCTGCCGCGGCTTCGGGGCGCGTAGCACTAGCACGATGACCAATGCGATGGCGATCAGCCCAAGCACAGCCGCGGCTGCCGGCCAAGCTATGCGCTCGCGCAAACCTCTTGGCGCTGGGGCAGCGGTCGCTGCAACCGCAGTTGCCGGAGCAGCCAATGCCTCCTCGATCTCGATTCGGACTGCGCCAGCATCTGGAAGACGCTGCCGCCGATCTTTCCGTAGGCAACGACTCAAGAGTGTTCGGATGGCGGGAGGAATTTTTGCGGGCAGCGCGTCGAACGCTGGCTCCTTCATCACGACTGCGGCCAGAATTTCCGTTACGTCCTCACCAGTGAAAGCCTGCTTGCCGGTAAGCAATTCGTACAGCACGCAGCCGAATGCCCAAATGTCCGTCCGCTTGTCTACCACCTTGCCGCGGGCTTGCTCCGGGCTCATGTACGCAGCCGTGCCGAGAATCACACCTTGCATCGTTGCGGCCCTGCTCAGCGTGGGCGATTCCGATGGATCGCTGCTCACCGCATCACCCGCAAACGCCTTCGCCAGGCCAAAATCCAACACCTTGACCTTGCCTTCCGGCGTCACTTTCACGTTGGCAGGTTTCAGGTCGCGGTGAATGATGCCCTTCTCGTGAGCAGCTTCCAGCGCCTCGGCAATCTGCTTCGCAATGGCCAGAGCTTCTTCGATTGGAACCGCCCCTTCTTGCTTGCGCTCCGCCAGCGTTTCGCCCGGAACCAGTTCCATCACCAGGTAGTTTGTGCCGTTTGATTGTTCCAATCCGTAGATCGTGGCGATGTTCGGATGATTCAGTGAAGCAAGCATTTTCGCTTCGCGCTGAAAACGAGCCAGTCTCTCGGGATCGTGCGCAAACGCTTGCGGCAAGGACCTTGATCGCCACGTCGCGCCCCAGCTTGGTGTCGTGCGCCTGATAAACCTCTCCCATCCCGCCAGCGCCAATCTGCGCGACGACTTCGTATGAACCAAGATGAGCTCCAGTTTTCACGCTGATTATTTCCCTGGAGGCACGCGGCGCTTCAACTCTTCAAACCAGTTCAGAACCACATTGATTTGTGAGGGCGCCTGCCCCTGTTCGCTGGCCTTGATCATTAGAAAACGCTGCCCATCGGGCGACACGTCATAAGCAGTGCTCATCAGACCAGCTTGGACCGGAAGATATTGTCCCTCGAAGAGTACCTTGGGTTTCCAAATACTGGCCCCCCTTCATTGAACGGTGTCCGGAGAAACGGCTCGGCCTTGTGATCGCTCAGCCGCAACACCCAGATATCCTTCCCGCTGGTAACATTGTTCTCGTGAAAGGCCAGGAGTTGCCCATCAGGAGACTAGGATCTAGGAACTTGGGCGTACTGGCTTGTGCCTAATCGCTCCAGCCCCCCACTGCCATCGGCCAGTTGCCAGAAGAGATTCGCCGTTCCTTCCTTGCTTGAATCAACTGTGATCCGCTTGCCGTCTGGCGTCCAAACCGGGCCCTGGTTCGTTCCTTCGAACGTTAAGCGGGTGAACGTATCCCTGTTGAGATCGTAAATCCAGATTTGGCTATCGCTTTCCACGGCTACTCGCAGCCCGTCCGGAGAAAGGCGGGCATAGCGGTAGGCCTGCGCGGGAGCAGGCAACGCCTGCTCTGTCCCATTGCGATTGACCCATACCAGTTTGCGTTGGACCGCCGTAGCAACCCCAGAAACATAAACTAGTGAGCCCGTGGAGGAGATGCCGTATTGGGCTGCTCCACTTATTTGCGATACCGCGACGCCTTCGACCATGGGGATCGCCGACCCCTTGATCTCCAACCGATCGGGGTCGAACGGGACGGCCATCAAGGTCGTTCCCTGCGCATAAATCAAGTGCCCCGAGGGCACGTAGCGAGGGTACGTGATCCCTTGGCCGAGATCTCGCTGCTCTCCGGTCTGGATGGACCGGACCAGAATCCGAGCGCTGGCAACACTTGTGTCACGTGATGCCGCAACAAAAGCTATTGCCTTACCGCCGGCCAGAACGTCCGGCCAGCGGTGGGTTATATCTGCTTTCTCGAGCTGAGTCAGGGGTCGCGAGACCTCTCCCTCGTTCGAGACCTGTAGGAGAGGGCCGTCTTGGCTAGGTGCAAAGATAATGGCCCTCTGCCCGTCCCAACTGGCCCCGCGGGGGTTTGCAGCATAGCCCACGGATACTGCCGCTCCTCCGCTTATGGAAACCTTCTTGAGCGTTCCGCTCTGGAAAAAGCCCACCCATTGGCTATCGGGTGAAAAAAACGGGCTCATAGCTCCTTCGGTGCCGGGCATAGGCCGGGCCTCCAGACTGTCCATTGCCCGCAGGAAGAGTTGTTGAGCCTGCCCCGTGTGCTGGCGACATAGGCGAGAAGACTCCCATCGGGCGAAACAGCCACAACCGGTTGATCGAGTCCGGCGAGCTGCTGACCCGGCGGGAGCGCAATCACCGTCCGTACGACAGGCCGCGGCTGCGTCGGCCTGAGGTTCCAGATCGCCACACCGCCAGCCACAGCAATTGCGACTGCAGCTGTCGCCAAGGCCACACGCCGCCAGAGTTCCCTCGTCCGCTTCGGCTCCAGCGCAACACCTTTCGTTCTTTCGGGAGCTTCCGCAATCCACTTCAGCTCATCCGCTAAGTCTTTCGCGGATTGCCATCTGTCGTCGCGCTCTTTTGCAAGGCATTTCTTCACTACGCGATCCAGTTGTGGAGGCGTCATGGGTTGAAGCAAAGAAATCGGCGGCGGGTCGGTCTCAAGAATTTTCGCTATCACGCTGGCCGACGTCTTGCCCTCGAACGCCTTCTTCCCCGTGGCCATCTCGTAGACGACCACGCCAAAGGCAAAGATGTCCGTGCGGCCATCTATCTCGTCAGTCTTGCCCTCTACCTGCTCTGGTGCCATGTATTGCAGCGTCCCTAGAATCGTTCCTTCCGCAGTCATGGCCTCCTTGGTAGGAACCTGCGAAAGCGGTGCAGAAGGTGCCGCGTCTTGCCGCAGCTTGGCCAGACCAAAGTCCAGCAGCTTTGTACCCGACTTGGTCAGCATGATGTTGCCGGGCTTCAGATCGCGGTGCGTGATTCCTTTGCGGTGGGCCTTGTCCAGCGCGTCGGCAATCTCGATGGCGTATTGCAGGACTTGATCGAGCGGCAGCGGGCCTTTCTTCAAGCGCTCGGCCAAGGTCTCGCCTTCCAGATACTCCATCACCAGAAAATCGCTTCCGTCCTACTGGCCGATGTCGTAGAGCGTGCAGATGTGAGGATGGTTCAGGCTTGCAATGGTGCGTGCTTCGCGCTCGAACCGTTCGCGCAATTCAGCGCGGCTGGCGAGATGATGCGAGAGAATTTTGATCGCGACGATGCGGCCGAGGCGTGTGTCCCGGGCGCGGTACACCTCTCCCATCCCGCCCGCACCAACCGCGCCGATGATTTCATAAGGCCCGAGTTTTGTGCCTGCCGCAATCATTTTCCTCAACCTGCAGTCGGCTTGGCGCGCATCGTCAGCCCTGGGAAAGCCGTTTGAAATCCTCAGAACTGGGTTACCTGTACGCCGGTGCTGGGCACGGCCCGTGAATAGAAACCTCCCAGATCGCTCCTCAACTGCGTACACCTCTTCCGTTCCGAGCGCTCCCGCTACGGATACACTTTGTGGGGCCGACTGTTCTCCCGGGAGAATAGCCATTCGGCTCCCCCGCTAGGTTGGAATTGTGGGAGTATACCGCTCGGCTGTTTTTTAGGGAACGCAGACAGTGGGAAGTTTTGACAATGTTACGAGATAGCTATGAAGTGTTCGACGTTGAAGATGAGCGACGCGTCGCGATAAGCAGAGGAGTCCTCGCATGATAACGAAAATTCGTTGCCTTGTAGGCGGGCCGACCTTTTCCAGGTTAATCGGCCTTTGGATCGTGACTGCTTGTGTCCTTTTGGGAGCGCAGGCGCAGACCGCGCCGAAGTACAAATTCGATCCGGACTGGCCCAAGCCCCTGCCGAACAAGTGGAAACTCGGAGGCGTAACCGGGCTGGCAGTAGACAAGGATGATAATGTCTGGGTGCTGGATCGTCCCGCCGATCTAAGAGACACCGAGTTGCATGCGGCCAAGAACCCGCCTACCGCCGAGTGCTGCACGCGGCCTCCATCGATGATTCACATCGATAAAGACGGCAACGTTATCGGCTCTTTTACACCCGAGCAACCGCAAGGCCACGGTCTGGCGGTGGACAGCAAAGCGTTCGTGTACCTCGGACAATTCACCGTCCGCAAGTATGATCCGAAGACCGGCAAACTTGTCGGTGAGGCCCCTCGCACACCGGAGAAGCCGCCGGGCGGCGCTGGCGGCGAGGCAGGAGCCGCTCTCAATCCAGATCCGAGCCGCGGCGGTCCAGGTCCACTCGGGACCTTTCCCGCCCCTCCGCCCAAACGACCCGATCCGGCCGAGGTAGCCGCATTCCGCGAAAAATATCCTCCGACGACGCCGATGATCGTCCAAAATATTGAAGAGATACGCCTCGACGAACCTGCTCACGAACTCTACGCCGCGGATAGTTATCTGGGCGGCCGCGTAATGGTCTTTGACCTGGACACCCTTGCGTTCAAGCGTGGTTGGGGCGCTTATGGAAAGCCCTTGTCGGAAATGAGCACCAATGATGCCGACCGCGCCTACACCCCCGGCGGGCCGATGCCCAAGGAATTCAAGGGCCATCTCACGCTGAATATCTCGAACGATGGGCTCGTCTACGCGGCTGATCGCAACGCGAACCGAATTCAGGTCACCACGAAAGAAGGCAAGTTCCTGAAGGAATTTATCCTGGCCCCCACTACCGGCGAGGGCGGTTCTACCGGAGGTGTGGCCTTTTCGCCTGACAAGGCGCAGAGGTTTTTGTACATTTCCGACCTCACCAACAACTGTATCTGGTTCCTCAATCGTGAAGATGGCAAGGTGGTCGCCAAGATGGGCAGCGCTGGCCAAAACGGAGGGCAGTTCTTCGGGCTGCACATGATTGCCGTCGACTCCAAAGGCAACATCTACACCGGTGAAGTTCAAAACGGCGAGAGGGTGCAGCGATTTGTCCCCGTGAAGTAGGAAAGAAGGCCGCCGGCCAGCGCCGGCATTGTTTGGCGGCCGGATTCTGTGCTAAACATTGAGCAGTCGGGAGGTAATTTCATGAACCCCAAGGTTCCGCTTTGTGTCGCTTCGGTTGTGACTCTTGCCCTCGCGTGCCTACCGCTATTTGCACATCACGGAACCGGTGTTGCCTACGAGACGGAGAAATCGGTCACCGTGAAAGGAACGGTAACCGAATGGATTTGGGCCAATCCGCATTGCGGTCTTCTCATTGACGCTAAAGACGAAAATGGCAACGTCGTCCACTGGGGCGCCGAACTCGGCAATCCACACCAGGAGTCCGGAGCCGGTTTCACTAAAGACATATTCAAGCCTGGGGATAAGATTACAGCTACGGGGCATCCGGCAAAATCTGGTGCACCGCGCATGAGCGGGGCTCACTTTGTTCTGGAGGATGGCCGAGTACTTCCGGAAAAGCGAACGAAAGGAAACGGCGAGACCGCACCCGAATATTAAGATTTCCGGCCGCCTCGGCTTGTCTTAACCTCCCCGCTGTATTTCACGCGGTAAGCGCTCTGCCGTTCTGGCGCCGAGGTGATTCCGCAGGGTCTCTGCAGGGCCGGCTTGTCAGTTCGCGCCACGATATGTAGGGGTGACGCCGATGCTTTCCCGGGTTCCACGTCCGCGCCGATTCCGCAAAGAATGAATCACCGTGAGGCCCAGATCGAAAGATATATAGATCACGTTGGATCGCCAGAGATCGTGAATCGATAGCGCTTGGGCGCGCACGAAACGTTTCCACCTGGACCTGGGCCGCCACAGCATTGGGCTGGAAGAAATGGCCGCCGTTGCCGGGGCTTCACAATCGTTCAGTTCTACAACCGCCAGGCTTCCGTCTGTCCAAAGCGCATCCCCGCTCGCAGTCTTCTCTCGCTCGGGCTTTTCGGGGCGCTGCACGCGATAGACATTCGCGACACATCCCGTCAAAGTTAGGTCGCGCACGACTTTTTCGCGTTCCGCATCTATATCGGAGTCCACATGGTGGATAAACCTCCCGGTGCGAATCGACCAGGTGGCGCTGGTTTCGCGGATTGCACCGCCGACCCAAAAATCCTGCTCGAGCGCATCCTCGTCCCAGAGTCTGATGTGCTCGCGTTTTTGATAGCTGTCAAAACTTTTTTGCAACCGGATATCAGAAGCTTCTCCGCCGAGCCACTGGTTTGAAATCGGCAGGTGAGAGTAGCTGTTTAGTGAGCTTAAGGCGCGCATCTCACGCAGCACCGACCAAGCCGACACGGAATCACCATAGGTCCACCCCGCTGCCTCAAAGGCCGCTCCGATTTGCTCCGGAGAGCCTCTAAATGCCAGGTTCACCACGTCGGAAGGCCGCCCGCTCCGAGTTAGGCTGCGACTCGGCAGGGCCAGCAATTTCTGGCGCAGGTCTTCATTAATTCCCGCATCGTCCTGCTCATTTTCCGTACTCTCCTGTTGCCGGGCTCTGAGGAACTCCGCAGGAAGCTCCAGTGGCGCCATCAGCCTTAGGCGTAAATCCGTTCCCGGAGGCAAGTAGATTTCTGGCTCAGGCGAAAATGGAAAGGCTCCGCGCCGCAGCAAAAATATCCAATAAGCCTCAGAATTCCAAAAGGGAAGGTGCAGCAGGCGCGTTGACATCAGTTGTTGCGGCGTCGCTCGACCGCCCACTCCTTCGATGACGCCCGCCTTCACAGCCTCGCGTCCATTAGCGACCTCCTCCACCCGCGCTTTCACGGCCAGAGATTTTGGACCTGCCGAGACCTTGTTAAAGTCGATGCCTACTGCGGAGGACCCGTGCCGGAATCCCATGCCCACCCTGCGCACACGCGTAATGTGCCCTTGCACTGCGGTTCCTGCGGAGAAAACCGGGAATCCACCGCAGCGCGGTGACTGAATCAGGATCGCCTGGACCGCAGCGTCCTGCTTGGAACTGTAGGTGGAAACCGGTTCGGTAAGTCGAATCCAAAATTCCTGTCCCGCGGGAATGACGCTGCAATTCTGGTCTTGTGCGTAGCCGCTGGCGCACAATATGCAGCCGAGTGCTAGAAGGAAAATCCTTGTTGCCAACTGGGAGCACTTCACTCGATGTTCAAAGCAGCTCGTCCTACAAAATCGCGATAGCGCTGTGAGCGGGCCTCGCATCATGCCGTGGATCACGCCTGCTCGAACGAGCAGGGCTCCCCATTAGTTGATCGTGTCGAGCCCCTTGTCTTGCAGCAACTTTTACTTCTTGAAGCTAAAACCCTGAGCTAAAAATCGGATGGGCTCTTGTTGAGTCTCCGACGTCGCCCATTCGATGCCAGCACGCGCGCGAGGGGTCATTACGACACGAGAATTACATTCGCGCCCTGGGCGTTCTCCCGAACGGGCTTTGCGGTCGCGTAGTGGCTCCTTCTCTTCTGCTCCGTTCTTGGAATACTCGCCTGAAATTCGCACGGTTTCCAGTTCTCTTGCAGCCATGTTGCCTGTGCTGCACGACTCCGTCTTGACGTGGGATGGAACACGAAAATGCCCTGCCATGGCTGACAGGGCTGACAGGGCTTTTTCGTGTTGTTCGAATGCCTGCATCTCTGAAGCGCGAGCCAGTCTAAACGGCAGTCTTATTGTTGGCCAGCTTTCACGACCAAGCCGATTCCGATGCGGATTTGGTTGGTTGACCATGCGCCAGGCACAGTTACACCAAGTATGGTAGTGCCGGCGATGTGCATCGGCGTCCAATCGAACTGCGGCACGCGCAGCGCAAGCCGCTCGGAGACATTGATATCGAAACCACCGCCTATTCCCATTCCCAGGCCGGTAGAGGCTACGGCAGGCGTAGTTACACCGAGTATAGTCGTGCTACCCACGCCATCCCTGATGCCTCCGAACATGGCATGGACGAAAGGCGTGACCCTATTCCTGCGCCACATCACCCGCGGACCAAACAGGAACTGGTAGGAGTTGAGGGGGACGCTGAGAACGGTTTTGTACTGCCCACCGAAATCACCCACGATCGCGAGGTGGTGAGCAACATTGAAGTTCGCGGAAGCTTGCCATCCCATAAAGGTCGACCCCGCTCGGTACATGGAGAAGCCGCCGAAGATCTCCGCTTTCGGATAGATCACTTCCTGTGAAAAGCTCGGAATCGAGAAGACGAACAACCCGATAGCCAGCCCAATAACCGGAAAGATCAAGCAATTCCCTCAAGCTCGCGGCCTGGAAAACGTGCCCTCCGGTCATCTCGGCAAGCTCGGAAAGCAGGCTGGGACCTTCGCGCTCCTCGGTCGTCTTGCTCATGTCGTGGGCATCAAAAATTCCAAGCGCATAAAGCTGGCAGTCGGATTCCCTTAAAAGGTTTCGGATTTCGGTTTCGTGGTGCCTCTTCAGCTGTCGGCCGGTGCGCAAGTCGACGGCCCTTTAACGCTGCACAGGCGACAGCCATCGGCCAACTCCATCCAGATCGACGTGGACATGGTGCTCGTCAACGCCAGCGTCACCGACGCTTATGGGCACCCCGTTCCGAATCTGGAAAAGAAAAACTTCCGGCTCTTTGAGGACAATGTCGAGCAAGAAATCCTGACCTTCTCGACTGAGGATGTCCCGGCGTCGATCGGACTGCTCTTCGATACCAGCGAGAGCATGTCCGACAAAATGGTCGCGTCGCGACACGCCGTGGCGCAGTTTTTGCAGAAGTCCAATCCCAAGGATGAATTCTTTCTGATCAGTTTTAATAATCGGCCCGATTTAAATAGTCCCTTCACTTCCGATATCGAGCAATTGCAAGAGCGGACAACCTCACTGAAACCCAGGGGCCGGACCGCCCTGCTTGACGCCATCTACCTCGGCGTGGCGCAAATGAAAAGCGCGCGCCATGACAGGCATATCCTGCTCGTCATCTCTGACGGGGGAGACAATCACAGTCGGCACCACGAAACCGAAATCCGAAACCTTTTAAGGGAATCCGACTGCCAGCTTTATGCGCTTGGAATTTTTGATGCCCACGACATGAGCAAGACGACCGAGGAGCGCGAAGGTCCCAGCCTGCTTTCCGAGCTTGCCGAGATGACCGGAGGGCACGTTTTCCAGGCCGCGAGCTTGAGGGAATTGCTTGATCTTTCCGGAAAGATAGGAACGGAACTGCGGAGCCAGTACATCATCGGGTATAAATCCAGTGACCCTCATCACGACGGTGGCTGGCGCCGAATCAAGGTCAGCCTAACTCCATCCAATGACCGCTCTCTTATTGCACACGCCCGGACCGGCTATTACAGCCCGCGGGATTAACTGACAGCCGATCTATCCGCCGTTGCGAATCGATTCTGGTCGATGGTTCACTTTGAAGACCCAGCCAACTCCCTCATCGTTTGACGCTCGCGCTAAAATACAACCACCGCAAAGCGGTGGCCGGTGCTCCCCAGAAACTCCTGCTTGCTAGGCCGCGGCCGGTATTGGGGTGACTTTGTATCCAAGGCTGGCGGCTTTCCACTTGAGCTGCCGGACCTGTAATTCGCGGTGTTTGAGTTGGTAGTAGGCGGCTCCTTGGTCCATGTATTTCATGCCGTAGCGCAGCATGCGGTAAGCGGGCCAGCTTGGCAGCCATGGCCTTGATGGCTACCGGAGCACCCAGTTTGGTTCTGAGTCGACGGAACTGTGCTCCCAGATAGGTTTTGCTCAGCCGTAAGG
Source organism: Acidobacteriota bacterium (assembly GCA_003224175.1). GTDB lineage: Bacteria > Acidobacteriota > Terriglobia > Acidiferrales > UBA7541 > Palsa-189. Next base: position 11,820 of record QHYQ01000421.1, read on the forward strand.
TGCTGGCCGCCATCTTCAAGGCGACACTGATCGGATTGTTGGTGGGCAGCCGTCCTTTCCCAATGATCTTGTTCCCGCTGATGCGCTTGTCCGGACACAGCCGCAGCCAGGAAACAAAATGGTCCTCGGTTTTCCATTTGCTCATATCCCAACCCGCTTCGCTAATGATAGCCGTCGCGGTCATGACATCGATGCCATCGATGCGGGTTAGGTCCGTGCCGGTCATGCGAAACAACCCTTCGCGCAAGCCGAACTGTGGTGCATTCCCCTTCTTCTTCCTCAGCCGCTCCTTGCGCTTCTCTTCCGGCAGAGGGGCACCCTGGCTCCGATCCTCTCGCTGCTGGAGATACTGCTGGAGCTGGCGATCGCACTCGGCCATCTGCTTTTGGCAAAACTCGTAACCAGCCTGCTCCTGCTGCAGCACAAACAGCAAATCTGGTTGCCAGTTGCCTTCCAGACTCTGCGCAATCTGCTCCTCACTCGCTTTTACTCGAGGATCCCGAAACTGAGCCAGCTTATGCGGATCGCGTTCGCCTGCCAGAATGGCCTTGATAATGGCCTGCCCGGTTGTTCCGCTCAGATCGCTCAACACGTTGGCCAACTGCAGATTCATCTGCGTCAACGCCTTCTGCATCCGCTGAATATGCCGGCCCGCACTCTGCACGAGATCGTTGCGCTGCCGCCAGTAGGTCCGCATCACGCGAATCTCTTGCGACCGCCGAAAGGAATTTCGCCACAGTCCGTAGGTGTGCAGCTTCATCAGCCACTGGCTCTCCTGTACGTCGGTCTTGCGCCCAGGCAGATTCTTCGTGTCCCGGGCATTCACCAGGTACACCTCCAAGCCAGCCGCTTCGAGGATGTCGTATACGGCGACCCAATAAACTCCTGTTGATTGCATGGCGACGGTGCAAATCCCGCACTGCTTCAGCCAGGCGGCCATCGCTTTCAGCTCCGCGGTGGTGCACCCGAAGCGCCGTACCGGTTGGCTATCTCGGCTCGGCGGTACCGCCACGTAATGGAATTCGTTGCCGATATCAATGCCCGCGGCATCGGGATGGACCACTTCCAAGCTGACGTCTTCGCTCTGGATCTGGCGCATCATCTCCCGTCGTTGCTTGCGATTCATTTCGTGCCAATGGTGCTGCGTTGGATGGTTGCTTGCCTTTCTGTTTTTCTCCTGTGGCTTGGATTTCATGCTCACCTTCCCCTGTAGAATTCAACTTGGCCCGGCCCGGTTGGCGAAAACTACTCAATCTCCCCAGCGGGGTCGGGCCGTTCTCCTTTTCAGGACAACGCCCGCCACCATCTATACAATCGCCAGAACCGGAGCCATGCTCTTGATCGGGCAGGAACGCTCCAGAGAGAAAGCGGCCTTAGCTGCCGAACCAGGTTGTGCTTCGGATTTTAATTGCGCAGCACCATAGGTGGCCAGCTCTCGGAAGGAGTTTCAGGGTCATACAACCACCGCAAAGCGGTGGCCCGTGCTCTTGACGCTCTCGCATTGATGGGGGGCACACCCATGGCAGGCCAGGCGCCTGCCGCGGCTGGGAACAAAATTCCGGCGCCCGGTCAATCCCCTCCCTACAAAGCGCCTCGTACTGCGGACGGTAAACCCGACTTCAACGGCATCTGGCAGTCTTTTGTCACCGCCGATATCGATGTTCAGGATCACGACGCGCAACCCGGACCGCATCCCGACATCATGGGCGCCTACGGAGCCTGGCCGGGAGGACAAGGGATTGTGGAGGGCGGGGAGATCCCGTACAAGCCCGAAGCGTTGGCGCAGAAAAAGGCCAACGCCGATAAGCGCATGGTCGTCAATATCACAAGTGATCCCCATCGCCACGACACTGGCGATCCGGAACTTAAATGTTATTCGCCTGGTGTGCCGCGCGCGAATTACATGCCCTTCCCTTTTCAAATTATTCAGGGCACGGACACGATCCTCTTCTCCTATCAGTTTGCGCGTGCGGTGCGCACGATCTACATGAACCCGAATGACAAGACCATTCCCAAGGACGCTCCCGCCGATAGTTGGATGGGATGGTCGCACGGACATTTTGAAGGAGACACGCTGGTCATCGACTCGACCGGGTTCCTTCCCTATAGCTGGTTTGATCGGGCCGGGGATTACCACAGTGATGCACTGCACGTGATCGAACGCTACACGCAGGTGAGTCCTTATCACATAATGTATGAAGCGATGATCGAGGATCCCAACGTGTTTACGCGGCCTTGGAAAATGAGCTTCCCGCTCTATCGCCGTATGGAGAAAAACATCCAATTGGTGGACTTCAACTGCACCGAGTTCGTTTTGGATTTGCTTTACGGCCAATATAGCAAGCGGCCCGGCAAGTAAGAGCTCGAGGAGTTCCAACCATGAGTAGCCGCATTGCAGTTTCATCGAACGCCCTATCCATTGCCTTAATGGCGCTTTTCTTCGCACCCACTTTTCTCGAAGCCCAATCCTCCCGCGCGGTCGGCAGTGCTGATACGAAAACCACAAAGGCGATCACGACTAAGCCGGCGAATTCAAAAGCCTTGAACATGCCTCGTACTCCCGACGGCCAGCCGGATCTGCATGGGTATTGGACGAGCGAGAGCTTCACGCCCTTGGAACGGCCGGCCAAATACGCGGGGAGAGAGTTTCTGACCGACCAGGAGGCTGAGGCAGTCCAAAAGGCCGGCCTGCAGCGCGGCTACGACCGCACCTATGACGATCCGGTCGAGGAGCCTGTCTATGACTCGACCAC
>QHYQ01000422.1:0-7475 GCA_003224175.1 Acidobacteriota bacterium
TGGTCATCGTCACCCACAATATGCAACAGGCCGCACGCGTCAGCGACGCCACCGCCTTCCTGCTGAATGGCGAGTTGATCGAGTTCAGGCCAACACCGCAGCTCTTCACCACTCCATCCGACCCGCGCACCGAGGCTTACATCACCGGCCGTTTCGGATGAGGAAAATACCTGCCGGCCTGTCACAACGGGCCTGATCTTAAGAGGCGCAAACCATGGAACGACATTTTGAGATCGAGCTGAATGGCCTGAAGGAAAGGCTCCTCTGGATGGGCAGCCTGGCCGAACGTGCCGTGCACCAGGCCATCCATTCCGTGCTGGATAGCGAGGCCTCCCTCGCCGAGGCCGTTCTTGAGGAAGAGCCGGCCATCAATGAGCTGCAGATGGAGATCGACGACCGCGTCATGCAGCTGCTTGCGCTCCACCAATTAATGGCTGCCGATCTGCGCTTCGTCCTCGCCATTTCGCGTATCAATAATGATCTCGAGCGCATCGGCGATCAGGCCGTCAACATCGCGCAGTCCTCACAACGCATCCTTCGGCATCCCCGCGTCAAGCCTTACGTCGACCTTCCTCGAATGAGCGAACTTGCCGAAGGGATGGTTCGCGATAGCTTGAACGCCGTCGTCCGCCGCGACCTCACACTGGCCCGCTCCGTACTCGTTCGTGACGACCAGGTGGATAACCTCCGCGACCAAATCTTTCGAGAGTTGTTGAGCTACATGATGGGCGATTCGGCCGTGGTCTTTCAGGCCTTCGAGTTGATCCTCGTCGCCAAAAATTTGGAACGTGTCGCCGATCATGCCACCAACATCGCCGAGGACGTCATCTACATGGTCGAGGGTCATGATGTGCGCCATGCCGCCGCAGACCGCCGCTGACCCTTAGAGACCTGAAGTCGACTGGCACTGGGGGCGCGGCTCGTCAGTAAGTCAGGCTTGATCCCGTTCACGACTCTATTCCGCGGGGGCGCGACTTGGTGTACATTGACGCGCTGCCCTGATGGCTTAAACTGAGACAGGAAACATGAATCCAGTCAAACCCGCAGCCCAATCGACCCTTCGAGAGGCCAATCGCATGAGCCGGGACTCGCTCACCATCACCGACAACCGTACCGGTAAAACGTACGAAATACCCGTTACCGACGATACCATCCGCGCTTTCGACCTCCGTCAGATCAAATTGAATCAGAACGATTTCGGAATGATGAGTTACGATCCCGCCTTCAATAATACGGCCCTGTGCAAAAGCAAGATCAGCTTCATCGATGGCGATAACGGCATCCTGCGCTATCGCGGATACCCGATTGAGGAGTTAGCCGAGCGAAGCACCTATCTCGAGACTGCCTACCTGATCATTTTTGGCGAACTTCCCACCCGCAAGCAATTAGAGGAATGGACCTACCACGTCACCCACCACACCTTCATTCACGAGAGCATTAAGAAATTTCTCGACGGCTTTCATTACGACGCCCACCCCATGGGTATGTTGATCTCCACCATTGCGGCGCTCTCCACGTTCTACCCCGACGCACGCCATATCTTCGATGCGGAGTCCCGTCGCAAGCAAACCTATCGTCTGATTGGCAAAATGCCCACGCTCGCCGCGTTCGCTTATCGCCACAGCCTCGGAATGCCTTTTGTCTATCCCGATAACGAACTGACCTATCCCGGCAATTTCCTGAATATGCTCTTCAAAACCACGGAATTAAAATACAGGCCCAATCCTACGCTCGAGCATGCCCTGGACATCCTCTTTATTCTCCACGCCGATCACGAGCAGAATTGCTCCGCCGCCGCCATGCGCAATGTCGGCAGCTCGCACGTCGACCCCTATTCCGCCTGTGCCGCCGCCACCGCCGCCCTCTATGGCCCGCTGCATGGGGGCGCCAATGAAGAAGTTCTGCGCATGCTCATGGAAATCGGCTCCATTGGCAACGTCCCGTCGTATATCAAGCGCGTCAAATCCGGCGAAAAGCGCCTGATGGGCTTTGGTCATCGGATTTATAAGAATTACGATCCCCGCGCGCGCATCATCAAGCGCATTGCCGATGAAGTCTTCGACGTCATGGGCCGCAATCCGCTCCTCGATATCGCCCTGGAAGTCGAGCGCATCGCCCTGCAGGACGAATATTTCGTCAGCCGCAAACTTTATCCCAATGTCGATTTCTACACAGGCTTGATCTACCAATCCATGGGTTTCCCGGTTACCATGTTTCCGGTGCTGTTCGCTATTCCGCGTACCAGCGGATGGATCGCCCAGTGGGAAGAGATGTTACTCGATCCCGAACAGAAGATTGCTCGTCCCCGCCAGATTTACATGGGCCACGATCAGCGGCCCTATGTGCCCATGGATCAGCGCTCCTAGTCCTCCTCTACTGATTGCCCTTGTCTCCCGGGCGAGCGTCGCCTTCGACCGCACTGTGGAAAACAGCGTCGAAAAACACAGGGAAAATAGTGAAAAGCCAGTTAGACATCCACCGCACGGTCTGCCGCGGGGCTTGACCCGGCGCAACCATCAGCTACAATCGTTTTAGCTCTTGTAGTTCACTTGGCCTGCAGGAACACCTTCCTTCCGCTTGCCAGAAAACATTTCAGCTCGGTATTCGTCTGAAAGAATGCGCAAAATCCTCGCAAGCGAGGGGTGCCATGCCCAGCCAACAGATTCAGATACTCCTAGTCGAAAGCGATCCCGTTGACGCGCGCCGCTTGGCGCAGATGCTGCGCGCAGGAGGCGCCGCCAAATTCCGACTCCGCCGCGCGCACAAGCTCCGCCAGGCGAAGCGTCATCTGCAGAATGGCCGGGCCGACGTAGCCCTCGTCGATCTATCGCTGCCGGACGCCCAGGGCTTGGACCTCCTCGTCAAAGCGCTGCGGACAGCCCCGAGCGTGCCATTCATAGCGCTCTGCGGAGCCGCCGATGATTCTCTCGCTGCTCAGGCCCTGCAGCTCGGCGCCCAAGATTTTCTCGTTAAATCCGAACTCAACCCGGAACAGCTCGCGCGAGCGCTGTCGTTTGCCATTGCCCGCCAGCAGGCCCAGCTGCACCTGCGCAGCCTCTCGCTTCTAGACGAACTGACTGGCCTGCACAATCGCCGCGGCTTCATTAGCCTGGCCGAGCAGCACCTGAAATTGACTTCGCGCCAGGGCGTGCGCTCTTCGCTGATTTTTATCGATGTGGACAATCTCAAATACATCAACGACAACTTTGGCCATCGTGAAGGCGATTACGCCCTCCAGCGAATCGCCGGCTTGCTCCGGGAGTGCTTCCGCGAATCGGATATCATCGGACGCCTTGGCGGCGACGAATTCTGCATCTTGCTCTCCCACACCGGGGAGACAGGCGATCTCCTGGTTCGCAAACGGCTGTTCCAGCTGATCGGTAGAAGCAATGAGAATTCCGGCCGCTTCTACGAGCTTTCCGTCAGCTTGGGCATCGTTGATGTCGCCGGCCCCCAAGAGCTCGAGCAGCAGATCAGCCGCGCCGATGCCCTTATGTACGAACACAAGCGCGCCAAGCAGGTTCGCAGCGACCGCTTCACCCGCCTCCGCCAACTGGTTTAGATTCTTATTACCTGCTTTGAGCAAAGCGCCGCAGGAAACGCCCACGGTGACGGCGGAGATTCCGAGGTCTGAGGCTCTCTGGAAAAGGCACGGCATCGCCCATCAGGCCGGACCAGAGAATGCGGTTGAAGCGCGGCGTATCTGCCCGATCTTCGGCGGAAAAATCCATGCCCTCGGTTTTGGCCGTCCAATAAGCTGCATCCCGCCGCGGCTGCGCATAGGCGTGATCGTCTGCGGTCCCCACCCCTCCCGCAGTCGCGGCGGGCAAAGGCAACTGCGTGCTTCTGAGCACAGCCGGCACGATGACCTGGTAATTCCATGGTTGCAACGTTCGGTCGAAAACCGCCGTCATGGGCTCCACCGAGCTGTCGTTCAAACCTAAGGGCTCTATCCCGAGGACATCTTCGATGGTCCTGAGCACATGCACCGAGGTGTAGCGCTCGGAGACCAGAGCGCGCTGCCGCACGTAGGGTCCAACGACAAAGGCCAGACTGCGGTGTGCGTCCACGTGATCCGGGCCATCCTGAGCGTCGTCTTCGACCACGAAAACGAGCGTGTCGTTCTTATAAGGGCTGCGCGCGATCTTTTCGATCACCAGCCCCAGGGCATAATCGTTGGCGGCCATCTGTGTCTCGACGGTATTGACGCCATCAATCGCTCGCCCGAAATCTCCAAAATGATCGCCCCCCAAGCGTACGAGCTCGAGGGCGGGCAGGTTGCCATTGCGGACGTAATCGTCAAATTCGCGCTCCCATTCTTTAAACCGCCAGTAGTCCGGAAGGCGCTCGTCGAAGCCGCGATAGTAGGCATCGGTGAAAGCAGCGAGATCCGCATTCGTGGCAAACGCGACGGGGGTTCCCTCGGCGCGAGCATCACGAACCGGAGGTAGATATCCCGGCGCAATATCGGGCAGGCGGTAGCGCAAGAGATCGATAAAGAAGCCATAATTGCGCAGCGTGAGCTTGGCCCGAATGGCGCCATCCCAAAGATAGCCGGCGCCCGCCGTATTCTCGTCGTCGTCCGCGGCGTCCGGCGCGCTGACGTTGGCCGTGCCCGGTAGGAGATCATCGTCACCCGGGGTGAGCGGATTCGCTCGTAGGCGCTCCGATCGCGACGCAATCCCCGTGTTGATATTCCGCCCTCCGCCCTCGTAGATGTAGTCCAGCCCATGACCGGCATATTGCACCGGAACCGTCTTTTCGACTGAATCGGTTGCTCGCGCTGCGGTGCTCCAGTTCCAGCCGTCGCCGCTCACTTCCCCGCTGGCGTAAAAATTGTCGAGCGTCACAAAGCGGCGCGCCAGCTCGTGATGATTCGGGGATATGGGCTCAGGCAGCGATGTGAGCGCCGGGTCGCCGTTGCCCCGCTCCAGGTCGCCGAGCACCTGGTCGTAGCTGCGGTTTTCCTTGATGATGTAGACGACGTGATGAATCTTACTGCGCAAGAACTCGACCACGGCTTGATCTCTGGCCCCCTCGGCGCGGAAATGATCATTTCGCGCCACTTGCTCCGTCCATGCGCCGAGGCTTTTCTCCGATGGCGCAGGCAGGGTGAGAAATCCCGCTTTGGTGCGCTGAAAAATGAACGCGTTTCTTGCCTGACACGCCGCGGGCGATGGCGTGTAGCCGCAGCCTGTCAGACTCGGTCCTTCAGGACTCTTGCCGTTGACGATGTAGAGCCGTGCCCCATCACGGCTGACGCTGACGGAATTTGGATACCAGCCGGTGGGAACTAGGCCAGCTACTCGCCCCGTATCCCCGTCCAGTTTGACTATTGCCAGGGCGTTGGTTCCGCCCTCGGTAACGTACAGGGTGCGCTCGTCCGGAGAAAGCGCCAAACTATTCGGGTTGCTTCCCTTGAAGCCGCGCGGGTTCAGAAACACATTCTTGGGCGCGGTAACGGCGAATTGCGAAATGAGCCTGTCGCTCTCCGTGTCCACAATTGCCACCGAGTCGCTGTTATCGCAGGCGACATACAGTCGCGAGCCGCTGCGGTTGAGGATCATTTTGTTAGGCGTCCCGCGCACAGCGATTCGACTCATCATACGCGGCACATCGCTCGCGCCCGGCTTGAGTGCCACGACCACAATTTCGCGGTCGCGGATACTGGAGACATAGGCTTTCTCATTGCCCTTGACAACCACCCAGAATGGATATTCCCCGCCCGCCATCCCCCTTTTCGATGGGTCGCTCTTCCCCGGCCTCAGATCGAGTTCCGCAATCTTCGCGCGCGAGCCGAGATCCACGACGCTGATCGAATCATTTTCGTAATTTGCGGCAATCAACTGTGTACTCGCTGCGTTCACTCCAATTCCCGCGACTTCGGGCGGAACGCCCAGCCCGAGGCCCGCCGCATGCCCCAGACGCACCGGCGTCCCGGCTTCGCGCCACACTGCGCCTTGGCGCGCAAAAACATGCACGACGTCCTGCTCGCCCCCCGAAACATAAAATTCGTTCCCGTTAGGGTTCCACGCTAAGCCATTGAACGCGGTCGGCACCTGCAGGACCTGCATCTTCCTGGGGGGCTGAGTCGTAATGTCATAAACGAAGACGTACTCATTCGATTCTTGCGGGGCCAGATTGCCGCTTGCGTCATAGCGAATGTTGTAGCCGCTCGTAAGAATCAGCAGTGTGTTGCCGTCTGGACTAACCGCCGTGCTCACAGCCTGGCCAACCGTAAACTCGGGCGAGCCGGGCAGATTCGGGTTCAGGACGGAAAAGCGGGCGCCAGGAGCAGCAGCGGGCGTGATGCGCATGCCGGTGGGCAAATCGGCAGCTTTGGCCGTGACGGCATCGTCCTCGTCAGGCAGACTGCGCGCTTCAATTTGAAACAACGTGCCGCCTGCGGCCAGAAACAAGACGAGAAAGAAAAAATTAAGGCGGCGCCGAATCCGCATATCTCTAGACCCCCGTGCCATAGGTCATTCGACGAGAATTGACAACTGAATGCTCCCGATTTTACCAAAAGGCCGATTGCGGCACATGACTGCGGCGTGACACGGACATTCTCCGATGCAAGTTCTCCTGAGGAACATCTCCCGCACACAAGCGAAGCCAAAGGATGCCTCAAGTCCTGTGAAGTGAGTAGCTTAACGCTTAACTCCTCAGTTCATCGCCATCGACAAAAACCCGAAATTGTGATATGATGTCTTTGCGTTTGTTACTCTTGACATTCCTTTTGACTCGTTCAGAGGGCTGCAGGAACAAACTTGCAGCCCATTTTTGTGCGGGTTAGAGGCGCCGGCCGTATTTCGGTTGGAAAAGGCAAGAGTCGGCAAGCAGCTCATTGAAGAAAGAGAAGGACGAAAGAAGTGAAGGAACAAGGAACTGTGAAGTGGTTCAACGCTAGCAAGGGCTATGGCTTTATCCAGCGTCAGACCGGTGAGGATGTCTTTGTGCATTACTCGGCCATTCAGGCGGATGGATACCGTAGTTTGAACGAGGGCCAGGCTGTAGAGTTTGAAGTCCGCAAGGGCCCCAAGGGCTTGCAGGCGGAGAACGTCGTAGGCCTCTAACCTATACGGGGCCCGTTCCGGGGGATGGGCCCCTAACCTCCTCCCGCGCCCGGTGCTTAACAAAGCCTGCGGGAAACATGTCCTGGAAGAGGCAAACGGCTCAAAGGAGGCAACGTGCAGGTTCTTTCCACTGGACAGCAAATCAAGCACCAGCAGTATGGTCTCGGGATCGTCACCGAATCCGATGCCGAGCGCACCGCTATCGACTTCCACGACCACGGCCGGAAGCTCTTTGTAACGAGCATAATGACAGCCGAGCTGATTGGTGACGCCCCGATAAATCCCGTGCGCGCCAAGCGGCGCAGCCGCAAAACTACCCGCCGGTCTTAACGAACCACCGCGAAAACACCCTTGTCTAGCCAAGGGTTTCTCGTGAAGGCGCTATACTGTGCCGAATTG
>QHYQ01000422.1:7499-9692 GCA_003224175.1 Acidobacteriota bacterium
GACTCACTCCTTGAATGATATTGCCCTCGATCTGATTTCTCAGGCCATCGGGATTCACAATCAAGCCGCAATCGTGGGCCAGCGTAACGCGCTTCACGCTAATTTCCCCGCTGGATTTGTCCACCTCGACCTCGGCTACCGCTGCCGTAACGGTGCCGTCCCGGCCGGAGACCGAAACTCCCCTCCCCATCGCCTTGGACCCCGAAGCCGGCGCCGAGTGCGAGACATGTTCTTTCCATTGCGCCGCCTGCGTGGCGCCAACCAGCGCCTCCGTGACGCGCTTATTGTTTTTCAGGTACCGAAGCCGAAACTGCACCGGATCGACGTGCAGGTCCGCGGCGATCTCGTCCAGCAAGGACTCGCTCGCAAACGTGCGCGCCAAATCTCCCGGCGCGCGAAGGTTACTTGTGCGTAACGGCGTTGGAGTATCCTGCGACCAAGGAATCAGCGCCGCGATGATCCGCTGGTTCTCAAACTCGTATGCCTCCCCGCCCCCGGCTGTTCCATTGCTTTGGCCGGGACTCACGCTTTTCATCCCGATTTGCCGCGCGGCCAGAAGCGGATTTCCCGCCGATTCGCTCCAGGGGAAGCCGCGTTCCATGTAATCCCAAGCCACCAGATTACCCTGCGCATCCACTCCGGCGCGCACGCTGATGAGCTGCGCCGGCCCTTTCGGCTCCCAGCCATGCTCGTCCGCTCGAGTCCACTGCACGCGCACCGGCTTGCCTACGGCCCGCGAGAGAAGCACGGCATCCAGGGGAGCGTCGTCGGGGCTGAGCCGGCCGTAACATCCCGACTCTTCCCGAAAGATCACGCGGATATTTTTCTCCGGCATGTGCAACATGTCGGACAATGCTTTCCTCGTCCGGAACGGACCTTGCGTTCCCGACCAAACGGTCACGGAATCGCCGCGAACGTCGGCAACCGCACACGAAGGGCCCAGCATGCCATGCAACTGGAAGGGCCAGCGGTAGGTCGCCTCGTATTTCTTGGTCGCCTGGGAGAATGCCGCTTCCGCATTGCCCTTGTTCACGGTAACTTGGTCGTTGAAGCTCTTCGTATTTTTCAAATATGCATAGAGCTCTTCCGGAGTCGCCGGCAGACTTGTGCTCGGCGTTGACCACGTGACTTTCAGCGCCTTCGCCGCCTGAATCGCCGCCCACTCGGTCTGCGCGACTACCCCCACGAAATTCCCCTCCTGGACGACCTTCACGACTCCGCGGATTTGCTTGATCGAACTCTCGTCTACGCTCACCGGTTTCGAATTCACCACCGGAGGACGCACCACACCTCCGTGCAGCATCCCGGGAACCCGCACGTCCATCGCGTACGTGAATTCGCCCGTGAACTTCCCGGGCAGGTCGGTGCGCGGCACCGAGGTGCCCACAATTTTGTAGTCCTTTACATTCTTCACCGGGACATCAGGAGAAATCTTCAAGTCCCAGCCAAATCCGCTGGCCTCCATCTTCACGTTGAAGAGCCTATTGCCCACGAGGTCGGCGTAAGAAATCTTTCGCGCGGAATCGCCATTCGCACTGATCACCCCGCCATCCACGCTGAGCTGTTCGGCGGGAGTATTCAGGCGCTCCGAGGCCAGCCGCAGAAGCTCGCGGCGCGCCACCGCCGCGGCTTGCCGCAACTGCGGTCCCGCTCGCTCGATGGTTCTGCTGGCGGCGGTAACAGCTTGGTCGACGGTCTTCGAGGTGTCCCCTGCCTCCATATGAATCCGGCTGAAGGGCACGTCCAACTCTTCGGCAACGATCTGGGCCAGGGCCGTTTCCGTCCCCGTCCCAAGCTCCACCTTGCTGGTAAAGACGGTTATCGTTCCGTCTTGCGCTACCGCCAGCCAGGAATCGAGCGACGTCGCCTCCGGCTCGCCTCCGCCGGCCGCCGCTTGCGCAAACGCGCGCGCCGCCGGGCCAAACAGGCTGAAGCTCACGACCAGCGCGCCGGTTCCTTTCAGAAGCTCTCTGCGGGAGATTGTGCTGGTTTCCATTTACGCTCTCCTCTGTACGAAAATCGTTCGGAAATCGCGCTCAGGCGCGCTCGCCCGCGGCGCGCTTCACTGCACGGACGACGCGCAGGTGGCTGCCGCAGCGGCAGAGATTACCTTCGAGCGCCCGCTTGATATCGTCGTCGCTCGGATGAGGGTTCTTGTCCAGCAGAACCTTCGCGGTCATGATCATGCCATTC
>QHYQ01000423.1 GCA_003224175.1 Acidobacteriota bacterium
AACCGAAATGAGCTGTGCCTTGCAAGTCGTTGGCCACGCCGCTATTCAAAATGCCAAACAGCGCGTCGGTTATCGGTGTGTCACGCAACCGCGCTCGTTCCGTGTAGTCGCCTCGCCCGGGATTAGGCGACCATATGCCGGATACCGTTCCGCCCGTAAGCAGGTTGCATCGGAACTCGTTCCGCAGTCTGGTAACAAACCACGGTTTGATATCCCTTAGCTGTTTTCGACATGAGAAGCGGTGGGTTACTCTCGTTCCTCTTCCTGGGAGTCACTTGACCACGATGATTGCACACATGAATTGTGTGGCCCTGGCCGGAAAAACTCGTTTGGCCGTTCGTACCTCCAGATCCTGCAGTAGTGTCCCATTCCAGTTCCTTCCGACTCAGATTGAGGATAATAAACCGAGCCCGATCGGTGAGGGACTCGATCAAAGTTCAGTGACCGCTTCGCGCAGACACAAGTTGCGAGATCATCTGAGCGGCCTGCCCCCGCGTAAGTCCTGCGGGCACGGGAATCCTGTTACGGGCAAGAACCTGTTTTTGTTTGTCGCTGGGGAGTTCGTTTCTCCAGCGGGCCGAGCGTTCAACCAGCCGCCGCGCGTCGGGGCGATGGACGACCACAAAACGGTCCGCGGATCGAACGGCCGCGGCCAGAGTCGTGGCGCGACTCAATAAGAATGTTGCGCTCTCGTGTACTCTGGAAAGTCGCATATCCCACGTGTCGAGAAGATTGGGTTCGATCGAAATCCATTCGCCCTCGGGGAGGCCGAGGCGGTATCCTGCGGGCACAGCGTGCCACGTGTTCTGAGTGTAGGCGCGTATTTCCGCTGGCGGCTCGAAATTGAAGAACTCAATGCGTTCGGCAGCGAGCTTCAGATCTTCAGGTGTCCGGATGCGCGATATATCGATCCACGGCTGAGTCCGATTCAGTCGTTCGATGTTTCGGTCGATCTCCAGCGCATTGCCGCCGTTCAGATTCATGTTGAGCGGCAAATTGAACAAGCTGTGTAAGCCCGGCAATTGATGCGTTCTGGAATTATCGGCAACGTCGATGCACATGAGGTCCTTCTTTCCGGGATGCAGCCGCGTGCCGCGTCCGACCATTTGGGCGTAAAGCAGCTTCGATCTCGTCGGCCGAGCCATGATCACGCAATCGACGCGCGGTTCATCAAAGCCCTCGGTCAACACATTACAGTTGGTGACAACATCGATCTTTCCTGCTGAGAAGTCTGCGAGAGTGCGGCGACGCTCATCTCTTGAAAGTTCGCCCAAGATCGGCGCCGCTCGAATCCCGGCCTCGGCAAACGCACGATGCACGTCCTTAGCGTGCGCCACATCCACGCAGAAGACGATAGCGCGTCTTCCTGGGGCAAAGTCTCGATAGGCCTTCACAAGCAAGCTGTTGCGCAGCGGCATGTTCACCACGCGTGCGAGCTGGCTTTCGATAAAATCGCCATGTCGGACCTTCACGTTATCAAGGGACAAATCGGTGTCCACGCGCCAGCCTGTAATGGGACACAGGTAACGGTCCGCAATCATCTCGCGCATATCCCGTGCGTAACAGACTTCCTCAAATACTTCGCCGAGCCCCTGTTTATCACCGCGTCTGGAATTCGGGGTCGATGGATCTAAACGTATCCCGCGCTTGCAGCAGCAGTTCCTCCCGATGTGCGAGCACGAGTAATCGTTTCTTCATCTTGAGAACGCGAGGGAAATGAGCGAACACTACCGTTTTCCCGCTGCCCGTGGGCAATGAAACGATTACACGGCGTTTGCCGGCTCTGTAGGCATCTCGAACCGCCGTCAACGCTTCGCTCTGATAGGCGCGCAGATGGCATGTCGTCTGCACAGGCCGTATTTGCGTTTTGCCATCCACTCAAGAACCACGGTTCGATCAGTCTCGTGAACAGTGCATCGAATCATTTTTGCACATTCCCTTAAAATCACAACCGCACACGGACCGGCTGCAAGTCGCAGCCCCGGCCTTGAACGGAACGGAAATCCTTGAACAGTTCGTCTTCGGCACAACGCGGATGTAATATGCCGAGCCCTGACTTGCTTTGCAAAAAACTTCCTTCCAAGGAGATCCGTTGCTCAATCCGTGCCCAAATAAGACATGGCTGATTCCTGTTTCAGCGAGGCTGGTTTCACGCTGGCTGTAGGACCAGCGCTAGAGCCTTCCTCTCCACAGGCGTTGATTTGAGCGCAACTCGCCCTATCGAGTGCATAGCGGCGCAGATGCCTCGCCGCGAACGTTTGTAAGCGCCCGCGAGTCCGGCTTCATCCAGAGGACTATTCCCTGTTGCATCGATCAGTCTTGCAACGCGACGGCTGGCGGTGCCAATCGTGCGGCTCGCGTACAGCATTGGAAGTTCACCACATTACCCCGCGAAGTAAGTTGGGCGATGATGTTGAAGAAAACCTCATCACTCTCTGTTGGGAATGTCACCGGCAGATCCATTCAAAATGATTCTGTCGGCGCGGAGCGAAATGGAAAGCGCTTGTCCCGATGTGCAGTTACGGCCGGTCGCGCTTGACATATCCAATTTGGCCCCGCTACGATTCCGGTCCGTTACGATCGTCCTACGAGTTCGCAGCGAGTGTTTTGAGGGGCAGGAGAGCTAGGCTTTTGGGGCAAATGGGGAAGCTCAAAGGAAAGATACTAGCTGAAAGCCGAGGAGGGTCAGTCATGCGTTTGGTGCATAAGCTTGTGGTTTTTCTTGGCTTGGCTTTTTTCTGGGCCTCCCCGACATTCGGAGCGACGATTACGGGCAATGTCACAGGGCCGGATGGCAAGCCCTTGATGGGCGTTTCGAAGAGATATCAGGAACCGTACTTTACGACTTGCATGACTTCCTGCCATTCGCTCCAGCATCGCGTGGCAACGCAGAGCCACGATGCACAAGGCTGGAAGACTCTCATCCAGTACATGAGCAACACGATCATGGGCGGCGAGGGTGGCGGCCGCATGACTAATGAAAAAGCCGAGGACTTTGCTGAATTCCTCGCAGCCATGTTCGGCCCAGATTCGAAGCCCGCCTCCCCTGCTGATCTGCCGGAATACAAGAAGCTGGTGCGCACGTTCAGCCCGGAGGCGATGAATATCGCCTACGTGGAATACGATTTTCCGCCGATCAAGGGGCAGGGTCCGTGGAGCGCCGTCGAGGATAAAGACGGCATGTTCTGGATTCCTTATTACGGGCGCGGCAACGAAGTCGTGCGGCTGAACCCCAAAACGGCCGAGCTGACGCGATTTCCGCTGCCGTTCACAAAGACAGCGGGCATTCATTCAGCAATTCCGGCTCCGGACGGTACCGTCTGGTTTACGGAAGCAGCCCTGGGGAGACTCGGGCATTTGAACCCGCTTACGAAAGAGATCGCAGAATATCAGAACACTTCGCTGCCGGACGGCACGCCAACCGGCACGCACACGGTACGAGTCGATGAGCAAGGGCGTGTGTGGACCAGTGGCGGTCCCGCTATTTCCATGTTTGACCCCATGACCAAGAAATTCGCCCATTTCGACGTCGGGAACACCTATGGCAACGTCGTCGGGAACAATGGCGACGAGTGGTTCACATCGTTTGTCTTCCCTGGCCCCATCGCCAGAGTTACAAAGGATGGAAAACTTTCAAAGTTCTACCCGCCGACCAAGGGCAAGCCGCAACGCTTACTGGTGGATGAGAACAACATTGTGTGGTTCAGCGAGCGAGGCGGGAACAAGCTTGGCCGCTTCGATCCCCAAACGGAAACCTTCAAAGAGTTCGATTTGCCCGGACCCGCTGCCAGCCCCTACGCCATCGGTATCGCTCGCAACAAGATGATTTGGTATGCCTCACACGAGCAGGACACGCTGAATCGCTTCGATCCCAAGACGGGCGAGGTGATCGAATACCCGTATCCGCATTCCGAGATTTCGATGCGGGAGTTCTTCCTCGATTCGCAGGGGCGCATGTGGTACGCGAGCTCGGTGAATAACAAGGTCGGTTATTGGTACATCAACCAGTAGAGGCAGATCGCGGGCTTCTTATTTACCGTTTCAAATTTGGGCAGTAAGGTTCGCCGTTACGGCTAACAAATTCATTCGAAATCAGCTCTTGTGTCTCAGCAGAGAATTGCCTAATCCCGCCAGGAAAATCGCCAAGAAATATGATTTTGATGTCGAGAGAATACCGCTCCTAACATCAGGTGCGGAATCCTCGCGGCGATTCGGCGTTCTGGAGAAGCTCGGTGCGGCGGAATGAGTGTGGTTTACAAGGCCAAAGACCTCAAGCTCGGCCGCCATGTGCTTAATGCCGGTCTTCGTTTGCCAGGTGCGGCGTAGACCGCTCGGAGCACGGATAGTTCTGCTCGATGTGTTCTCCCGGTTTTCCAAGGAGTACGGTGCGAGGCCGTGGTGACCAGGGCTTTGTCAGCATCACCGGATCTTCCACGGTAACTTCGTAGCGGAGTGTGTTCCCCTTGCGAGTCAATCTTTCCACCACGCGCATGGCCGAACTGTGGATGTCGCCATCGGTGTCAAGCCAGGTATCCTCGCTCAAGTTCGTAACATCCACGACCAGCGTATCTCCATCCCAGCGGCCCACTGAGTCGCCATCGGCCATTCCGTCCGCATCTTTCTTATGCGGCCGGCCGTCGATAGGGATCACGCGGAAACTGTTGTTGTTCTCCAAAGGGCGGTAGAAGAAGTACAGAGTTGTCGGAGTTTGAGCGATCTCTTTCGGCGGGCCCTGGCGCGGCACGCCTACGGGCTGACAACGAAAGGCTGGGTCCAGGTACTGCTGCCGTTTGAAGTTATCAGCGACTCGGGCTTGATATTCAAGTTTGTAGGAAGGTCTGGCTAATGGATCCGCAGTGCGTCTCTTAAAGCTTTCGACACCTCTCTCGCACAGAGCACGTTCGGAATCGAAGCCGAGCTGCGTGACTTTCCCATCGGCACTGACAGTGGTGGGATTTGGCGCCAGAATTGTGCCCAGGTCGGGACCGCCGTCAGTCCAAAAGCCGGTCAGGTCAGGATGTCCATCGGCCGCGCGCGGCGTCGGCATTTCCGCTGCTTGTTTGAATACAGCTTCCGATGGTCCGCCAGGACGGGCAGCGGACCCGCCCTGCGAGTGGGCTCGCGCGAATAGACAACTCGACAGAATGAGTGCCGCCGCGATGCAGTTTGCGACAGTTTGGTTCATGGTCCCTCCCTCGGCTGACGGTTCTCAGGGAAACGCTACTTCCCATCCGGCGGGGCATCCGGTTCACGTGAAATGTTGATCACCCGTCCGTCCGCAAATTCAATCTTATGCGCCCAACCGAGTGTCCTGGTCCCATCCTTAGCGGGATAAGCTTGGATGGTGACAGCATCGCCAATTTTCATCATCTCTCTGGTCATTCCTGCTTTGCGCAGGGCGGCAGGCGGAAAGCTTTCAATAGTCCAAGCGGTTACTTGGCCATTGCGATCCTTTGCTTCGAGGTAGAAATAAACGTGGGGGTTTATCCACTCAACTTTCGTAATGACGCCTGTAAATGTTACTGTCTTGTTGTAATCAAACTCGGATGTAAAAGCGTGATGCGATGATGCTGGCAAGGCCGACAGCAAAACTCCCATGGCCACCCACAGCATAGCGTCGGCTCTTCTCATAGGTAGAAACCTCCACAAAACGGTTCTGAGCCCACCGATACGGGACCATAGCGGCTAGAGTGTACACCTATTTACTTCGGACTTAGCCCGATGGTAAGTAAACAGAAGCAGTCGTAAATGGTGCGCCAGCCGGGGGCATCCCCGAAACGCGGAGTTCAGTGGAAACCTGCGACGTTTTCTCCGAGATGCGTTCGGGACCATTGAAGCGGCTGCCGAGCGGCTTAGCGTGCGTGAAAGCGGCATTCACAATGTGGGAATACGAAACCCCGAACACGAGTTCGCGCACACTGATTCCAGGGAGAAGTCCTGCCTCACCCTGGAGGCGCTCGTTGGTTGCGCCCTCGAGTTCGAAAAGGGCATTTAATTCATCGGCTTCTTGGTCAGCCTGTTAAGGACAGTTTCTTCATCGTATGCCGATGGGATTAGTCGGTGGGTATCGTCCTGGAGGAGGCGTGAAACGGCCGGGAGCAACTATTGTCCGCCTCGGCGCGCATCGAGGAGCTGTCGCACTCTCAACATCGCAGGCATTCCGCCTCGGATCATGTAGGTGAGCGGAGTCTCCCCACCAAACATCGGATTCGTATTGGGAATCTGAACCCAGCGGTCGGCAAGTTTCTTGCTGTACAGGATGTTGAGCGCTTTGAAAATGCCCGTAAGCAAGGAGATTCGCGTCAGCCTATCCTGATCAAGTGCTCTCGAGCCTCTTTTCTTCAGTTCATAATATGAGCCATTTGAAATGGCCCGAGTGATCTACTTCGTCGACCGGGCTGACGACCTCCGACCGCGACGAGCAGCTGCTCTACCGGCAGGGGCTCGCCGACGGGCCCGGCCTCTTGCGACGTGACTAGCCCCCCTGAAGACACCTATAATCCCTTTCTATGCGAGAAGCCAATCTAGTTCGGCTGTGGGAAGAACATACAACTCATGAATTCGTTACGCGCGACCCGGAATCCACGCTGGCCACGATGGTAGAAGATGCTTACGTCAACCACGTACCCGTTCTGACCGGAGGCTTCGGGAAAAAAGCCTTGCACGCTTTTTATTCGAACGACTTCATTCCTGTCATGCCTCCGGACACGAAACTCACTCCTGTGTCACGTACTGTCGGCGACAATCAGCTCGTCGACGAGATGATCTTTTCCTTCACCCACACGCAGGAAATTCCTTGGATGCTGCCTGGAATTGCTCCTACAGGCCGGCGCGTAGAGGTTCCGCTCGTCGCCATTGTGCGCTTCCGGGAAGGAAAACTCGCACACGAGCACATCTACTGGGACCAGGCTTCTGTACTCAAACAGCTCGGGCTCCTGACGGATCCTCGGTTGCCAGTATATGGTGCCGAAACCGCCCGCAAGGTGCTCGATCCACAGTTCGATCCCAAATCCCCATGCAATTCTTAGGCACGCTTGTGTCTATTCTGAGGTAGGCCGACAGATAGCGAAGGTTTCATTTCACTCCAGCAGATCAAAGCCAGAAAAATGCTTGCAAGATTCCAGCAACTTCTCCTGTAGCTCTACATCTCGCGTGGCGGACAGCGGCTCACGTAACTTCAGGTGGTAGAAATACTCGCTTGTCACCGCTGCGGCCGGTTCATCACTGACCGCGAGCCACACCTGAGTGCGGCGCCCTGCGTCCAGATCGTCTGGTGCTCTTGGACCGCCCATCTTCGTAGGCACCCAGCCGGGCTCCAGTGCATTGGAGAAAACACCCGGCCAGCGGCGGGCGACTGCAAATGCCAGCAACACATCGTGCAGTTTGCTATCGCAGTAAGCTTGTTCGCCCTTCCACGGACGATGCTCCCACGTGAGATCCTTCAGGCTAGTATCGCCGCTTTGATGCATCCCAGAGCTGACGTAAATAAGGCGCTTTGGTTTCTCGATCAGTGCCGTAAGGATGTAGGGGGCGAGAGTATTGACTGCAAACATCTCCGGCAGGCCGTCCTCGGTTGCACGGCGCTTGGATTCCCGGTACCCAATTCCCGCATTGTGAATCACCGCGTCGAACGCGCCGAGTTTGTTCACTTGTTCGGCCACGCTACGAGTTTGCGAGATACTCCTAAGATCGCCAAAGACCGCACTTTCCGCTCCAGGCACGGCGGAAAGAGCCTCCTGTCCTCTGGTCTTGTTGCGAGCGTGTAGGACCACGCTATGTTTTTGCTCGATAAGAAGTTGAGCGGCCATTCGACCCAGGCCATCGGAAGAACCTGTGATGAACACACGCGCCATGTTTGTTTCTCCGAAACACCAAAGATGTGTGATGGCTGCTTCGATCCCGATTAACTGGGCCGATTGGGTCAATCATTAAATACGCTTCCTCACGCGTTGTATAGTCCGCGAATCGCGCCGTCTAGAATGTAACCGAAGCTCGAAACATCGCGCCATTTAGAATGTAACCCAGCCAAAACGAGCGTTTGAGGAGGACAGGTTGGGCAGCAAGGGGCGATGGGAATACCTGCGAGTGATTTATGAGCGGTATCAAAACGCAGGACGGCGTGACCCGCGCAGGAAGACACTTATCCCACTTGCTGCACCATCAATCCAGCCGCAGCAGCGGCCTCAATCTGCCGCTGGTCAGCGCTTATAAACGGCAGATGTGCTTGCAGCCGCCCGGCAAACTCCTGCGCTGACGCAATGTGGATGGCGTCCAGCGTTCGGACCGTATGACTCGCGACAAGTTGTTCAGCACGCTCGAGAATTTCTGTTGACACGGCGAGCAGGTTCCATTGCGCACGGTCCTTAGCGAACTGCTGCAGCGCCGAAGGGAGCCGGGAGCTCTCGATCACATTTTCCGCCGCACGTCGGCGCAGGGCGCCGCGAATCTCGACGAGCAGAATGGCGGATGCGATCACCTCGTGCTGCCGCAGCAGCCGCAGCACAGCCGCTCGGCCACTCTCCTGGACATAAACTTTCACAAGTGCGCTGCTGTCGAAGTAAGCCCACACTAGAAGCGTTCCTCGCGATCTACGCTGATCGCCTCCACTAAGGGCCTTCCATTCACCTTGAGCGGTCGAAAGCGCGACAGCTTCATCGGTCCCCTCTGCCGCGCCGGCCGGATTAAACCCTCTGTCACCATCGCCTGAAATGCCCTTTCCCGCCCTCTATGCTCGAGTGGCTTCACGACGGCGATGGCTTCGCCGCGGTCAGTCAATACGACCTCTTGTCCCGCACGAACGGCCCTCACGAGCTTGGAGAACTTCTGGTTCGCCTCTCGCAATCCGAGCTTCATGTAGCTATGTTACTACATCACTCGGGAGAAAACAAAACGGGCAGACTAGATCGGCTACGCTCGGGAAGTGACCCGCCGTACCTCTTCCAGAAAAGGAGATCGGAAGGCAGATTAACGAAACGAATCGGCAGATGCACTGCCTTTTAAAAGCGCGATGATTTCCTTATTCTGACTTCTGCTGAACGAGAGAAGGTCCTCGTGGGAGCTGAGGACTCATTGCCACATTAAAGTCACAATCCAATGGAGCGGAACTTCCAAGCTACCGTCGGCAATCGTTGTGGCTTGACATTCCTTTTCTTCCGGCCTATTTTTCGCCCACCATCTGCACAGGCCAACGGAGAGTATCCAAAAAACCGGGGAAACGTCGCTGAAGCGGCTGATCACAGTTGTCGGCACTTTCGCATTTTTCAAGGAGGTAGGATGGCAAAGATAAACACGGGCCGTGTGATTCTCGGTGGCATCGTTGCCGGCATCGTCGCGAATCTTTTGGGGTATCTCGTCGACGGTGTGATGCTGGCGCCGCGATGGGCCGAGGGGATGAAGGCCCTCGGGCATTCCGAATTCTCATCCAACGCCTGGATCTGGTTCAATCTACTTGGGCTGGCCGGTGGGATCGTCCTGATCTGGCTCTATGCTTCGATTCGGCCCCGTTTTGGCGCCGGGCCGAGGACGGCTCTATACGCCGGGTTGGCCGTTTGGATTGTTGGAGTATTGCTGCCCAACGCGAGCTTACTGTGGGCCGCTGGCCTTTTCCCAGCCAACCTGACGCTCATGACGACGCTCGGGGGCCTGGTCGAGGTTATCGTCGGGGCGCTTGCAGGAGCTGCTCTTTACAAAGAGGCCTAGGTTCCGCGCGACACGGCCGATTCCGGTGCTTGGAAATGCCTAACGCTCTAAGCAGTCGTCTGGGCGACACAATGAGCCTAGATCCCAAACGGACCGTAGCTGAACTTAAGGAGCTTCGCTCGCTAACTGCTGATGAACACGGTGCCCAACGCGTCGCCTGGACCAATACCTGGCTGTGCGCGCGGGAGTGGTTCGCGAAGAAGCTTGCCGAACTTCCTGTCGAACATCATTACGACACCGCAGGGAACAACTGGGCAACTTTGCGCGGTGCATCCGAGGAGTGTGTACTTATCGGCGGGCACCTCGACTCCGTTCCCAACGGAGGCTGGCTTGACGGCTCGCTTAATGTCCTAGCAGCTCTAGAAGTACTTCGGCACTTCGCA
>QHYQ01000424.1 GCA_003224175.1 Acidobacteriota bacterium
ACCCGGAAAGGATATTAGCCCCTTCTCCCTTTAAAGTCGCCCGCCCCACGCTTAACGGTTAATTGACCGACGACCGAGGCGCCCGTATAATGTTGGTTTCCCATTTGCAATTGGAGGCAGGATGTACGCCGTCATCCGCAGTGGAGGCAAGCAGTACCGCGTCGCTCCGGGGGAGACCGTGAAGGTGGAAACGCTACCCGGCAAAGTGGGCGGGAAGGTTACGTTTGGCGAAGTGGTCGCCGTGAGCACCGACGACCAGAAGGTCCTGATGGGCAAAGACGCCGCGGGAGCCAAAGTTACGGGCAAGATCGTCTCGCAGGGACGGCACCGGAAGCTGACGGTGCTGAAGTACAAGACGGGCGGGCAGTACAAGATCCAGCGCGGGCACCGGCAAAATTACACGGCCGTTGAGGTCAGCGACATCGCGCTCTGAAGAAGTAAAAGGAATTCGCTATGGCACATAAAAAAGGCGGCGGATCGTCGGTAAACGGGCGCAACTCTCCCGGACAGCGGCTGGGCGTGAAGCGTTTCGCCGGGCAGCTCGTCAATGCCGGCACCATTCTGATTCGCCAGCGCGGCACCAAGCACAAGCCCGGTCTGAACGTGCGCCGGGGGAAAGATGACACTCTATTTGCCCGCGTCACCGGCTACGTGCGCTTTGAAGACAAGGGCCGCTCGGGCCGGTTCATCAGCGTGCTTCCCCCGGAGAGCGTGGCTAAGGCCGCACAGCAGCCTGCGCCATCCCAGACTGTGACAGCAGTCGTGGAAGCGCCTGCGGCAGATTGATTGCAGTTCCTCGCGAAGGCCGCATGAAAGTGCGGTCCTGTTTCCCGTCAGAGTGGACCCCCAGTTCAATTCGCCCTGCCAGTGTCGTATGCTTCTCAGGGACCAAGAAAACGTCCGGCAAATATGTTCGTTGATGAAGCCAAGATTTACGTCAAGGGAGGCGATGGCGGAAACGGCTGCGTGGCCTTCCGCCGGGAGAAATTCGTGCCTCGCGGCGGGCCTTCGGGCGGCGACGGCGGCTCGGGCGGCAGCGTGATCCTGGAAGCGACGCAGCACGACAACACGCTGTTGCGCTATCGCTTTAATCGCGAATTCCGCGCCGATCGTGGACGCCATGGCGAAGGTTCGAATCGCACGGGACATTCCGGCACGGACATGATTCTGCTCGTTCCCGCCGGCACCATGGTTATCGACGACGACAACGGCGAACGGCTGGCCGATCTGACCCAGCCGGGACAGCGTGTGACTGTGGCGCACGGGGGCCGGGGCGGCCGCGGGAACCAGCATTTCGCCAAGCCATGGCACCAGGCGCCGCGCGAATCCGAAGAGGGCCAGCCCGGCGAAGAGCGTCACCTGCGACTCGAGCTACGTCTGCTGGCCGATGTGGGCTTGGTGGGATTCCCGAACGCGGGGAAATCTACGCTGATCTCGCGCATCTCGGCGGCGCGGCCGAAAATTGCGGATTATCCTTTTACCACCCTCGAGCCACATCTGGGCGTGGTGTCGGCGGAGCTTTCCGGGACCGGCGCGCGCGGAGTGCACAGAGACTTGGGCCGCACATTCGTAGTCGCCGATCTGCCCGGGCTCATCGAGGGCGCTAATGAGGGCATAGGGTTGGGCACGCGATTTCTGCGCCACGTCGAGCGAACTCGCTTGCTGGCGCATCTGGTGGATACGAGCGATGCATCGGACCGCGATCCGGTGCGCGATTTTGAAATTATCTGCGGCGAGCTCGCTGCTTTCAGCGAGTCCCTGGCGGCAAAGCCGATGATCGTGGTGGCAACGAAACTCGACGCCACCACGGACAGGTCGCGCCTCGAACGGTTGCGCGAGCTTTGCGCGCAGCACAAGCTGGATTTCTTCGCCATCTCCTCGGCTACCGGCGAAGGCGTCGCGGAACTTGTGCACGGCCTGGCCGACGCGCTGGAGCGGCTGGCGCCGCCGGAGCCCGCCGAGGAAAGCGAAGCTGACTCAGAGAGCAAAGCGAGTGCCGACGCGCCACACTCGCCCGGTGCAAATGCCAAGAGGGCTTCGGGCGCGGAGAAATTTTGAAAGCCGCGGAGCAAAGGTGAAAGCCAAGACTGCCGCCGCGCGCGGCGCGAAAACGGCCAGAGGCCGGCACATCGCGCTTTTTGGCGGCACCTTCGACCCGATCCACTCCGGCCACGTGGCCGTAGCGCGTGCGGCCGAGCGGCGCTTTCACCTCGATCGCGTTTTCTTTATTCCCTCCAGCCGGCCGCCGCACAAGCCGGCCGCGGAGCTTTGCGCCTACGAGCATCGCTTCGCCATGGTAGCCCTGGCGTGCTCTGCGCATCCGAGTTTTGTGCCTTCGCTGGCGGAAGCGAGCGTGAATGGCGCGGGCCGGCGCGTTTTTTACTCCATTGATACCGTGCGGCGCTTTCGGCAAAAATTCAACCGGCCCGGCGACCGCATTTACTTCATCGTGGGCGCCGATTCTTTTCTGCATCTGCAAACGTGGAAGGATTACGCCGAGCTGCTGCAATTATGCGATTTTGTGGTGGCCAATCGCCCGGGATTCCGAATTGGGGCGCTGCGTAAGGTAATACCGCCTGCGCTTCTGGCGCCGGCAGGCGCAAAAACAGCCCGCCATTCGCGCGTGGTTCGCCTACGGGATACCGTCGTCTATCTGCTCGAAACCGTAGCCAGCCACGTTTCCGCGACGGACGTGCGGCAGCGGGTCGAGCGCGGTCAGTCGGTCCACGGTCTTGTGCCGCCCCGCGTGGAGGAATACATTAATAAGCAGGCGCTCTACAGACAGGCCCTCTACACTTGAGCACGGAAACCCTTCGCCCCGAACTGCTCACTGCAATCGAGGCCGCGCAAAACAAGAAGGCCGGCGCGATCACCCTGCTGGACATGACCGGTCTGGGGGCCTTCACGGATTATTTTCTGCTGTGTACGGGTTACAGCACGCCACAGGTGGAAGCCATCAGCGATGCCATCGAAGAGGCGCTGAAGACGCGCGGACTGCGCCCGCAGCACCGCGAAGGGCGTTCCGGCGCGGAATGGCTGCTGCTGGATTATGGCGGTTTCATCGTACACATCCTCACTGAGCGCGTGCGCCTTTTCTATGATCTTGAGCGCCTTTGGCGGATGGCCCGCCGCATTGACTTCGACGAGGGCGCGCCCGGCTCCTCTGCTTCCGGGGGCGGGGCCGGGAGCTTGGCCCGAGGTGGTTTGCCGTGAGCGAAATTCCCATCTGGATCGCACACGATCCTGTTTCCGAGCACGTGCTGGAAATAGCGCGCAAGGTGGCGGAAACTTCCACGACCATCCTGATCACGGGGGAAAGCGGCACCGGGAAAGATCAACTGGCCCGGCTTATCCATGAACTGGGCCCGCGACGCGACGCGCCATATCTGAAAATCGATTGCGCCAGCCTGCCGCAGGAGCTGGTGGAATCGGAACTATTCGGGCATGAACGAGGCGCCTTTACCGGCGCGGTCGAACGCAAATTGGGGCGCCTGGAGATGGCCGGCCTGGGAACCATCGCGCTCGATGAAGTGGCCGCGCTTTCCACTGCCATCCAGGCTAAACTCTTGCGCGTGCTCGAAGAGCG
The DNA here is from genome assembly GCA_003224175.1 of Acidobacteriota bacterium. Classification (GTDB taxonomy): domain Bacteria; phylum Acidobacteriota; class Terriglobia; order Acidiferrales; family UBA7541; genus Palsa-189. The sequence goes on from QHYQ01000424.1 coordinate 3,587, forward strand.
GAGTTTCGAGCGGCTGGGCGGCACGGAGACACTGAGCATCGAGGCGCGCCTCATCGCGCTTACAAACGCAGACCTGCAGCGCGCCGTTGCGGCGCGACGTTTTCGCGAAGACCTATATTTCCGGCTGAGCGTCCTGGCGATTCACGTGCCCGCTTTGCGCGAACGGCGAGCGGATATCGTTCCGCTGGCCGAGCATATGCTGGCGCGGCTCGCCGCGGTTCATGGGCGCGACGGCGCCGTGCTGAGCGACGCGGCGCGGCATGCTCTCGAGAACTACGACTGGCCGGGGAATATTCGCGAATTAAAGAACGCCATCGAGCGCGCGGTTATTTTCGGCAAAGGCACAATGCTTTTGCCCGAGGACTTGCCGGAGAGTATCCGCACAGCCGATTCCGGGGCTGTGGCGGGCATGCGGTCTCTCGAAGATATCGAACGCGAGGCGATTCAGAAAACGCTCGACGGAACGCACTATAAAATCACACGCGCGGCGGAAATTCTGGGCATCAGCCGCAAAACCCTGCTCGATAAGCGGAAGAAATACGGGCTGCAGTAGGCGTGCCCGACGCGAAGCGCGCCCTTGCGAATTCAACTTTTATTGCTGGGAAAAACACGGCGTCCGGAAAGTCGTGCGCTGATCGACGACTACGCGGCGCGCATCAGCCGCTATGCCGAAATCGAAATTCGCGAATTACGGCCGGATTCAGCGGCGCGCATCAAGCGGCTGGACGTCGGAGGAGACGGCACGGTTGTGCTGCTCGATGCAGCAGGGAAAAAGCTCAGCTCGCAACAATTCGCGGAATGGATCGGATCATGCCGGGATCAGGGCCTGCGTAAGCTAGTTTTTTTGTGCGGCGCTGCGGAGGGATTCCCGAAGGCGCTGGCTGAGCGCGCCTCGCTGCGGATTTCCCTTTCGCCGCTGACGTTCTCGCACGAATTGGCGCGCGTGATGCTGGCCGAGCAAATTTACCGGGCATTTACGATTCTCGTTGGGCACCCCTACCCAAAATAGAGCCAGCCTTACGCTCCCCTCAGAGCAGCAAACAAGCTTGACACTAGGAGCGCCAGCAGGTAGCCTTTGAAACATGAGATGTTGCCAGTTGATGTGTGCCTGTTGTTGTCGGATGACAACGCCGAGGTCTGCCGGCTAGCCCCTCTTTTATAATCAGCCCTGATTCGGGCCCACCGTCGGACGCAAAATTCGGCGGTGGGTTTTTTGTTAGGAAGACGAGGAGAATGAAGGCTTCGAATTCACTGTGGCAGAAAGAGCTCGCCGGCAAAATGCCGGAGGCTCTGGCCCGCGAAATCGACATTTTCGAGACGGAAATTGCGCTGCGCAAGCAGGGCAAGCTAGAGGAGCGCCTGTTCGCCGAAACGCGGCTTCGCAGGGGAGTGTACGGCCAGCGGTACGATAACGGCCAGAGACACGACGGCAAAAAAGTTCAGGAAATGGCTTATCCCTCCGGTGAGCTGACGAAAGGCCCCAATACCATGTGGGATGCGCCCGGAATGCAGCGCATCAAGATTCCCGCAGGCGGGTTGAACGCCGATCAACTGGAAACGCTTGCCGAGCTGGCCGAGGAATATTCCGACGGCATCGCGCACGTTACTACGCGGCAGGATTTCCAGCTCCACTATGTGCACATCGAGGACACACCCAGCGTCATGCGCCGCCTTGCCGCGGCAAAGATCACCACGCGCGAAGCTTGCGGAAACTCGGTGCGCAACGTCACGGCTTGCCCTTACGCGGGCGTTTGCCCGGACGAAGTATTCGATGTCACGCCGTTCGCTCGCGCACTCTCGAAATTTTTGCTGGGCCATCCCGATTGCCAGAACTTCGGCAGAAAATTCAAGCCCTCATTCAGCGGCTGCTCTCAACACGCCTGCGGCCTGGCGAGCATGCACGACTTGGGCTTGATCGCCGTACAGCGAAGCGAAAACGGCGAGCCGAAGATTGGCTTCGAAATGTACGTTGGCGGCGGCCTCGGCGCCGTCCCATACCAGGCGAAACTCTTCGATCCCTTCGTTCCACCGGAGGAACTGTTGCCATTGGCGCAGGCTATTGCGCGTGTTTTTGCCAAGCTTGGCGAAAAGAAAAATCGCAGCCGGGCGCGGATCAAGTTTCTGATTCAAGATTTAGGAATCGAGAAATTCCGGGATCTTGTTTGGGAGGAGCGCAAAAACCTGCCCCCGGATCCTCGCTGGACCGAATATATCGAGAGCGCAAAGGCATTCAACGAATCGCCCCTCAAACCGGCCCGCAAAGGGCCACTTTTGGGCTCAGCGGATTTTCAGCGCTGGCTCGAGACGAACACCCGTCCGCAAAAGCAAGAGGGCTACTGCGTGGTTACCATCGCGCTGCCACTCGGCGATATTACCGCCAACCAGCTTCGGGCGCTTGCGGACACCGCCCGGCGCTTCACCAATGAGACGATTCGCACGACCGTGGAACAAAATATCGTGCTGCGCTGGATCAGCCAGGATGATCTCGCTGAGCTCTGGCGGGCCCTGCAGGCCGCGGGTCTTGCCGATCCAAGTGCCGAAACGATCCTGGATATCGTGACTTGCCCCGGTACGGACACCTGCAAACTGGGAATCTCCTCTTCCCGGGGACTTGCGGCCGAGTTGCGCAAGAGGTTAGCGGAAAGGAATTTTCAATTCGACGAAGCGGTCCAGAATCTGCACATCAAGATCAGCGGCTGCTTCAACAGTTGCGGCCAGCATCACGTCGCTGACCTAGGGTTTTACGGCGTGAGCCGCAAAATGGCGGGATACGCGGTGCCACACTTCCAAGTGGTTTTGGGCGGGGAGTGGACTCACAACGCGGGGTCTTATGGCATGCCCGTCATGGCCGTCGCATCGAAGCACATTCCCGAGGTGGTCACGCGGCTGGTGGACCGGTACGCGGCCGGGCGGAAGAACGGAGAAGCATTCAAGGACTTCATCAAGCGGATCGGCAAAGCGGAACTGAAGAATCTGCTGGAAGATCTGGCGCGTCCTCCCGCCGATCCGACGGATCGTTCCATCTTCACCGATTGGGGCGATCCCCGGGAGTACAGCCTGGAGGATCTCGGCGTAGGCGAATGCGCCGGGGAAGTGGTGTCGGCCATCGATTTCGATCTCGCGGGCGCGGAAAGAGAAGTCTTCGAAGCCCAGGTGGCGTGGGAGAGCGGCGAAGCTGAGCGGGCAGGAAAGCTCGCTTACCAAGCGATGCTGCGTGCCGCGCGAGGCTTGGTCAAGCTGGAGTATCCAAATATCTCGGAGGATACCGACCAGATCGTCGGCGAGTTTCGGACCCGGTTTTACGACACTCAGAGATTTTTTGATCCTTTCGCCGGGGGTAAATTCGCCCAGTATTTGTTTGCGGCGCAGCAGAGAGGCCAGCAGCCTCATACGGCCGACTCGGCGCGCTACCTGATCGACGAAGCTCACCTGTTTGTCGAAGCCGCCCACAGTTGCTATCAACGCATGGGCAAGCCGGTAAATGTTTAGAGGCTAATACCTAATACAAGGTATGGCACTCATGCACCTTGAGCACGTCAACGTCAAACTACTGGTCAAAAGCCCGGAGGAAGTGGACCTCGAGCCTCTGATTCCGGTGTTTCACAGCTGGATTCAAGCGCAAGTTTTTGAAGAACTGCTGCTGGACGTTGCCGATTACCGGCACGTTCCAGCGGGCCCGGGCGTAGTCCTGATCGGGCATCAGGCCAACTACAGCGTGGAAGCTGTTTCGCGGCAACGAATATTCGTTGTCGTACGCGAGCGAGCCGCGCAAACTGTTTGGCGTCTCCTTGAAGACCTCACGGGTCTTTGCCACAGCGGATCTTTTGGCCAATCTCGACGCCTGACGACAGTCACCGCCTGATTTTGACACGGCACACGGTTGGGGATTTTTTCTTCCCGCAAGCGGCATGGCGGCGCTTGACCTTTCGCCGACCCGCCCTCACTATTCTTTTCTATTTCTTAGAGCAGTCACGATCGTCGGGTGTCATGGCGGAACAAAAGGGTTTGCTTATTGTCTATACCGGCCCGGGCAAGGGCAAAACAACTTGCGCGCTGGGCACTGGCTTTCGGGCGGTAGGCCAAGGCCTGCGCGTGCTTATGGTGCAGTTCATCAAGGGCTCCTGGCACTACGGCGAGCTGGATGCGGCGGAAATGCTGGGCACAGAACATTTCGAGATTCGGGCTATGGGCCGGGGGTTTGTCAAGATCGGCGGCGCTGAGACAGACCCTGAAGATATGCGGCTTTGCGAAGAGGCCTGGGAGTTTGGACGGGCGCAAATGCAGAGCGGGCGCTACAATCTGATGATCTTCGATGAGATCAATTACGTGATCAGTTACCGCATGCTGGAGGCAGAAAAAGTGGTGGCGGCCCTGGTGGCGCGGCCCGAGGGCATGCACGTGATCTGCACGGGCCGCAATGCGCACCCGGCGCTCGTCGAGGCGGCCGACCTGGTGACAGAGATGCGGGAAGTGAAGCATCCCTATACGAAGGGCATTCTCGCGCAGCGAGGAATCGACTACTGATGCGCCGAGGCCCATGCGGCGGAACCGAAGAAGCTTATGTCCTGGTTCAAGCGCTCGAAAAAATCGATTGAACAGCCTACGCCGCCGGACGAGCGGCGCGTAAAGACGGAAGGGCTTTGGACGAAGTGCACCGGCTGCCGGGCCATCGTCTGGAAAAAGGACTTGGAGGCCAACGCCCACGTCTGCGCGAAATGCCAATTCCATTTCCGCCTGAACGCGCGGCAACGGTTGGAATTGCTGCTGGACGGCCGCTGGATCGAGCATGACGCGCAGCTGGCCTCGAACGATCCCTTGCACTTTGCCGACACGCGCCCATACGCCGAGCGGCTGAAGGAGGCGCGCCGGAAGCTGGGTATGAGTGACGCAGTACTGACGGCAGAGGGCCTGCTGGCGGGCCGGCTGGTGATGTGTTGCTCGATGGAATTTGGATTTATTGGCGGCTCGATGGGGGCGGCAGTCGGCGAGAAAGTGACGCGAGCGATCGAGCGCTGCGTGGAGCGCAAAATGCCGTTGGTGATTGTTTCCTGCTCGGGTGGTGCGCGCATGATGGAGGGCACGCTCAGCCTGATGCAGCTGGCCAAAGTGTCCGCGGCACTGGCACAGCTCGATGAGGTCGGCGTCCCCTTCATTTCGGTGCTCACCGATCCCACCACCGGCGGCGTCACCGCCAGCTATGCCATGCTGGGCGATCTCAACATCGCCGAGCCCGGCGCCCTGATCGGCTTTGCCGGGCCGCGCGTGATCGAGCAAACTATTCGACAAAAATTGCCGGAAGGATTCCAGCGCGCCGAATTCTTGCTGGAGCACGGATTTCTCGACGCCGTGGTGCACCGCAAAGAGCTCAAGAGCTATATCGCCAGCGCCCTCGACTCCTTCCTCACTTAGCGCTGAAAGTCTAAATATGAACTACAACGAGTCCGTGCGATATTTGCTGGCCCTCGGCCGTGAGCTGGCTTCGCCGCAGCAGGCGCGGGCCGCTAAATTTGATTTGCACAATATCCGCGCGATTTGCGAACGGATGGGGCATCCCGAACGCGCGCATGCTTCAGTGCATATCGCGGGAACCAATGGCAAGGGTTCGACCGCGGCGATGGTGGCCAGCATCATGCAAGCCGCGGGGCTGCGCTGCGGGCTCTATACTTCTCCGCATCTTTTGCGCATCAATGAGCGCATTCGCCTGGACGGCGCGGAAGTTTCGAACGACCAGTTCGCGACGTCGTTTACACGGGTTCTTGCGGTCATCGAGGAGTTGCTGGCCTCTGGAAGACTCGCCGCACATCCCACTTACTTCGAGTGCGTCACGGCGATGGCTTTTGATTTCTTTGCGCGGGCGGGGACGGAAATTGCAGTCATTGAGGTGGGCTTGGGCGGGCGGCTGGATTCAACGAATGTGATCATTCCCGAAGTAGCCGCCATCACCCAAATCGATTTCGATCACGAAACTTTTCTGGGGCACTCCATCGAAGAGATTGCCGCGGAAAAAGCGGGCATTATCAAGCCCCGGGTGTGGGTGGTGAGCGCGGCGGAAAATCCGCCCGCGAAAGAAGTAATTCGGCGCCGGGCCGCCGAGCAAGGGGCGCATCTGGTGGAGATCGATGAGGCCTGCCGAGTGCTAGACGTACGTGCGGAAGGCGGGCGATACCGCTTTCGGGTGGTCCTATCTGATGAACTCGGAGCCGGCTCCACGGAAGAAATGGAAATCCGCTTGCCGTTGGCCGGGCGTTTTCAAGTGCGCAACGCGGTTACGGCCGTGGTCGCTGCCCGATTGTTGGCCTTGCGCGGCTTTGCCATCAGCGACGGTGCGATCGTGCGCGGGATCGAGTCGGTGCGCTGGCCCGGACGTCTGGAGCTGTTGCAAGAAAAGCCAGCCGTTTATCTCGACGGCTCGCACAATCCGGCCGGGGCGCGCGAGGTGCTGGCCTTCTGGCACGACCACCTGGCCGGCCGCCGCATTCACCTCATCTACGGTGCGATGCGCGATAAAGCCATTGATGAAGTTGCCGGACTGCTTTTTCCGCGGGCCTCAACCGTGATTTTGACCCAATCGCCGCAGCCGCGTTCGCTTTCGGCGGAAGCGCTGGCGGAGATGACCTCGCACCTCGCGTGCGTACTGGAGGTGATCCGCGAGCCCGGAGCGGCAATCGAACGGGCGCTCGAAACCGCCGAAGCGGACGACGTGATCTTCGCGACGGGATCGCTTTATCTGGTGGGAGATCTGCGGCGTCACTGGGACGCGCAATCGGGCGTGGAATGCGCGGGAGCGGCGCGAAAGACGACCGCCTCCTGACGCGTTTAAGACGGTGACCGAGTTTGCCGGTGGTTCCGGCGGATGCTAGGATACGCTGCCGTGCCAGCGCAAAACAATCATAGGCCGCGGATCGGGGTACCCTGGCGGACCGCCGTCGAGGAACTGCAGCGCCGCCGCAGCGCTTACGAGAGATATTTGCGCGCCATACGCGAAGCGGGCGGCGAGCCTGTGGAGATTTCTCTTTCGCTCACGCCCGCGGCGCTGAAAGGAATGGCCGAGTCCCTCGACGGATTCGTCCTGCCGGGCAGCCCCGCCGACGTGGAGGCGCGGCGCTTTGGCAGCCTAGGTCACTCGCAAAACGCGCACCCCGATAAACGGCGTGAGCATACCGATGACGGGCTGCTGGATCACGCTCTTGCCAGCGGCAAGCCGGTGTTAGCCATCTGCTACGGCGCGCAACTTCTGAATGTCCATCTGCACGGCACACTCGTGCAGGACATCCCGAGCGAATTACCAAACGCAATGGACCACGATGGCGGCGCCGGGCGTACCGAATCACTTCATCGTATTCGAATCGAAAGTGGCCGGCTCGCTAAGCTGGCGGCGGGCTCGAACGCGCGCGTAAACAGCTCGCATCATCAATCCGTGCGCAAGCCGGGGCGCGGCTTGCGCGTAGCCGCTCGCGCGCCCGACGGCGTCATCGAAGCGCTGGAGTGGACAGCCGGGCCTGGGTGGGCGTTCGGCGTGCAGTGGCATCCCGAGCGGATGCCAGACGACCCTTTCGCAGCGGCGCTCTTTCGAGAGTTGGTGAGGGAGGCACAAGGCGCGGCGGGAAAACCGAAGGCCCGCCCCCAGCGGGCACGGCGCCGCGCGCGAGGGCCTAAGACCTCGAGATGATCTCACTGGCGGGGAAAGCTGCGCTGGTGACCGGCGGGTCGCGAGGAATCGGGGCCGCCACAGTGAACCTTTTCGCCG
>QHYQ01000243.1 GCA_003224175.1 Acidobacteriota bacterium
AATAATAGGCGAAAAAATCGCCTTCAATTGCTGACTCGGCCTCGAATTGCTGATTCAATAGCGTAGAAGGGCCGTTTTTATTGGGTTTTGGTAGGGGCGGTGGGGGTCGAACCCACGACCAACGGCTTAAAAGGCCGCTGCTCTGCCACTGAGCTACGCCCCTTCGGTTCACAACATTTTATACGAAAGAGACACGCCGGGGAGAGGCCACTTGCACCACGTCGACCCCCGAGGCCAAAAATTATTAGCGGCTTGCCTCTTGGATTGGACGCGATCTCTGCGCTACTCGATCTTGCCAATCCGGGATTTCCAGAGTTCCCAGGCGCGGGGAACCTGCGCATCCAGGGTCGCGGCAGATTTGGCGGCTTCTTCAGGAGAGAGGAAAGTAATCGAGCCGAGGCGCGCCGCCTCGGACTGCAAGCGCGCATTTACGTCCGTATACACCACGCGATAGACGGCTTGCTGAACGGCGTTGCCCACGACAACAGCGCCGTGTCCGCGCATCAGCGCCACAGGCTTATCCCCAAGCACTTTGGCCAATGCATCGCCGAGCTGATTATTACGAATCAGCATGTCTGTCATTCCAGAAGCATCGCGAATATCGAAAATCGGCGCGCCGGAGCCGAGAAACGAACTCAAGTGATAGACCGGTCGCAAGCTGGTGCCCGTGACGCTAAAGGCAATCAGAGAAGGGGAATGACTATGCACGACAGCTTTAACGTCTGGACGCGCCCGATAAATCGCAGCGTGAATGAAGCGTTCCAGGTAAACCGCGCGCCCGCTGCTATCGATTGGAGTGCCCTCAAGGTCGTACGCGAGAATGTCTTTTGTGGTCACCAGGCCTGGGGCCATGCTGCGAGATAACAAAAAATGCGTCGGGTTTTTCTCGTCGCGGGCGCTTACGTGGCCGAAGCCATCCAGCACGCCTTGATCGTAAAGAATGCGGTTTGCGTATACGAGATCCTCGATGAGAGCGGACTGCTGATTGGCGGCCGAGGGTTGCGGCGTCTGCGACAAGTCATTTGTAAACGAGAACTCAAATGAGGGCACGGCCCCCGAGAAGCAAGAGCACGAGCGTGGTAATTCGGAACAAGGCTATTGAGTCCTTTAATTTAGAGTCGGGCTACAGAGGCTGCGTAGCAATTGCAGAATCGTTCCTTTAAGTGGCTGAAGCCGCTCTGATTTCAAGGGCGGATGTCACCGCTTTAGCGGCAGCCCCCTAAAAACGCGAGTTGCCAAACCAACTCTGAAGCAGAGAGAGTATACGCTGAGGGCCGGCGCTACGTGAGGGATTCCTCAGACCGCGGAAGCCCGTTCGGTCTTCACGATTCCGCCGTCAACGACGGACCTTTCGGGATTAATCAAGAAGATCCAGATCAGGGCGCCCAGGAGCATCACTCCTGCACTCACCAGGAATGGCGCGACCCACAAGCCGCGGTTGAACAGACTTCCATACACAACGGCGGTGGACGCTCCGCCAAGGGCACCGACCATGTTCATCACGCCCGTGACCGTGCCGCTAAACTGGCCGCCTACGTCCATGGGGACGGCCCAGGCCGGGCCGATTACCCATTCGAGAAAGAAGAAAGAGGCGGCCAGACAAAGAATCGAGCGGAATGTGTTCGGGGTCAGCGCGGCGGGAATTACGAACGCGCTTGCCAGAATAAAGCCGGGAGCAGCCACGACGCGGCGCGCCAATTTGGCGTTGCCCGTGTTTTTGAAGATGACATCGGAGAGCGAGCCGCCAATTACGTCTCCGGCCATCCCCGCAAAAAGAGGAACCGATCCCCAAATGCCCAGGGAACGAATGGACATGTGGAGATGCTCTCGCAGATAGGTCGGATACCAGGTGAGGTAGAAGTTCGTTCCAAAGAAGAAGCAGAAATAGCCGAGAGAGATGAACCACATGTTGGGCGAGAGGAGGATTTGTTTCCAGGGAGTGGCGAGCTGCGCGATGGCAGGAGGTTTTATGGTTCCGTCCTGGTTGACGCCTCGGATGCGGGCCAATTCGGCGCGATTGACGCCTCTGTGATCCTCGGGAACATTGCGGTAGAAAAGGGTGAAAGCAATCGCCCACACAATGCCCAGCGAGCCGAAGATGTAAAAAATCGCGCGCCAACCGAAGGCGAGCAGAATGCTGCCCGCAATGAATGGAGTGATCGCAACGGCGAAGCGGCTGAAGAAATGCGTCGTGCCCTGGATACGGCCGCGTTCGACGCGCGGAAACCAGAGCTGCATGCCGCGGCTGGCGACCGGAAATGCCCCGGCTTCGCTCAGTCCCAGAAGAAAGCGCGCGCCGAAGAGAGAACCGAAGCCGCGGGCCGCGCCGGTCATCACGGCGGTGGCGGACCACAGCGTCATGATGACCGTGAGCACGCGCTTGGGGCCAAAGCGGTCACCAAACCAGCCAGAGGGAACCTGTCCGAGCGCATAGGCCCACGTAAAGGCGGCGAGGACGAGGCCCATAGCGCTTTTGCTGAGACCAAACTGGTTGGCGATTTCCGGCTGCGCAACCGAGATATTGCTGCGGTCCATGTAACAGATCAAGTACATCAGGCTGATTAGAAACAGGACCACCCAGCGTGTTTTTGTGGCTTTGGTAGCCGCGGCGGCTACACCGGCGTACTCGGTCACGGGCGTGCTATCCGCACCCAAATTGGCTCCGTGCTACGACGGATGAAGATCGGTGCGCGGCTCAGCGCGCGACGGCTGCGGGAACTCCTTCGACGACGACGTCCACGGGCCGACCTTCCTCCGCAGATTGATCGGCCGCCTGATACACCTGCATCACCATTCTCGCGTGTTCGGGAGTCACCAGTGGCTGCTTTCCGGTGGCGACACATTCCAGAAAGTGAATCGTCTCCGCCTCCATCGGGCCTGCATAGACGTGACCCACTTTTTCTCCAGGCATCGTCGAGATCGGGAATTCGATGCTTCGCTTCATAGTATTGAGAGTGACGTCACGATGCGTGTCGTCCACCATTATTGCACCCTCGGTACCAACCATCTCGATCCACGTGGATGCAAAATTGGGATAAGCCGGCGGGAGAACCCATCCTGCGCCGATGGTGAATACGCAACCGTCATCCAGCGTCACCATGATCCAGGCGCAATCGGGAACATTGTGGGTCGTCTGCATGATTTTGCTCACTTCCTGTGCATAAACGCGGATTGGTTTGCGAGGCGCAAAGCACCAGAGAACGAAATCGATGTCGTGCGTCGCTTCCATCGCTGCAGGCGAGAGCTTGATGCGGCCGCCAATTTTCTTCCCGAGATTGCGGGTGATGTGCCGGCTCACCAGCGCGCTGACGGGTTGGCCGATTGTGCCGTCGTCGATCGAGCGCTTCACGTAGGCAAACTTAGGATTGAAGCGCTGCGAATACCCAATCGTAAACAGCAGGCGTTTGGAGCGCGCCAAGGCGATCAAGTCGTCGGCTTCGGAAAGCTCGAGGGCAATGGGCTTCTCGAGAAGCACATGCTTGCCAGCCCGGAGGCTCTCCTTGGCCATCGGATAATGAGTGGTCTCCGGTGTGGCGGAAATCATGATGGCGTCGATGGCTGGATTTTCGAGCAAGCGGTGATAATCCGCCGTGGCAGTCATTGCTTTGGTCTTCGCGGCCACTTCTTTCAGCCGGTCCTCTCGGATCTCTGCGATGTGTAATTCGCGCACAAAGGGACTCGCGGCACAGGCTTCGGCACGTATGCCGCCGCACCAGCCGGTTCCGATAATTCCGACACTAACTTCTTTCATGGGGCCTCCGATGGGCCGCTTGATTCGTCCTCAGCGTTTAGCGTTATCTTAACATAGCGAAAATCCCGGAATCGGGCTTATGCTGATCCGTGGCGGAGTGGCTCGCGTGTGGGCGTCGCCAGCACAATCGCGTGATCGGATTGCCACGCCACAGGAGAGATATTCCGACAAGCGGGCATATTGTGTATATTGGCGGAGCCATATCTAGGTATTCCGTTCATAGACTCGCAATGCTCGGGAAATCAGCGAGAGGAAGGAGACTGAGACGATGCGTCTTGCGATGAATTGGGGTTCCCGACGACTGCGCGTAATCAGGTTGGCTCTGCTCCTGGTGGCGACGGCACCCGCCGTGTTCGCACAGGGTAAATGGGTGCAGTTGGCGCCATTTCCGGAGCCGAACGAGGAAATACTTGGCGTCGCAGCGAACGGTAAGCTCTACGTATTTGCGGGACTGGTTTCAGCTCCCATATGGACGCCTATTGGATTGGTCTACGAATACGACCCCGCCAGCGACCGTTGGACGAAGAAAAAGCCGATGGCCTTGCCGGCTCATCACGTCGCCCTGACCGAATATCACGGCAAAATCTACGCATTTGGCGGATTCGTTGCGCCCCAGAGTGGTCCGGCAGCGTGGGTGCCCATCAATAATTCCTGGGAATATGATCCGGCGAACGACACCTGGAAGGCCCTGGCGCCGCTTCCCACCAAGCGCGGCTCGCCTTTGGCGGCGGTAGTGAACGACAAAATCTATGTGATCGGTGGCGCCAGCACGCCTCCCGGCTCGAATCAAGTTTCCATCGATCAGACGCACCCGCAGGTCTGCCTGGGAACGGTGGAAGAATACGACCCGGCCACGAACACATTGCGCGAACGCGCGCCGATGCCAACTCCCCGGAATCATGCCGCGATTGGCGTGGTTAATGGGAAGATCTACGTGATCGGCGGGCGCGTGGGAGCCGCGTTTATCGGACTCTCTACGGATGTTTCTGTGGTCGAGGAATATGATCCGGCAACGAATAGCTGGGGACCGCCGCGCGCCCGTATGCCTACCGCACGAAGCGCGCTGGCGGCAGGCGCGTACAACGGCCGCATTTTTGTTGCAGGAGGGGAATTTCAAGACCCGCAGATGATGGCCACATTCCGCGCGGTGGAGGCCTATGATCCGGCGCGCAACGCCTGGACATCGATACCGTCGTTGCCTGTGTCGCGGCACGGGTTGGCAGGCGGCATCATCGGCAATCGTTTCTACGTGGTCGGCGGCGATGTGCAATCCTCGGGGACCGGCGTGCACGTCTCCACCGCGGAACATGACGCTTTCGATCTCTCCACCCTCGACAAATAGGTTCCGGAAAAGATTTGTGAAGAGGTAGCTCTTAAGCGAGGGCTTGCTCGGCCTTCCCGCGCTTGCGTTTCCATTCGTAGTCCTTACGGAGGCGAGCCTGGTGCTTTTTGATCTGCCCCTCGAGCTCGACAAAAGCTTTTCGTGCGCTTGTGGCGGCATCCGGACCCTCCCCGTTGGCGTGTAAGGTGCCGGTGGGCAAAGAGAGGTTCGCGGAAAAAATGTACTCGGGCCGGTGGGGCTGCTTCTCAAATCCGCCGTGGAGCTGGATGAGGTCCGGTTGATAGGATTTCAACAGTTTTCCGATCTTCGAAACGTGCCGATTCAATGCCGATTCGACCGCTCGCGGTGATTCGATATGCCGATAGCTGATGCTGATTTTCATGCGGGCACCTGCATAGAAGGAATAAAAGGGGATGCGATCGCAGATCAGATCTGAGACGCAAGGCTAAACTCAGAATAACACTCCGGCATTTGATTTCAACCCCCAATTCAATGCAGGTCGACAGAGCTGCAAGGTTAAACGCGTCGCGTTCGGCGAGTGCACAGTAGCAGCACTCACAACCAGATACGTGAACCAGCGATTACTCCACGGACCGGTGCGCGCCGCTGCCGGGATAGCGTTCTCAGTTCTGCAAGCCCAGAAAAAGAATAGCCAGCAGTGCCAGTTTGGCGGGCAGTGCAACCCAGGATGACGAGCTATTTCTTGAACAGGTCGTCAAACGCCTTGCGAGCGTCGTTTGGCCGGATCGAGGCAAACCCTCCGGTCCGGGACGCCGGCGAAACGGTCGCCGCAGTAGGGGCCGTATCCTTCTCGATGGTCGTGCGGAACGCGTAAAAGGTACAGTCGTTTCGAGCGTCTTTTTTGGCAATGCGCTCGGGTATCGGCCGCGTGCACTCAAACTGCGCCGCAGTGTCAAAGTATGCGCACTGCTTGCAGCAATGAAGCTCGAAACCACAGCGCGGGCAAGTCCCTTTGGGGTCAAACCCGGTTTGCAGAACGGCGCCGCAATTTGAGCAACGCGCACGCGTGATTGTCCCCACCATTCGCGGAGTCCGCGGCCCGATTTGCTCCTGCCGCGCGCGATGTTCCGGTGGACGCTTCTCTTTCTTTTTCGGGGCATCGGACTCCATGTAGCCCCTTTGGCTATACTTCCGCTCCAAAAGATACCTCCTTGGGGATGTTTTGATGATAACCCGCAATACCAGCCAGCAACAGGGAAACCCGACACACGTTGCTCAAGAAGTCCTGCGTAACTTGCGACCCTTACGTGGAGAAAATTCCGCTACAGTCTCAAACGGTTGCCGTCTCAATCGAAAGAAAGGCGGCAGGAAGTTCGGGAGCAATCGCCACTGGCTACCCTCATTAGATGAGTAGAAGAGCTGTACGGTTTCAGTTCCGAAATAAAGCCCGGCTGGATCGCCTTCGTGTCGTCGAAAACGCCTCCGGGAGAACCAACACGCAGCCGTCACGGGAGGGCAGCCCTCGTTCGTTGCTTGCGCCAGTGCCGGCTCGCATCCGTCGAACTGTAAACCGCGAGATGGCCTGGACAAGGGCGCATTTTCCCTCGGATCACGGGATTACCCAATCCTGTCGGGATCGAGCGGATGGACAGCGAGGCTCGAAGGCGTGCCTACCATACCTGAACCCGCTGAGCTTCTCTGCGTGGCATCCGCCTCTCCTCTGGAACTTTCAACTTGTGGGTTCAATTTGAGGGATCAGGCCTTTTGTTCCGAACCCAATAGAGTGCCAAACCCTCGGCCGGCAACTCGGGCTTCAGCAGGCATTTCGGTTCACCGCAGGCGGAAAGGATGGCTTCCGCGGCCAAATATCCGCTGCGGACGGCGCCCTCCATCGTGGCGGGCCATCCAGTTGCTGTCCAGTCTCCAGCCAAAAACAAATTAGGCAGCGGAGTGCGCTGTGAGGGCCGCCAGCGATCCGAGCCGGGTTGCGGTGAAAACGTTGCGGCAGTTTCTTTCACCACCGTGGCCTTGACGAGCCGCGCCTTTCGTGTCTCGGGCAGAACCTGCTGTAATTCGCCGAGGCACAGATTAATGATCTCCTGGCGCGAGCGCTGCATGAGCCCATACGAGGCGCTGATCACCGATTGCAGGTATCGCCCTTCGCCCCGGCCTTCACTCAAGCGCGATTTATTGAAGATCCATTGGGTGGTACGGTCAAGCACCGTCACGAATGGCTCCGCCATGACGTCTCGGTCGAACCAGAAATGCACGCTGGTGATCGGCGATACTTGCAGGTTTCGAATCTGGCGGAACTGCGGTTCACTTGCCACAATGCGCTCAGGCAAGAGCTTGAGCGCAGCCTCATGCGGCACAGCGAGAAGGTAGAAATCCGCGCTGTATTGCCGACCGCCATCCATCGCCACACCTGAGATTCTGCAATCCTCCTCATTCAAACCACGCACTGCCGCCCGGCATATCACTTCCCCATCCCGCTGCTCGATTGCCGCGCGACAGCCTTCATAAAGCTCCCCCAAAGGAACACGCGGAATACCCACGATGTATCCTGAGCGGGCAGAAAGAAATGCCTTCCAGAAAACGTCCAGGCCATAACGCGCTTCCATGCGTACTAGCTCCTCGTTCAACGCGCTGACCAGCACAGTGGACCAGAACCTCGAGATGGCTTCCTCGCTTTGCCGGTGCGTGCGCAGCCAATCCAGCATGCTGCATCCGACAGCGTCACCGTCATTGTTGCGCCCGCCACGCCGTGCAATCGACAGCATTGCTTCGCCAATCCGGCGCCGTTCTGGCCAACTGAGTGAGGGATAAAAGGCCAGGGAAGGCGCGAGGTGAAACGGTGCGGGCAAAGGCGAAGCATCCACGACGGCACGATGGCCCCTAGAGTCTATGAAAATGAGACGTCGATAACGGGCGATCTTTCCTAGCGCGCCCACGCGCTGATAGAAATCGTCCAGATTCGTGCAGCAACCCAGCGTTACATGCTGGCAATTATCGATCTCTTCGCCATCCGGCAGGCTGTAGGAGGACGCTCGGCCCCCCAAAAAGGGACGCTGCTCGAGCAATTTGACCCGGAATCCGGCTTCAGCTAGCGCGACGCCCGAGGACAGTCCCGCCAGGCCGGCGCCGATCACGATCGCGCTCTTCGAGGACATCCGCCTCCGACCACCAGCCCACCCGAGCACGCAAGAGGATGCCCGCCTTCTCCGGAGCGCTTAGCCGCACTCGCGCGGAAAACACATCAAAATCGCGCTCCTCAATACGGGCAAGCAAACTGCTGTAGATGCGCACAAGCGCCCACAGAGCCGCCTTGCTGTCCGCATCGACCTTGCCAATGAGCCGAGTTCCTTCGCGATAAAATCGCCACGCTCGTTCCGCTTCAAATCGAAGCAATTCCCGGACCGACGGAGTTACTACTCCGCGCTCCAGCTCTGCCATGCCGCATCCGAAACGCGCGAAATCCTCCGCAGGGATATACACGCGGCCAAGCGCAAGGTCGGGGCGGACGTCGCGCAGAATATTAGTAAGCTGGAAAGCGATCCCAAGATGCTCTGCCAGTTCCGTCGCGTGGGGGTCTTGAAAGCCAAAAACGTGCAAGCAAGTGAGCCCCACGGTGCCCGCCACACGATAGCAGTATTCCTGCAGAGCCCCAAAGGTCGCGTAACGCGTTTCCAGCAGATCCATTTCCGCGCCGGAAATCAAATCATGGAAATACCGGGAAGGAATCCGATAACGTTTGATTGCGTCGGCGAAGGCCGGAAGGATTGCGTGCCCACTCGTATTGCCTGCCACGCATTCGTCCAGCAGCACGCGCCAGCGGCTCAGCCCCGCTCGTTTGAGAGCATATTCACTCGGTTGAGTGGCCGAACCCCCTGGCGAATCAGAAATATCATCGACGAGGCGCATAAAGGCGTAGATGGCGCAAAGAGCATCGCGCTTCGGACGCGGCAGCATATAGAACGCATAGTAAAAATTGCTGGCAGCGTTTCGCGCCACGCTTCGACAACGCTCGTAAGAGCGGTCTATCGCGCGGCTATTCTTTTCGCGCACCCCAGTGCTGGCTGCGCCGGTGTCGCTCATCACAGTCTCTAAACTTTTGCGCGCACCCCGTTCCGGAAGAATGCGGCTCGCCAGCGTACGGCCAAGGAGGACCAGGCGTTGGGGTCCACTGATGGCGGGTCGTTTCACCAAGGTGTTGTAGCCCATCGACTCGATGGCGTCCAGAACCGCCATACCACCTCGGCTGAAGAGCTCGATGTCCACGCTCAAACGCCAGTCCACACTGGCAGCCAGTGGCCATCCTTGGGCAAAAAGTTCCCGCGTGCGCGCAATTAACTCGCGCATCAGCGCCGCGTAGTGCTGGTCAAAAACGCGACCTTCGATGTCTTTCACTTCCAGTCCGTGACGTTGTAGGGCGTCAACCGGAATATAGATCCGCCCTTTCTCCAAGTCTCGTGAGACATCCTGCCAAAAATTGGCGAGCTGCAAGGCCGTGCACGTGGCATCGGAGAGCCGCTGCCGTTCTGCGTCGCGGTAACCGCATAAATAAAGCACCAACCTGCCGACCGGGTTTGCCGAATAACGGCAGTAGCTGAGCAGGCCCTCCCAGGTGTCGTAGTGATGTACGGTCTGGTCCTGCCGGAAGGCGGTCAGCAAATCGCGGAAGGGTTGCGCAGGAATATCGAACTCACGAATTGTTTGCGCGAGCGCCACGAAAACGGGATGGCAGGGCTGGCCTTCATAGCAAAGCGTTAACTCGTTCCCCCACCAGTCGAGCAGTTCCAATGCATGCGCCGCGTCTCCCACTTCGTCCCCAAGATCGTCCGCCCAGCGGCAATAGGCGTAAACATTATAGAAATGCCGACGCAGGTCCCTCGGCAACATCCAGGATACGACATGAAAATTTTCGTAATGGTGCGTCGCCAGCCAACGCGTGTAATGCTCCGCCTCCGCCACGGGGCAGCCTGGCGGCGGCAACGACGCAGCAATCTCGATTTCAGGTGAGCGCATGGACTCGATGAATGCGCAGCGGCGTGCGTGCCCGCCTAGGGGATCACCGCGACTTTCATTTCGCCATTTCGATGCTTCATGTGTCGGAACATCGAAGGAAGTTCGCACAACGGCATTTCCGCATTGACGAAATCCCGGGCGCGAATTTCGCCGCGGGCGATGGCCTCCATCGCCTCCCGAATAAAACGTGGGGTGTGATGAAATGTAGACTTGATGGTGATCTCAGAATAGTGCAGTGCCGTAGGATCGAGCTCGACCCGGGTGCCCTGCGGGCAGCCCCCGAAGAGATTCACTGTCCCGCCGCAACGGACCATCCGTATGGCCCAGTCCCAGGTACGCGGCGAGCCTACCGCCTCAATGACCGAATCAGCGCCCCGGCTGCCTTCTGTGAGACGGCGCACCGCGCTGATGGGATCAGAAAGGGTGCTGACATCAAAGGCAGCCCGCGCTCCCATGCGCTCGGCCGCCTTCACCTGCCCAGGCCGCTTGCCCAGTGCAATGACGTTTACGCTACGGCACGAAAGCATACGGATAAATTTCAAACCGATCGGCCCGCAACCAATCAACACCGTGGTCTCGCCGGGCTGCACCCCGGTTTCGTGAATCCCCCGCAGGACGCACGCGAGCGGCTCCGCCATTGCGGCATCCATGAAGGATACGTTTGACGGAATCTCCAGCATATTCTTCCGCACAATGCGGCCGGGGATGCGGATGTATTCAGCGTAGGCGCCGTTATTGAAGAGCAAATCCTCGCAAAGATTGCTGCGTTCATTGCGGCAAAAAAAACATGCTCCGCAAGGGGCAGAGTTTGCCGGCACCACACGTGTGCCTACAGCCAAATTCTCGGCAATCTCCGGGCCAACCTGCTCGACGACCCCGGCGAGTTCGTGCCCGAAGACCGCCGGCGGCGTGATCATCCGCGCATGATAACCGCGTTTCCAGACCTTGAGATCGGTGCCGCATGTGAGCGCGACCTTCACCCGCACCAGCGCTTCGTCGGGCGACAGAGCCGGGATATCGATCTTCTCGATTTTCAGATCTTCGCTGCCGTAGAGCACGGCGGCGGTCATATGCCCGCTTGCTTTGGTTTCCGTCAACGGCTGTGTCAGAGTTTCCATCAATTCGAATTCCGCTCAGCAGATGTGATTAAGGCCAGTAAACCCGTGAAGGCCATATCAAGGAATGACCAGAATTTTTAAAGAGTTGTTCGGCCGTGCAGCAAGCGACAATGCCGCGCCGAATTCCTCTAGAGAAAAACGATGTGTGATGAGCGCTGATACGGGCAGCACCCGCGAAAAGACCAGGTTCGCCGATTCCTCCTGGCGATCCACAGCGGCGCTGTAACTCCCGAGGATCTCCTTCTCCGCCACTCCTATATCGGCGGCGGGAAATTCGACCTTCATGTGCGGATCATTCTGGGCAAAGAGAAGCACACGGCCGCCAGGCCGCGCGGCGGCGAGCGCCTCGGACACCGCTGACGGCAAGGGAACCGCGACCAGCACCGCGTCTGCTCCACGGCCGGCCGTACGTTTCCGGACTTCCTCCGCAAGCGAACAAGCCAGAGGATCAAATGTTGCCTCCGCACCCAAGCGCTCGCTGGCGGCCCGCCGCTCCGGCATCGGGTCGGTGGTAAACACACGAGCGCCGGCCCGCCGTGCGAGCAACATCAGCAGCAGGCCGATGGGTCCCTGGCCGATAACCACTACAGCCTCACCGGCCTCCACGTGCGCCTTCTCCACTGCTTTCAGACAGGTGTTCACGGGCTCCACGAATGTTGCTTCTTCGAAGCTTATGCCCGGCGGAATTTCCACCATTCCTCGCTCGACGATACACGGCATTGCCCGCACGTATTCCGCAAAGCCTCCCCCATTGGGCTCGAAACCTGCTGTGAGTCCCACTGTCTTGTAAGCCAGGCATTGTGAGAAAAGCCGCCGGTCACAATAGAAGCAAGCACCGCAAGGCACGTGATGAAAACTGACGACGCGGTCACCTTCCTTCCAACGGCGAACCCCGCGGCCAACGGCGGCGATAGTGCCGGCGACCTCGTGTCCGAATATCTGTGGAGGAGCAATGAAGCCATGCTGTATTTTTTTCAGATCTGTCCCGCAGATGCCGCAGGCGGCCACCCGAATCAGGACTTCGCCCTCGGCGATTGCTGGAACAGGAACATACTCGGTCGCCACGCGCCCCGGGCCGCGATACACTCCCGCACGCATCTTCTCGGGTAGCGTAGCGCGGTGTTCGGCGTCTGCGATGAGATTGGGCGCGATGGTCATGTCGCAGCCACCATCTCCGATTGCGAAAGGTCGAGGCGGGCGCTGAGCAGCTGGAGATAACGATCCAGAAAATCGGCCAGTTCCCGGGCCGCGCACCTGCAGTCGCGGGCGAAGCGCAACAGCGCGGGCAGGTGCTGCGGCTGACGGATCATTTGGCTCACTAAAGCACTCATCCTGATTTGCCCGCGTGCATCGCGGGCTTGATCGAAATCATAAGGCAAGGAGCATGAGGCCCTGTCACTCACGGAACGAATCACTGCGGCGCGCACGCCATGGCGAGCCGCTTCCGCCAGGATCACGAAGCTCTCCATCTCCACAGCATCTGCTTCACCGGCCAACGCCATCTTCTGGGCGGCATCCGCAATCAGATGCTCCGAGGTAAGAAATCGATCGACCTGTCGCGCTCCCGCATCTTGGGCGACCGCAAGAAGCTGATGATCACTCGCCACAGCGAGTTCCCGTTCCGCCTGCAGCACGACGCGCCCTGCGAGAACCGCGCCCACGCCCAATTCCGCGTTCAACGCGCCCGCAAACCCGCTCGAAATGCAGATATCAGCCGGTGACTCGAGTGCCCAGCGCGTCGCTTCTGTCGCGGCGGTCGTGCCCATGCCGGTCAGCAGCGCCCGGACTGTGTTGCCGGCGATCTCCGAGAGATACAGCGCGAATGGTTCGTGCGCGACCTGCCGGAAATCATGCTGCCGGCGCCAGGCTGCGAATTCGCTTGCTACCGCGAACGTTACCAGGATCTTCATCCTCGTACTGCAACTTCCCGGGCAGGCTTTAAGTTTCTTCAGGCCGCTCGTGCAGCCGCGATATGAGCGCGACGCGCGATTCGCACATACCCGTTCGATTCGTACCAGCGTACTGCCCGTTCGAACGCCGCGGTGACCGGACTGGGCAAAAATCCCAGCTCAGCCCGGGCTCTTTGCGTATTGACGAACATGCTGTGCCGCGCCATCTTCACGCCCTCGAGGGGAATCCGCGGTTCGCTTCGGATCAGTCGCGATAGAGCTGCGTTCGCATAGCCCGCTGCCAGAGCCAAAACATGCGGAACCCGTATGCGCGGTGTGGGGCGTCCCGATACTTGGGAAAGAATCTCCAGGGCCTGCTTCAGTGTCAGGTTCTCGCCACCAAGAATGTAGCGTTCGCCTATGCGCCCGCGCCCGGCGGCCAGAAGGTGGCCCGCAGCGGCGTCTTCGACCGGCACAAAATTCAAACCCGTGTCCACGTAAGCAGGCATGCGACCATTCAAAAAATCAATGATGATCCGACCCGTCGGCGTCGGCTTGGCATCACCCGGTCCGACCGGCGTCGTGGGGTTCACGACAACCACCGGCAATCCTGCATCGGCCGCTTTCCACGCCTCCTGCTCGGCGAGCCACTTCGAACGCTTATACGCGCCGACCATCTCATCAAGCGAAGTAACGAGACTCTCATCAGGCAGCACGCCGTCGCGCGGAACCGCCACGGTACCCACCGTGCTCGTATAAACGAATTTTTCTACCTTGGCACGCCGTGCGGCCTCGAGTAAGTTCCGCGTGCCCTGGACATTTGATTCATAAATCTCACGCGGGTCGCGCGCCCACAAACGGTAATCGGCGGCCAAATGATAAACGATGCGCACACCAGCCACGGCCTTGTCTAACGAGGCCGGATCGCGCAGATCGCCCGAGACGCGCTCGACGGCCAACCCTTCGAGCAGTCTCGTCGGGCTTGTCGGCCGGAGTAGCACGCGGATCCGCTCTCCACGTTCCGCGAGCAGCCGCACGACGTGGTTACCCAGAAAACCACTCGCGCCTGTGACTAAAGTCGTCATAGGACCCGCAGTCTTCCATCAGAAGAGACCAGATCCTGCGGCGGAGGCATCGCCGCTCCGTCTCCATGGCCGAGGCCGTCGCCGCTCGTGCCATTCGCATTTTTTCGATTCCCGCCCATACGGCCGGAAAATTGCCACTTCAGCATCTTCCAGGTGTCGCCGAGTTGGCGCTTTGCGCCCAGGATGGGCGACGGTTCAAAGCCAACGTGCATCATGCAATCCGCGCAGCGCGGATCATTTCCCGGGCCGTACTTCTCCCAGGGCGTCTTTTCAATCAGTTCCCGGTACGAGCGGTAGTGATCATCGGTAATCAGGTAGCACGGTCCCTTCCAGCCGCGCGGGTTGAAGGTGGGCGTGCCCCAGGCAGTACAGTCCAGTTCCCGCTCACCGCGCAGGAAGTCAAGATAGATCGGCGAAACCATGAGGTTATATTTGTCCAGCAGCGCCAGCGCCTTGCGAAACTTGTCGCGCACATCTTCAGATGTACGTTCCAGAAAAAACTCGTCGTTGGCCGGAACTCATGCAGGCGTTTGCGGATGAACATTCCATTGGTACAAAGAATGATGTGTCTTCCCCGCGCCAGAATCTCGCTGTTCAGCCGGCCGATTTCCGGGTAAATCATTGGTTCGCCGCCGCAAATCGAAACGACCGGCGCACCGCAATCGTCCACCGCGGCGAGGCATTGTTCAACGCTCAGTGACTCGTTGATCGTCGACTTGTACTCCCGGATGCGACCGCAACCCGTGCAAGTCAGATTGCACGCGTGCAGCGGCTCAAGCATCAGCACCATGGGAAATTTCGCGGTTCCGCGCAGACGCTTGCTTGCAATGTATCGCGCCAGATTCGCGGTCATCTTCAACGGGTATCTCATCCATTCCCTCGCATGGCGCCGCGGAGATGTTCTCTCTCCGGGCGAATCTCGAAAGCATGAAACTCCTTCACATCCTCCAGCAAGTTGCGGTATCGCGAGAGCGCATACAACGGGAAATAGTTCCGATAAAGGTGATACTTCAAATAAAAGACTCCGGGAAAGCCGGTTCCCGTAAACTGCTGTTCATTCCAGGAACCATCGGCGTTCTGCTGTTCGAGCAGATGCCGCACAGCCTGCGTCACCGCCGGATCGTCCCGGTCGGCTCCGGCCAAGAGGCCAATCAACCCCCAGGCAGTTTGCGATGGTGTACTGGCGCCACGGCCTTTCAATTTTGGATCGTAATAAGAAGCGATCGATTCCCCAAAACCACCATCGTCATTCTGCACCGCGCGAAGCCATGCCACGGCACGCAGGCAATAATCTCGCGCACTTTGGGCAATCGCTTCGAACGCGCGCAAAACACCGCTCGTGCCGTAGACGTAGTTCACGCCCCAGCGTCCGTACCACGGGCCATCCGGGCACTGCTCTCTTATTAGATAAGTTACCCCCCGTTTCACCACCGGGTGAGTTGCGGACCAGCCGTTCCTTCCGAGACATTCGAGTACCCGTGCCGTCACGTCTGCAGACGACGGATCAATCATGGCTTTGTGATCCGCAAACGGAATTTCTGTGAGCAGCCCGCGATCGTTATTGTGATCAAAAGCGCCCCAGCCGCCATCGCGGTTTTGCATGGAGAGTAGCCAATCCACGCCGCGACGAGCCGCTGCGGCAAGGCGCTGCCGGTCCGGATAGTCGACACGTTGCAGGGCCATCATTACAAAGGCGGTGTCGTCCACGTCCGGGTAGAAGTCGTTGCGGAACTCAAAAACCCATCCGCCTGGCCGCCCCTTGCGATTCTTCATTTGCCAGTCGCCCGAACCGAGAACCTGATTCTTGAGCAGCCATTCGGCAGCGCGTATCAGTGCAGGATGGTCAGCCGCCAGCCCGGCCTCTTCCAAAGCGACCAGGGCAATCGCCGTGTCCCAGACCGGCGAGATACAGGGCTGCAAGCGCAGGGTTTCTCCCTCTTCGATTTCATACCGAGCGAGTTGGCCAATTTCCCTGGCGGTCAAGGGATCGTCGGGAGAATACCCCAGCGCTACCAGCGCAAAGACGGCGTTCATCATCGCGGGATAGATGGCCCCCAATCCATCGCTGCGCTCGAGATGCTCAAGCAGCCAGCGTTGTGCCTGCCGCAACGCGCGTTGTCGCAGCGGCTTCCAAGGCACGCGCTCGTAAAGTTTCAAAGCACGATCAAGCGCCAGGAAGAAATTTCGCCAGGAAAAAAAATGATCGCCCCAGGCAAATGCAGCAGCCCGAACCCTGGAGTCGCGGAAGAGTTCGTCGACGCGCACGGGCTCGCGCAATTTCCAGTCGGGCTTGTGAGCATAAAGAATGGCCAGGGGGATAACAATTCCGCGCGTCCACGAAGACATTTCGTAGATATTGATCGCAAACCACGATGGAAGCAGCATCAGCTCTGGAGGAATCGCGGGCACCATTTCCCAAACGACCGCGCCAACCAGAGCAAGATAAAAGCGCGTGTAAGAGTT
This sequence comes from Acidobacteriota bacterium, assembly GCA_003224175.1. GTDB lineage: Bacteria > Acidobacteriota > Terriglobia > Acidiferrales > UBA7541 > Palsa-189. The sequence goes on from QHYQ01000243.1 coordinate 16,635, forward strand.
CGTCGATTCCAGGCCGCCGAGCTGCAGCACACGCGCACGAGCACGTTCCATGTGCGCTTGATCGGGACGGTCTCCGGCAAGCTTCAGAGCAAAGTAAGCTTTGACCGTAGCATTGAGCTCGGATGGACCGCCGAAGTAAATGTTCCATCCACCGTCAGGCAATTGACGTTGGCGGATGTAATTGGCGAGCTTGCTTATGCGCTGGGGATCGGCTTTATCGAGGATATGCAAATAGAAGATGTAATCTGATTCAAGAGTCGTATCCGCCTCGAGCTCTCCCTGCCAGTAACCATCGGAGGCTTGCAGGGAAAGCAGATGTTTCACCCCCCGCCCGATAGCTTCAGTCAGTTCATTCGTGAAAGCGCCAGTCGCAGTAATCTGCGGCTGGCCTGTGACAGCCTCAACGCCGAATCTGGTGCTGGACGCCATTTCCCCTCAGATGCACGCATCAACCAAATGGCTGCAGCAAGAACTACTTAGCGGCTTTGACACCCATGGTCGAGCTTATTATCTTTCGGATACGGTTGGGCACTTGTTACGGATGGCAAGCGACCATCCCTTCCGTCCCCCTGACCTGACCACCCCTCGCTACAAAACACATTATCAGGCACTATTGAGTTGCCGGTCAACAATGAAGATACATAGCCTGAATCGCCCACAATGAGTTATCGAAAAGAGAAACATCAACGTTCCGGTGTTTGCTGCTCCAACTTGCGCACACGCTCGGCCAACTCCGGCAGACGCGTAAACCATCCGTACTGTTCTTTGAACCGTTGAATGGGGCGGGCCGGCGTGCCCCACACGGTCTGTCCGCGACGAATTATTTTCCCACTCGGAATGCCTGCCTGAGCACCGGCAATACATCCCGCTTCTAACTGGCAGTGATCGGCGATGCCCACCTGACCTCCGATGACCACATCGCTCCCAATAAGGGAGCTTCCGGCAATTCCAGTCTGTGCCGCCACCAGCGTTCGCTCGCCAACTTGGACGTTGTGTGCCAGGTGTACGAGATTATCCAGTTTTACCTGGGGCGCCAATCGCGTGATCCCCAGCGAACCGCGAGCAATCGTAGTGTTGGCGCCGATTTCCACATCGTCAGCGATCTCCAAAGTGCCAGCCTGCGGAAACTTCCAATGTTTGCCTTGGTCTGTCACGTAGCCAAACCCATCGCAACCCAAAACCGCTCCCGAATGGACGATAACGTTGCTGCCCATCTTGACGCCGGCGTAAAGCGTCACGCGAGGATATAGCCGGCAAGTCCGGCCAAGCCTAGTTCCTCGTCCGAGAAAGCAAAAAGCTCCTATCTGCGTCTCCTCGCCAATTTCAACTTCCTCCTCGATGACTGCAAAAGGACCTACCGCGGTGCCGCGACCCAGATGTGCGGATTCGGCTATAACGGCCGTTGGGTGCACTCCAGAGGCGACTGGAAAGGCAGGAACAAGCCAGGCCGCGGCACGTGCAAAGGCGAGCTTCGGCTGCGCGGCGACGATTAGAGTCTTGCCGGACATAGCGAGGTCAGGTGAGGTGATAACGCAGCGCGCATTTGATCGAACCACGCGCTCCAGATGACGGCGGGAATCGAGGAAAACTATATCGTCCGCTTGAGCCGCCTCAGGACTGGCTACCCCTTTCAACATCAGGGCACTCTCACCTTGAAGGGGGCACCCGAGAAACTCCGCCAGATTTCCGGCTGTTCGATTCGCCATGATCACCACCGACCTCCTTAACCGGGATATTTAGTCGCCTCGCGTCTGTTTAGCATACTCACGCTGTTCGTCGGGATATATTGGCAATTCATGAGCAGGGCGGGTCTTCCAGCGCCGATGTACCCAGAGCCATTGGTCCGGAAAGCGCCGCACATAGTCCTCGATCACCTCATTGAAACGCGTCGAATAGTTATGGATATCGCTCTGCTCGTCCTCGGTGGCAGTGAGCTCGAGCGCCGGCTCGTAACGCAAGCGGTACTTGCGTATTCGCGGATCCCAGTAGTTATAAGCAGGAACTACCGCCGCTCCAGTGCGTCGCGCCAGTCGTGCGATTCCGCTGGTCGTGGCGGCGGGAATGCCGAAGAAGTCTGCGAAAACGGCTTCGTGCGGAACTGTGTTCTGGTCCGCTAGAACTCCGATGACGCCTCCCTCGTGAAGAATTCGAAGAATACTGCGTGCCGACTCGTTTTTCTTGACCGGCCTGTTCCCTGATGCGCAACGGTAACGGTTCACGAGCGCGTCGACACGGGGATTGTCGATGGGCCGCACCAGGAAATAAATCGGACCGCTGTAAAGCGCGTGCGCGAATGGCTCGAGCTCCCACGCACCCATATGGCCGGTCAAGAACAGGACCCCTTTGCCGCGCCGTTCCGCTGCAGCGAAATTTTCGAAACCATCGAGAATGATCGCTTTTTCAATGTTGCCGCGCGTGTAGCGCGGCAAGCGTGCGAATTCTGCCGCCATCCAGCCCAGGTTGCGCAGCATGCCCTTCAAAATGTCACGGCGTGCGGTCTCCGGCAGTTCGGGGAAAGCCAGCCGCAGATTGAATTCTGCGGCTCTTCGAAGCGGCGGCCGAATGGCGAAGAGACAATTGGCAACGAGCACGCCGATGGCTCGAGCCATCGTCCGAGGTAAACATCCCAGGAATTTGAGCATGATCCAAGCGGAAGCATACTCGAGACGCTCGCGCATGAGGCGCCATTATGCGCGACGCAGCGGCTCTTGCGCCAGCAGCGAAAGCTGGGCAGCTCGGCGCATCGAACAATAATCCTGCCGCGCTGAACGCGAATCGCGAGTGCCTTCTTTGGAATGGCCATTGCAAAGGTATTCTTCCGGCGAGCTATCTCGGCAGATTCGAAAGGAAGAAAGAAGCAATGCGATTTTCGTAGTTGCGTTTTTCCTCATCCAACATCCCGGCATAATTTCCGCGCACTAGCGTAACCTGCTCTTTCGGCTCCGGAGCCGCGAGGAAAAGCTGGGAAGTGATCTTGGCCAGATCAGGACTGTCAGACGCCTCTATGAAGAGCTTGGGCACTCCCGATAGGCGTGACAGCCGTTGCGCCAGTGGAGGCACTCCAACATTGCCATGATTCAGCCACTCGAACGCCTTTTCCGCAAAGTTAGGCAAGAGCGGTAACGAGCTAATGCCATAACGGTTCACGAGGATGCGCAGCATCTCCTGCGGCCGATCGTATACCGATTCAATCGCAATCGCTCGAACTCGAGGATCGGATTCCGCCAAAGACAAGGCCGCATAACTACCCATGTCCGTACCCCACAAACCGAATCGGGACTTGTCCACATCCGTGCGCTGCGCCAGGGCGGATAGGGCTGCGCGCAGCTCCTGAACTTCGCGATAGCCGAGCGTCGTTTCAATCCTCTTGGGGCCGTCGCCGGTAAATTGCACGAGAGTCACGTTGTACCCCTGCTCTTGAAGAGCCGTTGCCAAAGGCAATAATTCCTCGCGACCCTCCCCGTAGCCGGGACACAGGAGAATTGTCGGCGCTGACTTCAGGCCCGGGAAAAACCAACCTTCCCGCGTTCCTGCGCTTTCAACTGAATAGGAAATCTGCTCCGGATGGCCCGGAAAATTCGCCAAATCGATAGGTTGGCTGCCGCTCCGCGGCGTAACAACGTTGTACACCAAGAAACCCGATATGATGGCCGCCGCCACGAAAGTAAAGAAACTTAGAGCCAGAAGTGCCGCGATTGATTTGGAGTACCAGCGCGTTGGATAACGGAATTCCGAAAGAAGACCCATGTCTGCCTTGAGACGCCCGGCTGGCGCATGTTAACACAGTGAACTTGCTAGAAACTGCGCGATAAGGCGGTACGTGTCCCACCAGACAGTTTTCAGCGACGGGAGACCCAGGCGGCGCTATCATATGGCAATCGGCATCGAGGACACCCCTGGAATTCGAGAGTTTCATGACCATTGTGGACTTACGCCAACTGAGCTCGCGTCAAATCGAGCCGCTGCTGATCGAAGAAGCGCAGCGATGGAAAGAGGAGTTACGCTGGGATTATCGTTCCTCACTGGACCTGATAAAAAAGTTCGTGGAGGCCAGGTCACTCGCGGGTTGCGCTGCTCTGGAAGACGGTGAAGCCGCTGGTTATGCCTTTTATGTTATCGAGGAGCACAAAGGACTGCTGGGCGGCTTGTACGTCTCGCCGCGTTTCCCGCAGATGCCTCTGGCGAACAAGCTTCTGACCAGCACGCTCGAGACGCTCCGGGCGCTTCCTTATATAGGGCGCATCGAAGCTCAGTTGGTCCCTTTCGGCTGTGAGTTTGACGCGGCGCTCGCGAGGGAGGGCTTCCACCTCTATCCACGCCAATTCATGCTGCTCGATCTGAACCGCCTCCCGCCCAATTCCGCGGCAAACGGGGGCTCGCCGAATTCAAATGAGTTCTCGGGACTGCGGCTCGAAGAGTGGAACGATCGCTACTTCGCCCCTTGCGCGCGGCTGATTCAGCTGGCCTACGCGGACCACATGGACGGGGAGATCAACGATCAATATCGCAGCGAAGAAGGGGCCCTGAAATTTCTGAAGAACATCATCATGCTGCCGGGCTGCGGGCAATTCCAGGAGCACGCTTCCTTTGTTTTGCGCGCGCCGCACAGTCACGAACTGGTCGGCGCCGTGCTGACTTCTGCAGTCGCGCCCGGCGTTGGTCACACGACGCAGATCTGTGTGATGCCGGGTTATCAGCGGCAGGGACTGGGGAGGCGCTTGATCCAGGCCACCATTCAATCGTTGCGAGCGCAGCGTTTTAATGCACTTTCGCTGACGGTCACCGCCGCCAACCAGCGGGCTGTGGCCTTGTACGCGAGCCTCGGATTCACGCAAATCAAAACTTTCACAGCTGGCGTTTGGAAGTCACCAGACGCCTCGAATCGCCGCGGCTTATTTTCGTGAGCGTTCTCGAAGCAAACCCTTTAATTCGGTCATAAACTCCCGCACGTCTTTGAAGTCGAGGTAAACAGAAGCAAAGCGCACGTATGCCACTTTATCCAATTTCTTCAAACGGGCCATGAGCAACTCGCCAATCTCGCTGGTCGTACGCTCCCGCTCCGGTGCATCGTGAACGAATCGCTCGACCTCGTCGACCAGCGACTCGAGTCTTGTCGTAGGCACCGGGCGCTTTTCACAGGACTTCAGCAGTCCCTGCAAGATCTTTTGCCGGTCAAATCGTTCCCGCCGGCCGTCCTTCTTGATGACCATATAGGGAATCTCGTCAATTCGTTCGTAGGTCGTGAAACGGCGTCCGCATTTGAGGCATTCCCGGCGACGGCGGATCAGATCACCGGTGCGGCCCTCGCGAGAATCGATCACCTTGTCGTCGCTAAACGAGCAGAACGGACACTTCAACCGGCGCTACCCCCTCTCTCCCGATTCCCTTTGGGAACCGCCCTTAGCCACTCGGGTCAAAGAAACGTGCTTCCCGGTTTGTTCGGCCGCTCTCTCCGCCCGCGCGAGATTGCGCAGTTCGCCCATGGACAATCCTTCGTGGATCAGCAGCGGAACGCCCACCAATGTTGCCGCGGCGAAGGTGATCAGCCACAGCACGATGGCAATCGCCGCCGCGGGCTCCTGCTCTACTTCAAAGATGGTGGTCAACGCGATGATGCTGGCCACCTGAGCGCCGCCTCCCACGCCCGGCAATTGCAATACGGAGCCCACTAGCGTCACAGCCAATAGCAGCATCGCCCCGGGGAATGTCACGTCCGATTGAACGAAGTCGCTGGCGAACGCGCGCGCAATCCAAAAGTAGATCAGCGCCACCAATCCCCAATGCGCACACGTGTAAACCACCGCAAGCAACAGATCCGAGGGCCCGCGAATCGCCTGCAATCCTTCGCTGAAACCGGCGATGATCTTCGCCAGCCAACCCTTCACTCCTCCCGCACGGTGCCAGTAATCGAGACGCCGTTCGAGCACTCCCGCACCATGCAGCCGGAAATAAACCATCAGCACTACCCCGGCCGCCAGCGCGCCCAGCAAAAGCCAGCCACCCGCGTGGGCGTTCTCCACCCAATCCGTGTTCAATCCCGCATCCGCGAGCTTTTCCTCAAATACGAGAAGGCTCAACGCCGCCAGGAGCCCGGCGGCGCCGAAATCTATGATTCGCTCGAGGACCCAAACACCGAAGATGCCAGGAACGGGCTGATGGCTCTTGCGTGCGAGCAACAAGGGACGAACGGGTTCGCCGGCGCGGCCCAGAATGAATATGGCGGCGAAGCCCATCACGGTAGCCTTGTAAACGTCCCCAAAGCCGGTCGACCCTAAATAGCGCGAGAGCCGCTGCCAACGGAGCGAGCGCAGCGCATAAGCGCCATAAACGGCGATGACTGATAGCAGCAAAAGCCGGACGTTGGCCTGGCCAACTGCGTGGATGAAGCGGCTCCAGGTAAAGTCGCCTAGGTGAATCTTGCGGCGGGAAAGATAGGCAAGCGCGGCCAGCGCCCCTAAAGCTAATGCCGCCAGGAGAAGTTTGCGAAGAAAGCCGCGCATCCGTTGGCGAGACTAACCGTAGCGCAATGAGGTGTCAAGGAAACCGCGCCTCAGGAATTTCTGTCGGTGCTCGACGGAAAGCACATGGGTAGCTGGAATTTCATTCGTACGTAATCTGCGACTAACGTACGACCGTGCCTTCAAGAATCTCAAAGAAACCCGGATGTGAGATGCCCACGCACTCACTATCACGGATAATGGAGCCGCCTTGAGCTCCCAAGGCAGCGATGGCAAAGGCCATGGCCATGCGATGATCTCCCCGCGGATCGATCTCCGCGCCGCGCAAGCGCCCTCCGGCTCGTCCTTTTATCCGCAGTCCGTCAGGGTGCTCCTCTACTTGCGCCCCCATGCGCCGCAAGTTATCAGCGAGAACCGCGATACGGTCGCTCTCTTTGACTCTCAACTCGGCGGCGTCGCGGATCTCTACCCCGTTTTCAGTGTAAGGGCCGAGCGCGGCGAGCATGGGCAGTTCATCAATCAATTGGGCGATCAGTTCGCCCGAGAGGGTGCCGCCAGATAGATCGGCGTGACGCATGGAAACATCGCCCATCAATTCGCCCGATTCTCCTCGCAATGCCACGATTCTTAACGGCGCCCCCCACCCGCTAAGCACATCGAGTACCGCGGATCGAGTCGGGTTCAAGCCGACGTTGTGAATGACGATACTGGAATCGGGAAGAATAAGCGCCGCTCCGAGAAAAAATACCGCGGAAGAGAGATCGCCTGGGATCATAGCCCGCCGGGCCTCGAGGCGTGGCCGTCCGGAGACGCTTACTATGCTGCCGACCTGGCGAACATCGGCGCCGAACTCCCGCAGAGCCACTTCGGTGTGGTCTCTGGTGCGAACAGGCTCTTCAACCGATGTATCCCCTTCCGCGAAGAGCCCCGCAAGTAAGACGGCGGATTTTACTTGAGCGCTGGGAACCGGCAGCGTGTATTGGATGGGCTGCAGAGCCGAACCCCTGATTTCGAGCGGTGCAAAATTGGCCTCACGAGCCTGAATACGTGCTCCCATGCGCTCCAGTGGCTCGATGACCCGGCGCATGGGACGCCGTCTCAGCGATGAATCTCCGGTCAGGATCGAATTGAAATGCTGGCCCGCCAGAACCCCGGTCAGGAGCCGCATCGTCGTGCCCGAATTCCCTGCATCCAGCGAACGTCGAGCGACCCGGAGCCCGTCGGTGCCCGCTCCTGCAATCACAACCTCTGCGTCGCCGTTTCGACCAGTCCGCTCGACGCCGACGCCCAATCGCTCAAGACAATCAAGCGTGCTCTGGCAATCCGCCGCTTCGGAATAATGGCTGATTTCGCTTCGCCCTCGTGCCAGCGCCGCCAGAATGGCATAACGGTGCGAGATGGACTTATCTCCCGGAAGCTCAACAACTCCGGAGATCGAGCGAGCCGGATCGACGGTCTTATCGGCCACGAGGCGATTCTAACACGCAGCCAGAACACACTCTCTAAGGGCTCGAGCGCCGTCTTCAAGAGTAAGTGGGCGGCAAGAAAGTGAGCGGCCGGCAACTCGAAGGCGCCCTAGTGCCTTCCAAATAAGCAGCTTGGAGGAAACTTCTCGCAAGAAAACGGCGTTCGTATTACAAAGGAGCTATGAAACTCCCCTTCGGTAGGGAACTAACGATTCTGGTCTCGGCCTCACTGCTCTTTGGCGCGACCTCGGCCGTCCGCCAATTGCAGGCGCAATCGACCCTCAAGGATGCTCCGCAGACCAGGCCAGCCCGTTCAGAGAGCAATCGAGGCGAAAGTCCCATCCATCAGCATCAGCACGACGGGACTATGCCAGGCATGGATATGGAAGATGATACTGGTAGTCATGCCCAAGCTGGTGCGATGCAATCGATGACTCACAGCCACCACATGGAGAGCGTTCATATGCGCATGACACCCGTTCGCTCGGCGAGTGCCGAGGATCGCAGTCGTGCCGATGAAATTGCCGCCACTTTGGCCCGTGCAATCGAAAGATACACGGACTATCGTGTTGCCCTGGCCGATGGCTTCCACATTTTCGCGCCCAACCTCCCGCAGGCTCAGTATCACTTTACGAACTACTGGAACGGGTACTTGGAAGGCTTCACTTTCGATCCCTCCCGGCCTACATCGCTCCTCTACAGAAAGACTCGGGATGGGTACGAACTGATTGGAGCCATGTACACCGCGCCCAGAAGTGCGAGTCTCGAGGAACTGGACGAGCGCATACCCCTCGGCGTGGCTCGCTGGCATCAGCATACAAATCTGTGCATGCCAAAGCGCGGTCAAGGCACGCATGCCGATTGGACAAGGTTTGGCTTAATAGGTTCTATCTCGACCGAAGAGGAATGCCAGGAGGCCAGCGGGCGCTTTTATCCAGTGATTTTCGGCTGGATGGTCCACGTTTATCCGTTCGAATCGTCACTGGCCAAGGTTTGGGCCCAATGACTTCGACTGCGACTCATTGATTCCCGCAGCCTTGGCGCGTATGATAAGTGTCTTGCTGATAGAAAACCTCGACCGTCAGACCCCGTGGTCTGCTTTGGTGAAAATATGCTTTCTTCATGCTTGAGATCGTTGGCTTCTAAAGGCTTGTTTCGGCATCTGGTCTTTTTTGTTGTTGCTCTTATGCTGGGCTCTCTCGCAGCGCCGGCTGTTCGCGCTGCCGGCGATCAGCCTCCCATTCTTCCGCTGGACCAGGTCAAACCCGGAATGAGAGGGGTCGCGTACACCATCTTTGCTGGAGACAACATCGAGCCCTTCGATATTGAGGTGATCGGCATAATGCCGAACCTGATGGGGCCAAAGCAGTCGATCATCCTAATCCAATTGCATGGGGACAAGGCGGAACACACCGGCGTAGTTGCCGGCATGAGCGGAAGTCCCGTCTATGTAGACGGAAAGCTCATGGGAGCGCTCTCACTGAAGTTTGGCGTATTCGTGAAAGAACCCCTGGCCGGGGTGACTCCCATTGAGGATATCTTGTCGATTCCCACCGGCGATTCATCGAATCCCAAGGCTCTGAGCGTACGATCGACAGCGGACAATCATGTTGAACCCGCAGCCACCATCGGAGGGGCTGCTTCATCGGCTTCGATCAGTGAATTGCCGCATTACCCGGTCCCCACACAATGGGCCCGGGCTGCCGGAGCTTCCGGGGATGCCTACCTCGAACCTATCGCCGCGCCTCTCGTGTTCTCGGGTTTTGCTCCGGCCACAGTGCGTCAGTATGCCGGAGAATGGGCGGCCTATGGAATGGTGGCCAGCGCTGGTGGAACCGCGCCGCCCGCCAGCGATGACGCCAAAGTTGTTCCGGGCGACATGGTGAGCATGGTGCTGGTGCAAGGTGATATCTCTATGAGCGCCGCCTGCACCGTGACTGCTGTTACGGACGATCGCGTTTATGCTTGCGGCCATCCGCTCTTCGGTTTGGGCTCAAGCAATATGCCTTTGGCGCGGGGCCGTACTCTCACTACGCTCGCTTCTGACTTCAATTCCACCAAGATTGTAAATGCCGGCGGCGTCATTGGGACGCTCACCGAGGACAGGCTGACCGCTGTAATGGGGCGCATTGGACCCGCGCCACAAATGATCCCCGTTGACCTCACCGTCGTCACACCGGCCGGAGAAAAACACTTTCACTCCGAGATGTTCTCGAATCCGAAGCTGACGCCGCTCCTGATGGGCCTCATCGCCTTCAACGGTCTGACGCAAAACACCGCGTATGGTGAAGGCAGTACGATGAAGCTCAGCGGTGACATCGATATCAGCGGACATTCTCCCGTTTCGCTCGAAGATATGTACGCCCCCACCGATCAGTTTGTCCCGGACGGGACCTTCGTGGCCTCCAGCGTGCAAACGACATTTACCCGCATTTTCTCGAATCCTTACGAGATGCCCAAGATCGATAAGGTAAGTCTGCGAGTTGAGGCCATCCCGGACCGGCGGGTTGCTTCGATCCTCAATGCGTGGTCGGAAGTGAGCGAAGCCCAACCGGGCGATCCCGTCACCATCAAAGTCCTCCTGCGGCCTTATCGCGGCACGCCCATGATTCGGGACGTTGCCATTACCATCCCGCCCCAAGCAGCCCGCGGCAGCACGTTGAGAGTGCAGGTCAGCGACGCCGATTCGCTCAATCGAATTCCCAATTTGAGATTAAGTAAATCGAGTCCGCGGCGGCCGCGCGTCACACCATAGTGGCTTTCCCTGCTGCGGTTTGAAAGGATTTTATGCCTGATTTCATTGCGCACGTGCGAAGCATATGCGGCCGCGTCTTGGCCCTGCCGAAGACTTTCCCTCTTTTTTTGGCCTTTCTCGTCTGTGTTGTGCCGGCGGTCGCCGAACATACCCGCTTTTGGCGCCAGTCAGACTACGACGCGTTCCAAAAGGGCGATGCCAAGGGCGTCGCACTACGCAGTGACGGAAGGCTGGTCCTCGCCCCGAAATTCGCGCCCTTTGCCGACGCCTCCTTGGCCTACCTCTGGTCTCTGCGGCTCGATTCGCGTGGCAATCTTTATGCTGCGGGTGGCTCAAATGCCAAAATTGTGAGGTTCGATAACAGCGGCAATTACACTACCGTTTTTGAATCCCAGGAGATGACCGCGCAAGCGCTAGTCTTTGATAAAGGTGACAACCTGTACGTGGCCACTGCACCCGATGGCAAAGTCTACAAAGTCACTCTTGCCGGACAAAAGTCTGTCTTTTTTGATCCGAAAACCAAGTACATTTGGGACCTCGCGCTTGGCCCCGACGGTACCCTCTTCGTGGCCACCGGTGACCCGGGGAAAATCTTCGCAGTTGATCCCAGCGGCAATTCACAGCTCTTCTATAACGCCGAAGAGACTCACATCCGCACTCTGGTCCTTGACGGCAAAGGGAATCTTCTCGCGGGCACCGAACCAAACGGCCTCGTCCTGCGCATTTCCTTAGGCGCCCAGTCCTCTGCTTCGCAGAACGGCAAGGGATCGGCCGCGCGGCCGTCATCGACGAAGCGTGCCTCTGGCCAGACTTCCACGCAGACTGCCGCTAAGAACGAAGACAGCTCCGAAGAAGGGAGCCGTCCGGCTTATGTGGTCTACGAAACGGCTCGAAAAGAGATTACGGCTTTGGCTCTGGATCCTACCGGCAATCTCTACGTAGCCGCCATCGGCGATAAGACTCCTGGGCCACCTCGACCTCCGGGTCAGCAAAATGAGCAGGAGAATGCTCCGAATGGCCAAACCATAACGGTTACTGTCGGTGCGCCCAGTGGCCTTCAACCACCGCAGCAGGCCACGCCATTTGTTCCTTTTCCTGTGCTCTCATCGGCGGCCGTATACCGCATCGCACCGGACGGTTCTCCTGAAGAAATTTGGGCGTCCCGCGAGAATTCGGTCTACGCCATGGGCCTTTCCAATGAGGGCAAGCTATTGCTGGGCACTGGCAATCAGGGCGCCATCATGCAACTCGAAGGGGACCGCGTCTTTTCGCGATTGGCAAAGGCTGAATCCCAACAGGTGACTTCCTTTGCGCGGAGTCCATGGGCCGGGCCTTATCGGGATCCCAAGGGGCAGGAAGTGGAATGCCCGCCGGCGCGCTTTCTGCAATGGAAGGCGACCTTGCACGGCGGCAGCAATCCGCCGGATCTCTCCTGGGTTGAGATGGCTTACTTGCCCAAGAACGTCGCGCCTCAAATTAGCAGCGTTGTCATGCAAAAGCCGGGAGTGCGAGTAGCCGGCTTCGGTCAACAAGCTGGTCCGCCGCAATCCTCGCCCGTGCAGTTACGCATGCCCGCTGCACCAGGTACACAAGCCGGCCCGTCCCAGCGCGGCACCGAATCAACCCGATTCGAACCGCCACCTCAAGGCTTCGCCGAAAAGGGCTATCAAGCCGTTCTATGGAGCGCCGAAGACGTCAACGAAGATGAGTTGAGCTATTCGGTCTTTTATCGCGGCGAAAACGAAAAGGATTGGAAGCTGCTGAAAGACAAACTCGAGCAGAAGTTCTATTCGTGGGACACCAACTCGATGCCCGACGGCGCTTACTATTTGAAGATCGTGGGGTCTGACGATAAATCAAATCCGTCCAATGAGGCGCTGAAGGCCGAGCGAGTGAGCGAGCGCTTTGTCGTCGATAACACGCCACCCATGATCACCGAGATGGCCTCAGACCCCGCACCCGCTGCTGCGGGCGATCCCGCGGTCACGGTCCGCTTCCGCGCCAGTGATAGCGCCAGCTCGATCGTGCGGGCGCAGTATAGTCTCGACGCCAGCGATTGGACCATCGTGCCGCCGGTCGGCGGACTCAGCGACTCTCCCGTCGAGCAGTACTCCGTTACCTTGCGTGGCATCGCGCCCGGCGAACACACCGTCTCCGTGCGCGTCTACGATCAATTCGAAAACGAGTCGGCGGCAAAAATCACTTTCGCCGTTCCCGCTGCTAAGCGCTGAACCGGGCTCCGTGGAATTGTTGGTGTCCCGGTCCTGCGCAGCCGGCGGCGTCAACTCGCCCAGCGCTCTCGTTCCGCCGTCGCGTGATAACGTTCGATTCGCAACCCGACGCCGACCAGTCCGCCCGAATCGCTCTCTTGAAGACGGATAACGCGCGCGGTGCAATGTACCTCCGAAGCCGGAATCCCGGAAATTTCGCTGGGCATCCTTAACCTCAGCGCCACTTGCGCGCCGACCTTCAGCGGATACGCCGTCCACATGAAAACGCCGCGCTGCGACAGGTTTTCTGATTCGGCCATTTGCTCGCCGACGCTCTGGTTGCCAATGAGCTTGTATCTCAGCGGGATGCGAACGTTCACACGAGTCTCATTGCGACGATCGGTCAGGGTAGTCATGTCTCCTCCGGCGCGGGGAAGGAGTTCGCGCGATCTTAGATTTGGAAGGGGGTAGAAGAATCTTAGATGCGGTGCCCTTGGGGCCGCAACGTTCTTTTCCGCGACATTGTAGAATCGGTCAGCATGGCGGAGGCTCTGGCTCCCTGGCTTAACTATTGAGTTATCGTCCCAAGCCGAGAGCGCCCTGCGCCATGATTACGCTACAGCCAGGCGAGAGGCTCCGCTTTGGAGATGAGTAGACTCGGCGCGTCAACGCCGACAATTTTGCTATTGCGTGGTCACCGTGACTTGGGCTGTGTGGTTGATGCCGCCGATCGCGGCATTTACGGTCACGGCACCCGACGCCACAGGGGCCGTCGAGGGAACCTGGACTGCAAAGGCATAGTTCACAACGGGATTAGTGGTGCCGCTGCTGCTCTTTGAGCTGCTTCCGCAGCCGATCATAATCGCCAGCAGGGTCACGAGAGCAAAACCCGGTACAAGCCTCGCCCACGCAGGTGCGCGCTCGAACCGGCCGACACATGTGATAACCAAAGCCACTCCGGCCAAAAGGATCCCCAAGACCTCCCACCAGCCAAGCTCCGGGTAATTTCCCGGCGGATCAAAGGCGCCAGTGACAGCAGGCACCACCGCGCACGTCGTCGTCCCCAGCGCGGCCGGCACGGTACACGTGAAGCTGGGCGTGCCCGCGAAGCCGTTCAGCCGCGTCAAGGCCAAGGTTCCGCTGCCGCAGGCCCCTCTCTTTACGGTCAGTTGGCTCGCCGTAAAGGCCAGCGAAAAATCCACGGTGGAAGCCGCGTTCGCCGTGCTCGCGGGACTGACCGAAGTCCAGTTCGCGACCAAAAAGAATGCGTCGATCGATCCTAAGCCGGTTGCTAGATCGTAACCCGTCAAGGCGCTATAGCCGATCTGCGTCGATGCAACACAAGGCGGGCTAAACGGAACCTGATTATTCCCGGTAGTAATGTCATGGAAGGCCGTGGGACTATGCGCCGCCAGGGGATACAGGACCGGGTTGATGTTTCCGGAGCCGCACCCTGTTACTACTGTAGGTTGGCAGCGATTTGTAGATTGATTGATCAGTGCCACGATGGCCGCCATCACCGGCGGCCCCACCGAGGTCCCGCCCACCAACGTCAAGTTACCAGCGGGGCCGTCACGAAAACCGAAACCGTTCGCGCATGTTGGTGTAGGCGGATTGTTCCGGAAGTTCTCCGAGCAGATCAAATAGGCATCTTGGAGTGGCGAGGCGCTGAAGGAAACGTCCGGCACGTCACGCGCGCCGTCGTTCGGCACTCCCGTGCCAGCCTGCCACGCCGGCTTGGGTATAACTGTGCTCGACCCGCCGCCGCCAGCCGATAGCCCGACGGAGGTCCCACTAATCACCGTATTTGTGTCGTTCCACGCGCCTTCCGGAATATAGGAGCGTGCCGAGGACACGACGTCGGTGCCCAGCGCCGTCTTCCAATAGATCGCCGAAGGATCGCTTCCCTCCTGGAATTCCGTTCCGCCCACCGAAGTTACACTTTCCAGCGCTCCTGGCAGATCGACCGCCAATCCCTGCGTCGACGCCGTGACCGGACTATTCGGATTGCCATTAAAATCGCAATCCGCCGGTCCGGTATCTCCGGTTGTAGCCAGCACAGTTATTCCTTCCGCATTGGCCTGCTGCATCAGCGCTTGTAGTGAGCTGAGAGCTGTCGAGGAGAAATTCGCCTCGCAGGTGCCGTAGCTTGTGCTGATCACCGGGGCGGGAATCGATACGCCGAGAGGGGGAGCAATCGCATAATTGAGTGCATCATTGACTCCGCCGCCATTTACTGGATTACCCACGATGAAGATGACCGTCGCATCTGGCGCAATTGCCCCCGCCCACTCCACATCCAGGTTCGCTTCATCAATGTCGGTTTGCTGCAAGCCGGGGTTGGTGGTTACATATATGATCTGCAGGAGACTTGGATTCGTGGATAACGGAGTGCAGCCTGAACAACTGGAGTTGCTGCGGAATGCCGCCCAATCGCTCCGGTTAATGTCGCTCTGGCCTACAACAGCGATTTTCTGCCCTGCCCCCGTAATGCGCTGCAGATACAAGGCATTGACGTCGTAAATCGTGGCGAAGTCCGGAGGCGCGATGAAGTGATTTCCGGTTTGCCCGGAAGTGAACTTCGCATTTCTCTTTCCCAATATCCGCGGCTTCAGCTGAAAATCGTTCAGCCCGCGAAAACCCAGCGCGACATCGGTGAGCGCTGCCGGCACGGAAGGCTCGCCGCCATTGGCGAAATGCGCTTTGCCGTTCACCAGATAGCGGTGCATTTCGGTGTGCAGCGCCGATTCCACCTGTTGCGCCGTGCCGCTGAAGGTGATCATGTTCCGGCTGGCCGCCACGCTTTCGACGCGAAATCCTTCGCTCTCCAACCACCCCGTCACTTTGTTGATGTCACCCTGGCTCAACCCGAAGCGGCTGCCGAATTGCTCCGGCGTAAGCCAGCGATGATAATCAGGCGAACCGCGCTCCTGCTGGGCGGCGGTTAACGCATTGAGATCCGCCTGCTGCGCAGCCGTCATTTTGAAAGTCATAGTCACGCGCATGGCCATGGAAGGATCGACTCTTCCCTGATTGAATTCAGGACGTGCCATGGGGTGCACGTTCCCCTTGATTGCCGTCACTTGCGAAGTGTCGACCGCCTGCACGATGCGATCCTTGAGTGGCCCTTGCGCCAACAGAGTCTCCGAGAGGCAAAGCAGGATAAGCACCACACTCAAATACAGAGCGCTCGAGGTACACTTCTTTTTCGTGTGCATGGATGTGGTTTGAAAATCTCTACCTTTCGCAGGAAATTCTGGGCATTGGATTTGATGCAGCTTTATCTTGCTGGGCTGTTCCGGATTCTTCGGCGTGTTCGTAATCGACACACTCGTATATTGCCTAATACGCGCATGGATGGCGATATGACGCTAAGCGAGGAATGCGATGAAATGACGTAAGAGGGATTGATCTTTTGGTCGCCATTTTGGGGCGCCAAATCAGAGGAAAGGCTGTGTGTTTAAGCGTTGGGAGGCGGTTTCCACTAGTTCTCCAGGCCCTTCCATCCCGGAGGCGGAAAAGAGATATGCCAGAAGCCTGGCGCGGGTGCGGCGAATTCTACTGGGATGAGATAACCCTGCGGATTTTCAAGGGCCGCCCGCGTCACCCGGCAACTCTGCTTCTGCGCAGTACGCTCATTGATCAGATCGAATCTTGTATCCACGGGGAAGTTCCTGGTGCAAAGCAGCATCGCGCCGTGGTCATTGACGGACGCAGTAACAGCGGGCAGCGTTATCCTTTTGCCCGCTAGCGTCATCTCTAGCGTCACCCGGATGCGGATCATAACCCTCTGGCTGCGACGCCGCTCCTCCGCGGGCTGAAGCTGCGGACCCGTATCCGCCTGCTGCTGAGATTGTTTGCTCACAGTTCCAACCCCCAAAAATCCATGGTCGGATGAATCAGTTCGATCCCCCATTCCCAGCCGTCCGGCCGTTCGTGTCCTTTCCAAACGGTTATCGCGGAATTCGACTCGCTCGTCGCCAGATTGACGATTCGCAGCGCCTGCTCGAGTTCGAGACTCGCCCGAATGACCACCAGACATCCATAAGGGCCAACAACGCGGGTGAAGGCCTCTTCGCGGCAGGCCGCCATCGCTTCATCCTTTTGCCACTCGATAGCCACCGGGATCCGCGAATTCAAGCGAATACCGCGGCGCTTTTGCTTCACTTTCGGTGTTGTTTTGGTTGCTGCTTGCGGCTGCACGCCATTCCCCCAATCCCGAGGAAGCCGGACAGTTCTGGTCACTTGTGCACTGAAGAAGGCCTAATGGTAGGAATCAAAGTTGAATCGCGTCAATGGTACGCAGGGACAGCCGGACTGCACTGCGCCGGGGGCCAGAGTATCTCTGCAGTTAACATCGCAGTGAACATCCGCTCTGACCTGGCCGCGGCCGGGCACATATGTTTTTTGTGCTAGTGACCGTTGCTCGATTCCACCACAACGGAGAAATCGCGCAACTTATCATTGACTACATACTACGGCGCGGTTTTGTCGTCAGCCTCGGTCAGTCAGGTCAAGTCAAATCATCATTGACCACGAACCGTCTCAACAACACAACTCAAGGCATAGCTTGAGTGGTAGCCGCCCTAACCTGATGCGGAGCTAACCGCAGTTCTCTCGGTCGCCTCGGGCGACCTCGTCGGGATGGGAGCGGCAATTGGAATTGCTCGGGACGAGCGAAAAGCGGTGTCAAATTCCACAAAACAAAACCGAAAGGAGCATTGACTCTGACTCTGACCCGCGAAGAGGAACCCCGGCTTCTGTTGGCCCGCCATTTATGGGATGACGAGGGACGCGCCGGGGGGCAGGCGCTCCGCGACACTGAGCAAAAAATCCCCAACCGTTTGCCAGAGGAGAGAACTTCCAGTCTCAGGAGTCCGGCGGCTTCCCGAAACTGGCCGCGGAGAGCTCGATTCGGAGCTTAAGACTCGCTTACCAATTGCTTCATGGCCCAGTCGGGGAACACCGGTGCGCGCCGGTCGCGCGGCCCGCCGGCATTCGCCGCCTGCGCGTGTCCCGTTCCTTCCACCATTTCCCGCTTGCAGTTAACCGCGGCCTCGTAAAGCTTCCGCGCTCCCGCCGGGTCCATAATGCGGTCATCTTTGCTATACCCGATCAGCATCGGGCAGTGAATCTTGTCGGCTCGGCCTTCGAGCGTGTACTCCCGGAGCATCTTCCTGGCGTCGGCCAAGTCCCGCGCACCGATAATCCAGCGCACCCGTTCCTGGATCGAAGGCAGGTAGTCGAAAAGGTCCTTCCCCAGGTCGTAGGATCCGCTGCTCATGAATGCCGCCGCGATTCTCGGTTCGTTGCTGGCGGCTCTCGGCACTCCGTAGCCTCCCATGCTGATGCCCTGCATCCCGATCTTCTTCGTGTCCACATCGGGACGAGTGTCGAGGTAATCGATCATGGCTTTGACCACGCGATCCGTATCCGGCGGCAGGTGCAGATCCTTTAACCGCAAAGCCCCGCCTTGCCCGGGGAAGTCCACGGCCATGTAAGCCATGCCGCGAGCCAAATATGCCCCGGCCATTCCCATGATAGTAGCCTCGGCCATCGTGTCCGCGCCCTGGAATGCGATCACGACCGGGAACTTCTTCCCCGGCTGGGCTCCCGCTCCCCCGGGTTTGCGGAAATAGCCGTCCAGCATCTGGTTCTCCCATTTCACCTGAATGCGTTCGAAGGGCGCGCGTTGCAATTCCCACGCTCGGTCAAACAGTTGCCGCGCCTTCTTGTAGGTGGGAAGCATGCGGTCATCGGAAATCGGCATCGGCCACGACGCTTCGCGATAAAAGTTCGCGGCGCGCAAATAATACTCATTCGCCGTCACCTTGAATCCCTTGGACGCAAACCCCTCCGCCTCTTTCTCATTGCGCTCCGCTACTCGTCTCCACTCCGTCACCCACGAGTCCAGATCGTAAGGCTTCATGCGCTGCGCGACTTCGAGCGCGTCGGGATCGCTCGTATAGATCGAAGCAGTCAGCCGAATCTCCAATTGGCCTCCGCCCGGCAATCCCTTGCCCGGATAAAGCTCGCCTTCTGCTCTGCCACCCACCTCTCCGATCTTTCGGCTCTCCGAACCGGCGTCCTGCGCCAGCGCGGGCGACGCCAGAACCTTGGAGATCGTAGGAAGTCCTGCCGAAACGAGTCCCCATTTCACCAATGCCCGTCGACTCAAATTCGAGATGGAACTCATGATTGTTCTTGCCTCCTCCGCCTCTTCGCCGCGAACGCATTCCTACAGGAGCAGCTTCGTGGCGTTACAAACCAGCCCATATTTCCCAAAATCGCAGAGAACCCCTGATAGGCCATTTCCACGCCAATTGTCAAACAATATTACCGCAGGTGGGCGCAGCGCCCCAAGCAGGCCGAGGGAAGGAGGTGTGATCCTATCACAGCGCTACAAACCGATTCGGTCATTCCTCTCTCGATATGCGCCTGTCACGCACCTTCCGTCTCCATGAGAAAGTCAATCTTCAACTCCTCGCCGGAGGCTTCAACATCGCCAATCGCTCAAACTATGCCAGTGTGAACAACGTCGTCGGCCCCGACTTCGGTTTGACGCCCGGATTCACGACTTTCAAAGTGAGCGGAAATGCTGCGCTACTTCCCACGCAGCCCCTGGCCTTCGCGTCCGCGTACGCGAAACGTGAATTCCCACTTGGATTCCGCCTGGATTTCTAGTATGGTGCTGGCTTAAGTTTGTCGGATAGCGCTCGCTTTTAGTGGTCCCCGCGTCTGGCAGCAATCCCCGTCAGGCCCACGAAATATAGGGTTATTCCCTGATAGCAGCCATAGTCGAAAGACCCTACACTTCTTGCCGTTTAGGGGGGATCAATGCGACCCGTTCAAATCCTGTTAGCTGATGATCACGAAGTCGTGCGCAAGGGCCTTCGCGCATTGCTGGAAGCCCAGCCGGGTTGGAAGGTAGTCGCGGAAGCCACTGACGGCCGCGAGGCAGTCGCGAAGGCCACGGATATGCGTCCCGACGTGGCCATTGTGGATATTGGCATGCCCAGTCTGAACGGTCTCGAAGCTACGCGGCAGATCGTTAAAAAAGTGCCTCGCACGCGCGTCCTCGTTTTGACTATGCATGACAGCAATCCGTTGATTCAGCAGGTGGTCAAGGCCGGAGCTCGCGGTTACGTGCTGAAGTCAGATGTAGCCAGCGACTTAGTCTCTGCCGTGGATGCGCTCTGCCGCGATCAAACCTTCTTTACGTCCAAGGTTTCTCAGATCATCCTCGATCGCTACGTGGGCAAGTCCGCGGACATGGAGAATTCTCCCGATGAGGATTCGCCTTTAACTCCTCGCGAGCGAGAAGTCGTACAACTTCTTGCCGAGGGCAAGAGCAGCAAGGAAGTCGCCGCAGTCTTGGGCATCAGCGTAAAGACTGCGGAAACGCACCGCATCAATCTGATGAGAAAACTCGATTGCCATTCCGTAGCCGAGATCGTTAGATACGCGGTGCGTAACTTGATCGCGGAAGCTTAGCGACGGATCCTCATCCGTCGAAGGTCGGGGAAATTCAGCAATCGCCAAGTCGGTTTCCGGCGGGCACGTGGTTTTGCGTACAGCTTGAAGCCATCTTGCGTGTGTGCATTTTGTTGGACGAGGTTTATGTGGCTGTAAGGATATTGATCGCCGACGATCACGAAATCGTACGCCAAGGAATCCGCCGTGTGCTCGCAGCCAAACCGGAATGGGAAATCTGCGGCGAAGCAGCCAACGGACAAGAGGCCGTAAGGATGGCGCAGGAGCTCACCCCAGACATCATCATCATGGATGTCACGATGCCGGTTATGACTGGCTTCGAGGCCGCTGACGAAATCTCCCGGCTCCCCATCGGCTCCCGAGTACTTTTCTTTACCATGCACGACACCAGCAGCTTAGCTGGATCCGTGCGCAGATCCGGGGCTCAAGGGTACGTCGTAAAAACTCGGGCTTCGCGGGACTTAATTCAAGCTCTGGAGCGGCTCCTCAACGGTGGCACCTTTTTCGATTCCAGTCTCTATGCTCACTAGGCTTTTGCAGCCTTACGGCCTCTACTCTCTGGCGAAGTTCTAATAAGCGACAGGGAAGACTGCGGCGTCCTCGTAAGGCGAATTTAACTCCCGAATCCATTGCTATGCGTATTTCGGTTGAACCGAGCCTGGAATAGCCTCATTCGCGTGAGAGACAAGCTGTCTTTATACACAAAGGGGACGGTATGCCGAAACATGCTCGCGTTGCCATTCTAATGGCTGCCATGATCATTTTTGCGGTTGCCATGTTGGATCTCGTTCGCTCCAAAGTAGAAGCAAGCGGGCGTGCCCTAAAGACCGCAGTGCTCCAATATTCCACAATCAAACGGATTTACGCGGCGCCTACTGATGTGATTCGTACAGCTTCGGGCGGCCAAGATCAGGGCCGGTAGTTCTGGTCCCCAACACCTTGAAACAATTCGGCTTACGGATGGGCGTTGATGAGCCCTGACGCCAGCGTCTCCGCTTGAGCGTCGTGGCTTACTCCTGGGCGGTTCCATCGGTAGGCCACATCCACGGCGTTGCTGTCACAGTAGGGGCAACGCCCGTGTCTGCTCAAAGCGTCAACCAGCCGCAGGCAATTCGCACAAAACCATTCGTACTCGCCCATCCGGTCCATCTTCTGACCCTGGTTCCAAGCTTTTTGCCACTGACGATAAGGGTGTGATGGACGTTGCGCATCAGCCGCACGCCGACTTGCACAGCCGCTGAAACGCGCTGCGAATTGATAGGGTAGCGGCCGCCTCTTGCGGACACGTTCATTGCGGAGTGATCTGGTCGTTGACTCCTTCCCGGCCGTCCTATAGTTTTGGCCGTGTAGTTCACTCGCCGCGCCATGCAACGAACGATCATCCGCGAATTGGAAAGGCTTCTCGGAAGCTCGGGCGTACTGTCGAGCCCCGAAGATTTGTTGCTCTACGAATACGACGGTTCGGTCGAAGAAGCAGGACCCGATGCCATCGTCTTTCCGCGCCGCAAGCAAGACGTCGTAGAGATTGTCAAACTTGCGAACCGCTATGATCTCTCTATTGTGGGACGTGGTGCGGGCACCGGGCTCTCCGGCGGGGCGCTGGCCAGGGAAGGTGGAATTGTTTTGGCGTTCTCGCGCATGAACCACATCTTGGAGATCGACGCGGAAAATCAGCGGGCCGTAGTCGAACCCGGAGTCGTGAATCTCGATCTCTCTCGCGCCGCTGAGAAATACGGCTTGTATTTCGCTCCTGATCCTTCCAGTCAGAAATCCTGCACCATCGGAGGCAACGTCTCGGAAAATTCCGGTGGGCCGCACACGCTCGCCTATGGTGTCACTTCCAACCACGTCACCGGCCTCGAGGTGGTCATGCCGGACGCCAAAGTCATCCGGCTCGGCGGACGAGCCATGGAGACGCCCGGCTATGATCTAACCGGTCTCATGATCGGTTCGGAAGGAACGTTTGCGCTGGTCACAGAAGTCACGGTCAGGCTTCTGCGCCTGCCCGAAGACGTTCGCACGCTTCTGGCAATATACGACTCGCTCGGGGACGCCACCGATAGCGTCGTGGACATCACCGCTCGCGGAATTATTCCCGCAGCTTGTGAAATGCTCGACGGCTGGACCCTGCGCGCCGTCGAGGCTTATGTCCATGCCGGTTTTCCCCTCGATAGCGCCGCGGTCTTGCTGATGGAAGTGGAAGGCGTGCGCGAAGCCGCCGAAACACAGGCCGACGAAATCATCGAGGTTTGCCGGCGCCACAATGCGCGTGAAGTGCGCCGCGCGCGCGACGCCCGGGAACGCGCCCTGCTTTGGAAAGGCCGCAAAGAGGCCTTCGGCGCCGTCGGCCGCGTCTCGCCATCCTATTACGTGCTGGATGGCGTCATTCCGCGCACTAAACTCACGCCGACGCTTCTGCGCATTGAAGAAATTGCCAAGCGCTACGGCTTCGTCATCGGAAATATCTTTCACGCCGGAGACGGAAACCTGCATCCCTTGATTCTTTTCGATCACCGCGATCGCGATCAGTTCCGCCGCGCAAGGGCCGCCGGCGCGGAGATCATGCAGCTTTGCGTGGAGATGGGCGGCACGCTTACCGGGGAACATGGCGTGGGCATGGAGAAAAATGAACTCATGCCTCTCATGTTCACTGAGACCGATCTGGATTTAATGCGCAAGGTGCGCGCCGCATTCAATCCCGTTGGCCGGCTCAATCCCGGAAAAGTCTTGCCGCTGGGCAAGGGCTGCGGAGAAACGCGCCTGCAGCCTTTTCCGCAATCCGCCGGTGGAAACGCATGAGCCAGGTCGCTGAATCGCTGGCCTCGCGGCTCGCAGAGCTCGTCGGCGCCGGCCGCGTCCACACCGGTCCGAAATCGCTTGCAGCCTATGAGGTCGATGGCCGCCGCCCCTCTGCAGCCCTGCTGCCCAGTTCCGTAGCTGAGGTAGCTGAAATTCTCTGCTTCGCTTCGGCTGAGCGTCTCGCCGTCATCCCGATCGGTGGCAGAACCCACCTGCACATCGGCATGCCGCCACACCGATACGATCTTGCGCTCGATGTTTCGGCACTGAACCGCGTGCTAGCCTACGAGCCGCACGATCTCACGCTGGGCGTTGAGCCGGGCATAACCTACGCTGAGCTCGATCGCAACCTCCGCGAAAAGGGGCAATTCCTGCCGCTCGCGCCGCCTTTTGCGGAGCGCGCCACGCTTGGTGGAATCGTCGCCGCAGCCGCAGACACGCCAGTGCGATATGCTCATGGCACGGCGAAGGATCTTTTGCTCGGTGCTGAGTTTGTTACAGGCGAGGGAGTCATTTCTAAGAGCGGCGGCCGCGTCGTGAAAAATGTCACCGGCTACGACCTGCACAAACTCCTGATCGGCTCGCTCGGAACTCTGGCCGTCATCACGCGATTGAACTTCCGCACGTTTCCATTGCCGCCCCTTCAGAGAATGTTTGTGGCGACTTTTGCCGATCCCTTGGGCGCGATGGCTTTTTGCCGCGCTATCATGCAATCGCCTTTGCAACCGAGGGTCGTGGACGTCCTCAATCCGAGGGCCGCAGGGCTGTTTGCGGCTTACAGCGGCGGCAACCTGGGTCGAGACTCTTGGCTCGCGGTCGTAGAAGCGGCCGGGCATGAAAAGGTCCTTGAGCGCCACGCGCGCGACCTTGCCTCCATGTCTCGGGAGGCACAGGCCGCCGAATTCATCGCTCTCGACGAAGACCAGCGAGAGCATCTCTTTGGTTGCCTATGCGAATTCTCGCCAATCGCGTTCGGAGCGACTTCCGCTGCAACGGTCTTCCGAATCGCCGCTCTTCCTTCGGCCCTGCCGGCTTTGTTGGAAGAAACGCGGAAGCTCGCCGCGCGCCATGCACTCGATTGCGCCATTCTGATTCGTGCTCTTGGCGTCGTCTACCTCGCCCTTCTGCCGCCGGCAAACCCGGAGGCATACCCAGAATTGGTAAACTGCTCACGCGAGCTGATGACCCTCTGCGTCACCTCCGGAGTAGCTCCTATGATTGAGCGCTGCCCGCTCGAAATAAAAAACGCGCTAGACATCTGGCCGCCCCCTGGAACCGAGCAGGAGATTACCCAGCGTCTGAAGCACGTCTTCGATCCACACAGAATTCTTGCCCCGGGCCGCTTTCGAGGAGGCATTTGAGTATGTCGCACGTGTCCCCGGCCACGGGCGCCCTTGAGTCTGCCTCCCCAGTCCATCGCGAGAGTGGCTTCCACGGTCCGGACCGCCCCAAAGATGTGGACTATCTGCATTGCATTCATTGCGGCCTGTGCCTCAACCAATGCCCCACGTATCGGTTGTGGGGTCTCGAAGCGGATTCGCCCCGTGGCCGCATTCGCCAGATGGTCCTCGTGGATGAAGGACGACTGCCGCTCGGCGATTCCTTTGTCCGGCATATTGACCAATGCCTCGATTGCCGCGCCTGCGAAACGGCATGCCCGGCGGGAGTGGAGTACGGCAAGCTAGTGGAAGCAGCGCGAGCGCAGATCGAGCAGAATTACCGCCGCCCGTTTTCATCCCGCATCGCTCGGAGCCTCGTGTACCGCCACCTGCTGCCCTATCCGCGCCGCATCGCCGCCGTGGCGCGCCTCGTCCGCTTGTACCAAAACTCCGGTTTGAAAACTGCAGCGCGCCAGTCGGGGCTATTGCGCCTGTTCGGCTTGGCCGACCGCGAAAAATTGATGCCCCCGGTTGAGCAGGTATTCTTTTTTTCTCGACTAGGGCAAACCTTTCCAGCTCAGGGCCAGCGCCGGGCTCGTGTCGCTCTTTTCGCCGGATGCATTTCGCAAGTGAGCTTCGCGGCATTGCACGAGGCCACCATTCGCGTCCTGACCGCAAATGGCTGTGAGGTGGTCGTCCCCGAGGGACAACTTTGCTGCGGAGCTTTGGCGGCGCACGCCGGCGTGCGCGATATCGCCCGGCAGCTTGCGCGTGCGAATCTGGATGTCTTTTTGCGTGAGGGTTTCGACGCCGTAATCACAAACGCCGCCGGGTGCGGCTCAACCTTAAAAGAGTACGACCAGCTATTTTCCGCCGATGATCCTGCGCACAGGAAGGCTCTCGAGTTTCGACGGAAAATGCGTGACGCCACGGAATTTCTTGATTCGTTGGGGCTGACCGCTCCTATGCGTGAGCTCCGCGTGCACGTGACCTATCAGGACTCCTGCCATTTGGCGCACGGACAAAAAATTCGCGAAGCACCCCGGCGGCTGATTCGCGCTGTTCCCGGAGTCGAGCTCACGGAGATGCGGCTCTCAGATAACTGCTGCGGCTCGGCGGGAGTCTACAACGTCACGCAGACCCAGACTTCCCTGGAGTTGTTGGCCGAGAAGATGCAGTGCGCGGCGGAAACTGGCGCGGAAGCCATCGTCACCGCGAACCCCGGTTGCCTGCTGCAAATGCGCGCCGGAAGTGAGATTCACAAGACCGGACAGCAGGTGCTGCACGTCATGGAGTTACTCGACCGGGCTTTGAGAGATGTGCCTGCCTCGGCTACTTCTCGCCTATGAGATACCGGCAGCCCGCGGAACCCATGCACGCCGCGTGCACTGCCCCGGCAGGACCATCGCAGCGTTCTCCGGCTCGATAGGTTGTGCTGCGGCCGCCCATCGTCAGCGTCATCTCTCCTTCGAGGATGATGTGCCCGGTCTCAACAGGGTGAGTGTGGTCGGAATAGCGGCGATCCGGCCCGTCCTCCCAGACGTAAGTATGACGAAAACCCTCGTTATGCAGTTGTTTTTCGAGTTCGGCAGTGTTCATTGCTGCCGTTGTTTCGCCCGCAAATCGCGAGCTATTTTGTTCGTGTGTCATTGCTGCGGCATAAACATCCGCGCGGCTACGCGCGTCACCAACCGGCGCGGCGCGAGCCTCTGCGCTTCGACAGTCAGCCAGTTGCGAGTCCCCGAAATGACGCGGGGCTTACCTCCGGCGAGCGCCCGCAGGCCAACTCGCGCCACCTTTTCATTGGGCTCCTGAGGACCTGCTATGTGCAAAGGCTGGCCCGCCACTTCGTGGAATTCGCTCACCGTCGAACCGGGACACAAGGCGCAGACGCGCACGCCATATCGCCGGACTTCTTCGGCAATGCCTTCGGCAAACAGAAGGTCGAACCCCTTGGTAGCGGCGTATGTGCTGATATAGGGAACGGGTTGAAAGGCGGCGGTCGAGGCCACGATCAAAACGTATCCTGAGCGCCGTTCCACCATGGCAGGGAGGAACAGGTGGGTCAGATGAACAACCGAAGCGACGTTCACTTGCACCATATCCAACAACCGCGCCGCCTCAACCTTGCGGAACTCACCATAGGCGCCGAAGCCAGCATTGTTTATCAGCAGCTCGATAGGTATGCGCTTCTGCTCAGTAAAACGAAAGATCTCGGCAGGAGCTTGGGGCCGCGCAAGATCGGCAGCAAAGATTCGCGCTTGAACTTTATAGCGGGAGGTTACGTCGTCTGCTAGTTGTGCCAGCCGGTCGGCACGGCGGGCGGTAAGAACTAGGTTGGCACCACGAGCTGCCAACTGCTCGGCAAATGCCCAGCCGATCCCGGAACTCCCCCCGGTAACCAACGCCCATTTGCCTCTCCAGTCTTCCACAGAGCCTCCTGCAAATGGGCATATTTCGCCGCATATGAAAACTGGCCGGGCCGATTAGGCCTTCGAGGTCCAGGACGACGTTACACTGTGGCGCAGCCGCTCCCCTTGTGACTTCAGGCGATCAAGCAAGCGCCGCGCCCAGACGAACTCCGCCGCCAGCATCGCGAGGCCTCCGATGATGACCAGCCAACCCGGCCCGGGCGTAATCAGCATCACGACACCAACCAACAGGAGCGTAAATCCACCCAGGATCTTGAAGAACCGCCTTATCTGCTGAACCGTCTCGAGAGACACCGCAACCTCCCCTATTCCCCAACCCCATACCTCATCCACCAGTTTACTTAGATTGTGAGAATGACCTCGTGGTTTCACCTCAACCATGAATCGAAGCAATTTTAATTCCGAACGGCCTATTGGTTCGACCGACCCAGCCCTGGCCGCAGGCCCTGATTCTGCCCCGAAGGCCACTGATTAAGGTTGATTTAGAGGCAGAAGCGGCGCCTGACGCGTTCGCCAGCAAGGAAATTTGGCTGCGTCGAAAATGGCAGAAGTTTGGGAATAAGGGAGTTAGGTCAAACTAGCTCGGAGAATTTTAATCGGGAGAAACGTCTGACCCCGATTCCGGTTCAGCTGGCTCCCATAGTCACGGGTGGAACCTCGGCTTTGGCCGTCGCCGCTACCGCCCCCACGACCAGTAACGCTGGCGCAGGCGGTGCCGGCACGCTCGCCAGAGACGCCAGGTCAGTCCGACAAATCGATTCCTGCGGAGCAGAAGCCTGCGAAACGATCAGACAAGGTGTCTCTTCGGAGATGCCTGCGTCCCGCAACGCGTGCGCGAGGCGTTTGTAATCGCTTCCCGGCATGTAAATGACTAGAGTGGCGCCGGTACGCGGCACCGACTTCAAGTCGCGCTCAAACTCTCCTTCGCGGCGGTGCGCACTCAGGAAGATGAGTTGGGAGGCGACGCGCCGGTCCGTCAACGCAATTTGCGCGCTGGCTGCCGCAGCAGAGGCTGCGGTGACGCCTGGTATGACTTCAAAATCCACGCCGGCCTCGCGCAAGGCGGAGATCTCCTCGCCGGCGCGGCCGAAAATCAAGGGGTCGCCTCCCTGGAGACGGACGACAGTCTTTGCAGTAGAGGCATATCCGACGAGCAGCGCGTGAATCTCCTCCTGCGTGATCGATTTCGCACCGCAACGCTTTCCCACGCTGCACAATATTGCCGCGGGCGGCACGATACTCAGGACCTGCGCAGAGACCAGCGCGTCGTGCAGAACCACATCCGCCGAGCGCAGGACGTTCCAGGCTTTGCGTGTCAGCAAATCCGGATCGCCCAGTCCCGCTCCAACGAAATAGACCTTACGCCGATTATCTTGTTTGGCGGAATTCTGCCGCGCCTGGAACTCCGCGAAGGCGCGTTCGCTCGAAAGCTCCTTGAGAATCGCGCGCCGGCCTTCCGGTGAAATATTAGAGTCGAAAAGCTCGCGGCGCTGCCGCCCGATCTCCTCGACCCAAGGGCCATAGTCGGGCCCAAACTGCTCTTCGAGTTGGCGGCGCAACCGCTGCGCCAAAAAGGGAGAATGTCCCGAAGTAGAAATGGCCAGCTGCAGCGCACCTCGGCGCACGACAGCGGGATAATAAAAATCGCACCGCTCCGGCTGGTCGACCGCATTGCACAAAATTCCGGTCTGCTCGGAGCGCCGAAAAATCTCTTCGTGTAATTCGGGGGAATTTGTCGCTGCAATTACCAAGGAAACTCCGGCAAGATCGGAGGGCGAAAATCGGCGCTCGTCCCAGACAATCCGGCCTGAGCGGGCATCCTCGCGGATGCCCGGCGTAGCCTGCGGCGCGACGACCCGCACTTCGGCGCCGCAGCGCAGCAGGCTCCGCATCTTAGCTTCGGCCACTAGGCCGCCCCCGACAATCAGGCATCGGCGTCCAGCGAGCTTCAGGAATATGGGGAATAGCTCATCCATCGGGTCGCTCGTAAATATCGCGCGCTTGGCTTGTAACTTTAAGAAAATTCGTTCCGCCAGCCGTGCGCCAAAAACCAAAAAACCCACCGGCCAGCCATTCTGGCGGTGGGCTTTGCTCGTTCAGATTGCAGCTACTCTAAACCAACAACCTCCCGTCGCCAGAGGAGACAGAACAACAGGCGCCAAACAGCGCCCCGCAAGCCTTCGAGCAGCAAATCAACATCAATTCATTCTAAGTTTGGCGGATGGGGTAAGTCAATATTTCCAGGCCATCGGGGCCATCGGCCCTTTAGCAGTGGTTCACAGGGTGTTGTTGGGTACGCATGCGACTCGATTTCTAAACTTGTCCGCCGATGCCGCGAATCGTGGCATAGTGCCATTTGCCCGAGTGGCTATACTTCTCCGAAGCTATCTCGGCACGCGGCGCAAAGCGGAGATAACATCGATGCACCTTCTCATCGGAATTTTCGGGTTTGCACTCCTCGTGGCCATTCTCTGGGACTCGTTCGAGAGTGTCATCCTGCCTCGCCATGTGCGACGCTCTTTCCGCATCGCGCGATTGTTCTTTCGTACCGTATGGGGAATATGGTCTCTGACGGCGGCCCAGATACGCACTCCGAAGCGGCGGGAAGGGTACCTGAGCTACTTTGGCCCGCTTTCTTTGCTCCTGCTCATCGGCTTTTGGGCACTCGCGCTGGTGCTGGCGTTTGCGATGCTACAGTGGGCCGTGGGATCCGCCCTGAATTCAACCGGGACTCCGGCCGGATTCCGGACCGATCTGTATTACAGCGGAACAACTTTCTTCACGCTGGGATTGGGCGACATCACACCTCACAATTCTGGAGCTCGAGTCCTCTCTGTCGTTGAGGCAGGGACAGGATTTGGCTTTCTCGCGCTCATCATTGCCTATTTGCCCACTCTCTACGGCTCGTTTTCACAACGGGAAGTAAGCATCTCCCTGCTCGACGCACGCGCCGGTTCGCCTCCCACAGCCTCCGAACTGCTTCGCCGCCACGGCACGGAACGAATCCACGACGGCCTTGCCCATTACCTGCGCGACTGGGAAACATGGTCGGCGCAATTTATGGAAACACACCTGACTTACCCCTTTTTGTGTTTCTTCCGGTCGCAGCATGACAACCAGTCCTGGATCGCAGCGTTCACGGCCATCTTAGACACTTGCGCACTTTTGATCGCCTATGGCGAGGGCGAGACGAAATGGCAGGCACAGCTCACTTTTGCCATTTGTCGGCACGCCATAGCCGACCTGGCACAGATTTTCGGCGTCCATCATCGGAGGCCCGAACCGGATCGCCTCCCCGCCGAGGATCTGCCCAAGGTACGCAGCTTGTTGGTTCAATGCGGAGTGCCGGGCTGCACCGAGGCGGGCGACGCAAAGCTGAAAGAGCTGCGCCTGCTTTACGAACCCTACCTGAATGGGCTTTCTAGACTGCTGTTGATGCCGCTTCCATCATGGGGAGTGCAAACGCCGGCCGGCCAGGAGAATACAGTATGGGGACGAATTACTTCGAGAACGACACGAAAGCCGGAAGAGGTGGAGACCGATCATTTCTGATGCCTTGCTCGAAATGGAGTTCCAGAGCTTAAGCCAAACCAGCCCACTCGCGAAGGAATTGTTCGCAATAATTCGGCGGAGTCTGCCAAATACGTCACTTTTCGATATCGGTCAGACAGTTTGCGACACATTTGGAGGCGACCACTTCGACTCCTACCTTTTTGTTAGGGGGCACCTTGCTGCCGGGTTCGGGGGCCGCGACGAAAGACTGCGGTCCATCGGCGAGATCAAACGTGCACTCGAACGCGGCCGAGCGCACGGATCTCTGCATGCACGATCGGTTATCAAACGTAGAGTCGAGGTTGTCCGGTTTTCCGCGCAGTTCGTCGGCCACTCGCGACGGTACGATAGCCACAGTCATCGGAACGGGAGAATTGATCTTTACGCTAAATGGTTCGCCATCCCGCTCCGCCGTGATCCCGTCGTAAATCTTCAGCGCTGACGTGAGGTCATAGATCTCTTTGAGTTCGCTGATCCACTGGTACTGCGGTGGATTGCAGTTCTCGACGCAAGCCCAGCGGTAGTAGTGGATGTGAATGTCATTGGGAGAGAGGAACTCGCGCACGGTGCCGTGCTCAGTAAGGGGCGCACCAAAGGCCGTTACGGCGGTTCGGTCGCTATCGCGTTCGTCGCGGAGGACCAGGATCATGGGGCGTCCTGGGACGACCTCGCACACGTAAGTTGCCTTGGTGACGTGCTCGCGAACGCAGCGGAAGTTGACGCGGGGCAGCAACTCAGGATGCCGGGCCGCTTCACTCCACTCTTGCGCTGGGGCCATCTCCACGGTTACGGGCTCCTGGGCGGCGATATCGACATGGACATTCCCGGTTTGGTCGCCGGACTTGAAGACGTGGCCCGTGTGATAATCGGCCGGGTCCAGGCGAGCGCTCTCGTCGTTTGTTGCTTGCCAATCGAAAGTGGACTCTTGAGCGCCGCCCGTTAGAACCGCGCCGACACTGAAGGCACAGACGAGGGCAATTGCTAGCAAGGTCCATTTTTTCAGTAGCTTGGAATTCATCTAGACACTCCCCGTCAAGATTGGATTCGCACTCTTCCAAGAGAGCCGCGGGACCAACGACTCTGTGTCGAACTCCCAATAGCAAACCCTGGAAGTATTGTACTAGTACTGAACAGGAATCGGCGAGGCTTTGGAGGACAGGTGTGCGGTTTATATCAATCAGCTAAGTTGTTGGAAGAATGGTGGGGATGACGGAATCAAGCCGAACGGTCAGAGCCGAACTCGGCTGACAACAAGGGTGTGGTCTTCACGTTCTTGCATCTGCCGCCCCCCGCAAAAGCGACCGCGATCGCCGCGGCCTCGAAATTCGTCGGAAACTCGGTGATGACCACGGCGTCGTAATCACAAAACGCGACGCTGTGTAGGACACTAGTTGCAAGTAAGTTGGCATGAAACCTCCTTGGGGGTGGGAGTGAACGAATAGTGTCCATGCAGGCTCGTAAGTCAAGAAGTAAGAGCCGGTGCGATGACCCGCTATTGAAAAGCCCTCCCTAACCGAGGCGCATGCCATTTGATGTTCATTCCAGCGAGAATTTGCGGATGAATTACACTCATTTGACGCTCCCGTGACAAAGCGCCCGCCTGCGCTGCTTACTATTTGACTTGTGCCACGAGTAGCCCCGAACGACGCAACATGACTTGGGGCCATATCGATTTGAGGAAGCCATCTTATGACTACGGCCTTATATGAGCCAAGCATCCAGAAGTTGGTGCCAGTCTTGCCCGTCTCTACGGCGTCTCGTCAGAGGCAAACACCCCCTGTGGAGCGGTCCGAGGCGGAAAGCATTCGCCTCGCGCAAGGAGGGGACGCAGCGGCTTTCGAACACATATACAGGACACATAGCCGCCGTGTTTATGGGCTTTGCTTTCGAATGACAGGGAATCCTACCCTTGCGGAGGATCTCACGCAGGAGATCTTTCTTCAGGTATTTCGAAAAATTCAAACATTTCGGGCGGAGGCTGCATTTTCCACTTGGTTGTATCGGCTTGCCGTCAATGTCGTTCTGATGCGGCGTCGCGTCAAAACGCTGAACGAAACATCGCTCGAAGCGAGGAACGAAACCGAGGGCGATTCTTTCCCGAGGAAAGAAATGGCAAGAGTGGATATGCGGGTTTCGGGAGTGGTGGATCGCGTGAATTTGAAACGTGCGCTAAGTCGACTACCGCGTGGTTACCGGCAGATTTTTCTCCTGCATGACGTGCTGGGTTACGAACATCATGAAATTGCCGAAGCGCTAGGCTGCTCAGTTGGTAATTCCAAGTCCCAGTTACACAAGGCCCGCATGCGCCTGCGCACAATTCTAAGGAACGGCAGCTCGACAAATCCGACGTTCAGTCCGATCGGCGCACGCTAGCAAGAAAATGACTTCGTATTTACACGACGGCGACAATCCCCGTCGTGAATCGCGCTATGAGTATCAAGTGCGTCTCTGGCGCCTTCTCCGTTTCTCGTGAAATTCAGCCAGCAGCACGCAACACAGAAGGCGAAAAGGAGTTCATCATGAATTTGGACGCGAGTCATGGATTGCGAGAGCAAGAAGCGATGATCGCAGAAGGATTCCGGAGATTCACGCGGCAGGCCATCCGATTGGCTGCCATTTTGCTTCTATCGACGGCAGCGTTTGCACAGTATGGCGGAGGCGGAATGGGAGGCGCCACGGGCAGCCCAGCCAGCTCCGGGACCTACGCCCCAGGCACCCCAGGCTACGGGCACGGTAAGGCCATCGGCATCGGGGTCGGAGCGGCCGCAGTTGGTGTCGGCGCGGTCTACCTCATGACTCATCGCGCCAGCAAGGTCACCGGTTGTACAGAGATGGCCGACGATGGCCTGCGCCTCACCGATGACAAGACTAAGCGAACACTGGCCCTCCTTCCCGGCCCCGCCAATGTCAAAGCGGGTGAGAGGGTCGAGCTGAAAGGCAAAATCAGGAAGAATGCAACCGGAGATCAGAGTTTCCTGGTGAAAAGCGTGGCAAACGATTTCGGCGAGTGCCACACGCAAGCAAGTACTGGCATAGCAATTCCAGCGGGCTCACCGGTAAAATAGGGCAAAAAGATAGAAGATAAACGAAAGACAAGCTTTCGTAAGGGACGCCTCACGTCTATCTCCGTGGGGCGTTCCACCGAATTGTCGCTATTTTGTCAACCTTCTGTAATCTCTTTATCCAAGACCCCTATGAATGCTGCTTCTTGTCCTAAAGTAGCTGCTCCTGACTTTCATGTGTAACCTGAGCGTCTTTCCGTCGGGGTAGGGAATATCGATGATCGCTCCCAAGTGGCTGCTTAGCCTTTGAAATCCACTGCGAATTACCGCTATGTGCCAATATGAGATCTCCGCGTAGGACCTCGAATATGATAGCGTGCACCTCGACCGTCCGCCCGTTCGTCGGAAAAAGAGGAGCTCCCATGCGTCCGATCATCGAAAGACCACTGCGCTCATTGGTGCCAGCGGTTTGTGCTGTCCTGTTCGCCGCCGCATCTGCCAGAGCCCAGGGCCAGGCAAACCCAGCGCCGGCGGAAAACCGAACGGACTTGGGCGTAAAGATTGAGGTTCTGACGCGGTCAATCGAACAGATGCAGGGCGAGTTGGAGCAATCTCGTCTAGAAATTCAGGAGCTTCGCGGCATGCTGGCAGAAATTCTTCGAACTCAAGCTAATCCTCCGCCCGCGACTGCTCTTGATGAACACGCCACGCTGCGCACGGAGGCGCAAAATCCTGGAACGAACGGACTGCCCGCACGTATCACGGAAGACGATTGGCAAATCCTGAATGCCAGAGTCGAAGAGCACGAACAAGTGAAGGTGGAGAGCTCTTCCAAGTATCGCCTGAAAATTTCGGGTATCGCCCTTTTGAATGTGTTCGATACGTCTGGCCAGCTTGACAATTTAGACGTGCCAACCGTAGCCGTGCAGCCGCCTCCCTACGCTTACACCGGCAGCCTAGGAGCATCATTCAGGCAATCCATTCTAGGCCTAAGGGGGATCGGTCCGACGGTGTTTGGCGCACGTATGAGCGCGGACCTGCAATTGGACTTTATCAATAGCGCCGCCGGTACTTATGGTGGCGTGGCGGCCGGTGTAGTGGGCCTCAGGATTGCCCGGCTGCAGTTTGACTGGAGCAAGTTTTCGATTATAGGCGGCCTGGAGACTCCCTTCTTTGCACCTAATTCTCCGACCTCCTATCTTTCCCTGGCCGTTCCGGCGTTTGCGGCCGCCGGAAACCTTTGGAACTGGACTCCTGAAATCCGTGGGGAGCGGAGATTTGATTTCACGTCCTCGGAGATCAAAGTTGAAGCGGGAGTCTTGGATTCCACGGGTTATTCCGTAAACAATTCCGAGGTGCGCACGCCAACACCGGGTGAAAGTTCCAGGCAACCTGTCTATGCCGTGCGCGTATCGGGGAACAACAGAATGGAAGATCGCGCCATTTCCTTTGGTGTTTCCGGAATTTACTCGCCCTTGCGTTTCGCCTACGGGCAGGTCCTATCCGCTTCGGGGGCAATTGCCGATTGGAAATTTCCGCTGATCGCAAAACTGCAGTTGAGCGGAGCGTTTTTCACCGGCAAAGGGCTCGACGGCTTTGGCGGTCTGGCGCTTCCGTCCGTACAGCCTCAGGATTACAGGCACTATCTTTATGTTACTGCACCGACGCTCGCAGGCATTCCCGTCGTTGGCGGCTGGTCGCAACTGAAGTACACACTCAATAGCCGCAGCGAATTCAACGCAGCTGGGGGATTGGGCGCCCGAGATTCCGGACGCTTGCGCTCGGCCACACAGTTCGATCCGCTTCTGTTGTCCGTTCCCTCTAGCAATCGTATCTTCTTCGTCAACTACATTTTTCGTCCCCGCAGCGATCTGCTGTTCTCCTTGGAGTATCGGCATTTTCACACCAGCGAGATTTCGGGAGTCCCGAACGTCGCCACGCAAATTGGCTTGGCAGCGGGATTCCTCTTTTGATTATGGCTAGAAAGTTTCTCATTGCGTCGGCGCTGGCCGCCTTTGTTTTGCATCCATCGTGCGGTTCTCCCAGAGATGCCGATCTAGGGATGGTGGATGTAACCGGTGAAGTAAGATTGGTCGAAAGCAACTCCCTGAGGCCTGAGAAGGACGCCTCCCGGGTTGTTCTTTGGCTTGTTTCTGTGCAGGGCGCTGCGGAAACTTCTCCCAGCGCGCCTACATCGAAGCGCCATTACCGCATGTTGCAACGCGATAAGACCTTCGAACCGAAGTTGTTGGTGGTGCCGATGGGCAGCATCGTGGACTTTCCCAACTTCGATCCCTGGTTCCACAATGTTTTTTCCCTTTATCAGGGCAAGCGCTTCGACCTCGGGCTCTATCAGGCCGGGGCGGAAAAGGAAGTGGTGTTCGACCGGCCGGGGCCGTCATTTCTATTTTGTAACATCCATCCGCAGATGACCGCGGTCATCCTCACTGTGAACTCAGATTTTTTTGGCATTTCGGATAAGGCAGGCCACATCTCCATTCCCCGCGTCCCCACCGGGCGATACGCGCTGCATGTCTGGTATGAGAATGCCGCATCAGAATTCACGGACGTTTCGCCACGGCCGGTCGATATTGGGCCGGGAGAGAATATTTTGCCGCCGCTCTCGGTGCCCGTGGCGAACCATGGCTGGTCGCATAAAGATAAGTCGCATAAAGATAAGTATGGATACGATTATGATCCCAAGGC
This sequence comes from Acidobacteriota bacterium, assembly GCA_003224175.1. Classification (GTDB taxonomy): domain Bacteria; phylum Acidobacteriota; class Terriglobia; order Acidiferrales; family UBA7541; genus Palsa-189. The sequence continues at coordinate 52,888 of QHYQ01000243.1, forward strand.
TTCAGCGCCGGCGTACTGAGTATTGAAATAGCGAGGAACCGAATATGGATACCGTCCTGGTTGTCGAAGATAGCCGTGCCATGCAGAGGACCTTGCAGCGCTTGTTCGAGGCAGACTCGCTGGCGGTGCAAATCGCTTCCGATGGCGTGGAGGGTTTGGAAGTCTTCAAGAAGCAGACGCCGAGCGTTGTCGTTCTGGATCTGAAGTTACCGCGGCTTTCGGGGAAGGAGCTTTGCCGAGCCTTCAAAACTCACATGCCCTCGGTTCCCATCGTCGTTCTGAGCGCCGATGCGGAGATTGAGGATAAGGTGCTCCTGCTCGAATTGGGCGCTGACGACTACGTCACGAAGCCATTCAGCCCGCGCGAATTGTTGGCTCGCGTGAGGCGAGCGATGCGCCGAAATGGGGCTAAAACGAGCATGGTTTCCAACGTCGCCGCTCAAGAGACTAACCACGAACTGCTGGTGTTCAAGGACGTGCAGATTGACTTCACGAGTATGGAGGCAACGCGAGGCGGCAAGCCCATTGCCATGACTGCCCAGGAATTCAAGCTGTTGAAGTACCTGGCGCGCTCGCCGGAAAGAGTCATTTCGCGAGAAGAATTGTTGAATGAAGTTTGGGGATACCAGAACTACCCCTCCACTCGCACGGTCGACAACCATATCCTTCGCTTGCGGCAGAAGCTCGAGCCCGATCCCGCGAACCCGCGTTTCCTTCTTACCATGCACGGCGCGGGATACAAGTTTGTGCCGGGGAATGCCGCGAACGGAAAGAGCAGCTAGGCCGAATATCGCCAATGTCACGCTTGCGCTTAAAGACGCAGCTTCTGATCTCCACCCTGCTGATTATCTCCGCCCTCACTGGCGCAATGCTCCTGATCGTACGCCATACCGTCCGGGCGGAGATTGATGATCAGGTGCGAGATAGCGTGACGGCTTCCGTGCGCGCTTTCGAGAGCGTTCAGAACCAGCGCCGGGATCAACTCTCCCGAACCACAGCTATGCTAGCCGAGCTTCCCACTTTGAAAGCGTTGATGACCACTAACCACGCGCCGACCATTCGGGACGGTTCGCTTCCTTTTTGGCAGCTCGCAGGCAGTGATCTTTTTCTTCTCGCAAATCCGAAAGGCGAGATCATGGCTCTGCACGCAAAGAAGTCTGGATTGAACGGCGCAGACGTCGAGCAGGATCTCACGAGATCGCTGGATGGGAATGAGGATGCCGCCTGGTGGTATGCCGACGATCAATTGTATTGGGCTTTCATTCGCCCGATTACCGCCGGTTCCGGAAGCGACACCAAACAACTTGGGGCGCTGGCGATCGGCTATCAGGTGGACTCTACCGTTGCGGAACAGCTTGCGCTCGTAGCGGGTGGCAAGATTGTGTTGGTTACCGGCGGCAAGGTCATAGCCTCGACTCTGTCGTCGCGCGAACAGGGTGAATTGCAGGATCACCTGGGGCAATATACCGCGCTTTTGGGTTCGGGAACGCAAGAGGTAAATCTGGCGGCGGAGCCCTATCAAGTCGCCGCGGTTTCGCTGCATGCCGACCCGCGGACGCCGGTGCAATGCTACGTACTCATACCGTTACGCCGCCCCATGGGCTTCAGCGGCAAATTGGATCGCACGATTCTCGCCCTCGGCATTTCGGCTCTCTTGTGCGCCACGTTGCTGCTCAGCTTCGTCGCCCGTACGATCACGCGGCCGATGGACAACCTTCTCGCCGGTGTACGTGCTTTGGCGCGCGGCGACTATGCCTTTTCCATTACGCCCCGAGGGAGCAGCGAAGTGGTTGAGCTGGGAACGGCGTTTTCAAAGATGCGCGGGGAACTGCTCGCTTCACAGCGGCGGCAAATCGAGACCGAACAGGTGGCAGCACTGGGAAGGGCTGCCAGTTCGATTTCTCATGATCTGCGACACTCCCTCGCCGCCGTCGTCGCCAACGCCGAATTTCTCTACGAGGCCGATAAGCTTAAGCTGGATCGAGACGAGATTTTCGAGGAGATAAAGATCGCCTCGGAACAGATGACCGAATTGCTCGACTCCCTGCGAGAACTCGCGCGCGAACATCGCACGCTCGCTTTGGTCACAGCGTCGCTGGAATCGGTTGTCAGGCATTCCGCCGACGCTATTCTCGCCCGGCCCGAATTCCGGAACCGCTCGATCTCCATCCAAGCGCCTCCACACACGACGGGTGTATTCGATCCCAAGAAAATCGAGCGCGTGTTTTTCAACCTTCTGCTGAACGCCTGCGAAGCGACTTCAGATCGAGGGAAAATTAATATTGAGATTAAATGTTCGGATAACTCATTTGAGGTGCGCATCGCCGATGACGGCATTGGCATCCCTGCGGGGATTCGCAGCACTCTATTCGACCCATTCATCAGTTCGGGCAAGTCCAATGGCACGGGCCTGGGCCTCGCGATTGTCAGCAAAATCGTCCACGACCACTACGGCTCGGTAGGCGTCGAACACACAGGCGAGACCGGAACGATTTTTCTGGTCAAATTTCCTCGTTCGCAAAATGGAATGGGCGATTCCATGGAAACGGAAATCCACGAACCGAACCGTAGCCCCGCTTAGACCAGGGCTCTCGCCTTTCCGAATAGGCCTAGCCAGGGCGGCGCCGCGCTGTGCTCGCCGCAAGCGCCGCGCGCTGAGGAGGCGCCGCCGTAACTGACTGCGTGGCGTAAAGCGGCGAGGTTAGTTACCAACTGAGTCGCATGAATTACGGTCAGTAGGCACTTCTCCATCGCTGTGCCGTACAGCAACCCTACGCGCTTTCAGCACAGCAGTGCGACCCGAGATTGCCTCAACTTCGCGAAACAAGAGAATCGCGGCGGATATTCGCGACGGATGCCGCTCCCGCCTCGCCCATGATGACTTGCAGTTCGCGCCGCAGCAGTTCGATCACTGTTTCAACGCCTTCCTGGCCGAAAGAGGAAAGGCCCCAGATGTGCGGCCTGCCGATTCCTACCGCGGTCGCGCCGAGCGCCAGCGCTTTGAAAACGTCCGCGCCCGATCGAAAACCGCTATCGATAAACACAGGTATCTTGCCTCCGACACCTGCCATGACCTCGGGCAAGCATTCGATCGTTCCTCGGCCGCTGGCATCTTCATGGCCGCCATGGTTAGACACGAGCACGGCATCTACTCCGTTCTGCACCGATAGCTTCGCGTCTTCTTGAGTTACGATTCCCTTCAGCACTAGCTTCATGCGAGTCATGTCCCGCACGCGCCGGACGTCGTCCCAATTCAATTTGATACTATTCTCGCCTCGAAGAGAACCGATTGCCCCCACCACATCCATAGGCGTGCCGGGCGCAATTCTGATGACCTTTGGCAGATTTCCGTGGCATCCCACGCAGCGTGAATCGGCCTCGCGGTCGAGATTCGCTACGCCGGCCCGTTGCAGCGACTTGGCGCCGATCGTATTGCCTCCCCCGTCATCGATCGTCCAAACCAGTGTCGGGCATCCTGTTGCTTCAATGCGCTTGACCAGCGGTCGGTCGAGCGTGTCTCCCAGTCCTGCCACCCAAACCGGCTCACCGCGCGCCACGACCACATCCTCGATCGCCTTAGGATCGGAGACGATCACCTGCGATCCGGCCAGCACTTGCAGCGTGCGCGTGGCCTTCGCGGCTCGAGCTACAACTACGGCTCCCTGCGGATAATATGCGTTCATCCGGCCGACAGGACACAGGAAGATCGGGGAGTCCCAGGTAATCCCGAAAATGCTAACCGATTGGTCGACCTTGCTGATACTCGTCAGCCGGCGCAGCCGAATCGCGTATTTCGAGAAACCCTCACGGTTCGCTCGGAGCGTCTCGTTATTGAACGAGCCGTCCGTGATGAAAGTATAGTGAGCTGGTGAGAGCTTTGTCCGCGCGACCGCGTCGAAATCGAAGACACTAAGCGCTTCTTTCACGGACTTAATGATGATTTCATTTTGCCTGTCCAGGGCTACCGAATCCTGGGCCGTGGTTTCCTGCATCAGATCTTCTACCCATCGAGATGTGAGCCCCACATATGCCAGGATTGGACTAGCGGCCAGGTAGCTTAGGAATGCACGACGATCGCGTAGCCGGTTCGAAAGCAGCATAAACTCGCTCTCCTTGTGCCATTTTTTCCTTTAGCAGGCGACGTTACTCCCACATAAACGTGCCTTATCGCGGGCCCTAAAAGGCCGGCGGGCCCAGTATGCCCCGAAAATATCGACAAATATTTAAGTCTATCTTCAGCTTGCGCCAACTAGCGTATCCCGCACTGCCCATCAGTGGCGGTCAATTCCCTTTCGTGCACGACGCAGAGCTGAGGAGAGATTCTATGTCACAATCGAAGTTTCTGGGCACCTTGCGCTTGGCTTTCTTACTTGCGTTCTCGCTTTTGCTTTTTTCTCCTTCCGTTGTTTCTGCCGCGCCGCAGGATTCGGGCTATCGGGTGATCCGAACCATCCATCTAGGCGGCGAAGGCAACTGGGACTACGTGACGGTCGATGCGGATGCCCGGCGCGTTTATGTCCCCCGGAGTACGCACATCATGGTGGTTGACGAGGATTCGGGAAAGCTCATCGGCGACATCCCGGGCATGAACGGACTGCATGGCGTTGCCGTGGTGCCGGAGTTCAACCGCGCGTTTGTGACGGGCAACAAGACGGAGCAAGAGGGCACGATCTACATTTTCGATTTGAAGACGCTCAAACTGACCTCATCGATCAAGTCGAACAGCATCGATACCGACTCGCTGATCTACGATCCGCTCACCAAGCACGTTTTCGTGAACAACGGCGATGGGATGAACCTGACCGTGGTTGACGCCGCGACGGAGAAAGTCGTCGGAACCATGGCCTACAATGCGAACCCCGAGGCGGCGGTCTCTGACGGCAAAGGGAGCATCTTCCAGGACCTCGAAGATAAGCGCAGTGTGATTGAATATGACGCGAAGACGCTCACAGTCAAGAATAAGTGGCCCACTGGCCCATGCGTTTCGCCTGTTGGCATGGCCATGGACAGGACTCACCGCCGGCTCTACGTAAGCTGCCGCGGTGAAGGAAACGTCCCGGGTGTGCTCATTGTTATGAACGCGGATAACGGCAAAGTCTTGACCTCAATGCCCATCGGAATCGGTGTGGACGGAAATGTATTCGATTCAGGGACGGGCGACATATTTGCCACTTGCCGCGATAGCGGAGATGGGAAGACCGGCGCAACTTATGTGTTCCACGCGGACTCGCCCGACAAGATCAGCTTGGTGGCGACCGTCAAGACGATCTACGGTGCTCGCACGGTGGCGCTGGATCCGAAATCTCATCACATATTTTCGATTGGCACCGAGCAAAACGAGCCTCCGGCACCCGGGGCCAAGAACCCCCGGCCGAGACCGGTGCTGAGCACGTTTGAGCTTCTGGAAATCGGGAAATAGGCGCAGAGAGCAAGCCAGTAAATCCCGTGCCGGGAGTCCGAGCGACGCTTCGTGCTTCGCGTGGCTCTGGTATGCTCACATGCAATGCATCGAACAGCCTAGAGCCAGCGGGACGGGAAGATTCACGTGCCCTGCTACGCCGGCTCCTCTTTCGACGAATCTTATGCAGCGCGTTAGGATTCCAAATGCGCGGATTGTTGGTTATATCCGTGCGGTCCAGCAAACCTCTATTTCGCGAGTCGCCGCGTTCTACTAGGACCCCTGGAAGGAGTAAGCTAAGCCGATAACACACGACACGCTGGACGGCATCTCTCCGTTGCAGCATCGCAAACGAAAATTGCGATGAGGGACCCCGGTTTGCGGATCAGCGTTCGCCTGACTCACGGTCGTGTGACCGCGAGCCTGCGCTTACCGAGGGCGAAGAGAATTTCGGAGAGACATTCGAGCCGAGGAAGGAGAAGGATAATGGAGAATTTTGAGCCGGATGCGCGAGAAGCTGCGATTGGCCGCCGGGATTTTATCAAGCTGGGTGCCGGCGCAGGCGTGATGATGGCGCTCGACTCCCGTGGAGCAGCGGCGCAGGGCGCAAGGGCCGAACCTGTGTCGATTGATCTCCATACCCACTGGGTGCCAGAGGCTTATGACAAAGCTCTCGCTCAACTGAAGCGGCCTACGCCCGCCAGCAACAATCCGCTCGAATTCGATCTGGATAAGCGGCGCAAATGGATGGATGAGCACGGTGTGCAGATGCACGTCCTGACGTTGAGCGGCGGTATGCCTTGGCAGTGGGTGCCGCCGGACGTGGGCGCGCACCTCGCGCAAATCATCAACGACGCTGCCGCGGAAGCGCATAATGCATTTCCCGACCGCTTTGTTGCAGGTATCGAACTCTCCATCCATGACCCCCAGCTCGCTTTGAAGGAATTGAACCGCGTAGCCGGCAAGCCTGGTCTGCGCGCGGTTCACCTGCCCAACTCCATCCAGGGACGCGATTACTTGTTCGAACCCGCCTATGCGCCGCTGCTGGCTCGATGTGAGGAACTCGGATACCCACTTCTATTTCATCCGCTGGATGGAGAAGCCAATTATTACGTTGGAAAACAAAGGCTGGCGGACCCGTTATCGGTTTCGGCTGGCTTGAGCAACTCGCTCGGCTTTACCTTTGAAACTGCGACGACCGCTGCCAAATTCATCGCGACCGGCACATTGGATAAATATCCGCGATTGGAAATAGTGCTGCCGCATTCCGGCGGCGTCTTTCCCTATATCGCGGGTCGGGGGGATCGCTACATGATGAATAGCAAGTTCAAGCTGCAACGTCCGGTAAGGGAGTACGTCCGCCGATTTCATTACGACGCGCTTACGTTCTACCCTGAGACCCTTCGCTTCCTGATTGGGCTGGTTGGATCCGATCGCGTGGTGATCGGCACGGATAATTTCGCTCTTATGGACGTTGAATCACCGAATGGCCTGGTTGAGCAATTGAACCTCCCACCAGCGGACCGGGAGCGCATCTTGAAGGGCAACGCGGCGAGGCTCCTCCGTCTTTAGGATCGGGGCAAAGCTTGGCACAAACGTATGACTCGGGTGGGGAAAAGAAAGCAGAAAAGGAGCTCCACATGGAGGGTTCTGAAGCGTTCTTGCGAAAGGCCACAATCGCGCGTCGAGAATTCCTTAGGATCGGGGCGGGCGCCGGTGCAGGCGCAGTGGCAACAGGGGGCGCGCTGGCTTCTAGCCAAGCATCAGCCCAGACTTCGGCCAAGACGTCGGCGCAGACATCGGATCAGCCGTGGAACGCGCCCCCACGCGGAAGCATTCGTCCTGTTTCTATTGACGTCCATACTCACTGGGCGCCTGAACCTTACGTCAAAGCCCTGGCCGAATTGGGGCGGCCGCAAGGCGGCGATCCACTGAATTTCGATCTGGACCGGCGGCGCAAGTGGATGGACGCGCACGGGGTGGAGATGCTCGTTCTGACGCTGAATGGCGGCATGCCCTGGCAATGGGTGTCGCCGGAGGTGGGTGCGCATGTCGCGCAGGTCGTCAACGATGCTGGAATCGAGGCTCACACGGCATTCCCAGACCGTTTCATCGCGGCAGTCGAGTTGCCTTGGCACGACAGGCCGCGTGCCTTGAAGGAACTGAACCGCGTAGCTGGCAAGCCTGGCGTGCACGGTGTTCATGCGCCCAATTCCATCCAGGGGCGCGACTACTTGTTCGAACCCGCCTATGCGCCTCTGTTGGCGCGAATCGAGGAACTCGGCTACCCCATCGTGTTTCACCCGCTCGATGGAGACATCAATTATTACGGAGGGCCGGAAACCAGAGTGGGAGATCCGCTTTCGGTTTCATCCGCGATGAATAACTGGGTCGGCTTTACGTGCGAGACCGCCACTACTGCGGCCAAGTTCATCGTGAGCGGCACGTTGGATAAATATCCGAAGTTGGAAGTCGTCTTACCGCATTCCGGCGGCAGTTTCCCTTATCTTGCCGGACGGCTCGAGCACGGCCTGGAACGAAGCAAGTTCAAGGTGCAACGCCCCTTCAAGGAGTATGTCCGGCGATTTCATTACGACTCCATCACGTTCTATCCGGAAACCCTCGGTTTCCTGATTAGCCTCGTCGGCGCCGACCGCGTGGTAATCGGTACGGACAACGCCTTCGGCGCCAATCAGGCCATCGAATACCCGAATTCGCTGGTCGAGCAGCTGAACCTCCCGGCGGCAGACCGCGACCTTATCTTGAGGGGCAACGCCGCGCGGCTGTTCCGTCTGTAAAACGGTTCCACTTGCCCGCTGCCCACTTCTCAAAACCGGCGGTGCGTCGAGGTGTCTGCGGGCGAAAAGATATATAGGCGTGACCACGTCCAATAGTAGGCGTCCTTAACACTCGCGTTCGCTCGAAGGCACGTTATGTAAAGATTGGCAGAGTTGCGGCACTGCTAGGTGCTGCCAGCCACTTTGCGTTCGGCCTTCGGCAGCCTTCGATCCTATGGTAATATGAGATGTTAAAGGGAATGCGGGAGGCCGCGTGAAGGCCAAGACGAAATTCGGAATTGGCATCGGCATCATTTTGGTTTCGCTGTCGGCTCTGGCCTGGATGGGCGCGCGGCAGAGCCAGACGTATTATCACACCGTTGCCGAGATCTCCACCCTCAATGCTGCGGCCCTGCATCAACGCATCCGCGTAGGCGGCGATGTGGCTGCGGGATCGATCCAGCATCTGCCGGGGCGCGTAGATTTTATCCTCAAGGAAGAGGGCAAGACGCTGCCGGTCAGCTACGTGGGGTCGGATCCGCTGCCCGATACTTTTAAAGATGGCGCACAGTGCTTGATCGAGGGCCACGCCATGCCCGATGGACGTTTCGTCGCCGAACAATTGCAGGCCAAGTGCGCCTCGAAATATGAGGCCGCTCCCGGCGGCACGGAGTCGTCGCAGCCCGCTTCCAGCTCGGACCGCAAGAGCTGACTTTCGCCGGAATTTAGGGGGACGTCGTTGGACCTATTTGGATCATTTGCCCTGCTGCTGGCATTTCTGTGCGGGCTGTATGCCTTTGGCGGGGGCATCGCGGCCATCGTCACGCGGCGTCCGCTGCTGATCAAGAGCGCACGCCACGCCGGCATGGCCGTTTGCGTTCTTATTTGGCTAGGCTTCGGCAGCCTGGCTTATCTTTTCCAGACTGACAACTTCTCCATGGCCTACGTCGTGGAGCACAGCAACCGCACGCTCCCGGCGTTTTTCAAATTTGCGGCCATCTGGGCGGGCCAGCAAGGTTCGCTGCTGTTCTGGAGCTTCCTGCTGTCGATTTACGTTTTCTCGGTTTTGGTCACCTACCGCGGCAAGCATCCCGAACTGATGCCTTACGTCGGGGTGGTCATGGTGGGGGTGCAGCTTTTTTTCCTGACGCTGAATAATTTCATCGCCAGCCCTTTTCAGATATTGGGTTCGGCCGCGCCCAGCGGGGCCCTGCAGTGGATTCTGCGCGCCGACGGCAATGGCCTCAATCCGCTGCTGCAATATCCGGAGATGGTCATCCATCCGCCGATTCTGTATTCCGGCTACACCGGCTTTACCATTCCGTTTGCGTTCGCGCTGGCCGCGCTGCTGGGCCGTTATCCCGGGGAGAAGTGGATTCACCTCACGCGCCGCTGGACCATGATCGCCTGGGGCTTCCAGGGCGTGGGCATTTTGCTGGGCGCGCATTGGGCCTATGCGGTGCTCGGCTGGGGCGGTTACTGGATGTGGGATCCGGTGGAGAACGCGTCGCTGATGCCCTGGCTGACGGGCACGGCGTTTCTGCATTCGGTGATGATGCAGGAAAAGCGCGGGATGATGCGGGTGTGGAACGTATGGCTGGTCTTCACCACGTTTTTGCTCACGATTTTCGGAACGTTCCTGACGCGCAGCGGGGTGGTGAATTCCGTGCACGCCTTCGCGCAATCGAGCATCGGCCCGTGGTTCCTGAGCTTCATCGGCCTGGTGCTGCTGGTGTGCTTCGTTTCCTTCTGGCGCAATCGCGACTATCTGCGCAGCGACAACACGCTGGATTCGCTGGTTTCGCGCGAGTCGAGCTTCCTGTTCAACAATTTGATTTTGCTGGTGGCCTGCGTGGCGGTGATCTCCGGCACATTGTTTCCGGTGCTCTCGGAATGGGTGCGCGGAACCAAGATCAGCGTGGGCGTGCCGTTCTTTAACACCATCAATCTGCCCATCGGCCTGTTTTTGCTTTTCCTGACGGGCGTGGGACCGCTGCTGGCCTGGCGGAAGACGTCCCTGGCCAGCCTGCGCAAGAACTTCGGCGGGCCGCTGCTGATCGGCATGGTGGTCGGCGTCGTGGGGATGGCGCTGGGCCTGCGCAATTTCTACGTGGTGGTTTGCCTGGCTCTTTCCGTCTTCGTGACGCTGACGATTCTGCTGGAGTTCTATCGCGGCGCGCGCGTGATCGCCTCGCGTGGCAATTCGAATCTCCTTTCCGGCGTCGCGCAACTCACCATGCGCAATACCCGCCGTTACGGCGGCTACGTGGTGCACTTCGGCATCGTGCTGATCTTCATCGGCATCTCCGGCACGGCCTTCAATCAGGATAAGCAGGCGGACATGCCGCCGGGCGCGCAGATGCAGATCGGGTCCTATCGGCTCACGCACCAGACTTTCGACAGCACGGAACTGCCGAATTATACTTCCGAGCGCGCCACCATTGCCGTCGATCGCGGCGGTAAGCAGATCATCATGCTGTATCCGGAAAAGCGCTTTTATCCGTCGAACCAGGAATCGGGAACCATGGTGGCCATCTACTCCACGCTGAAAGAAGATCTGTACGTCGTCTATGCCGGCCACAGCCCGGAGACGCAGCAGCCGGTGATCCACGCCTATTTGAATCCGCTGGTGAAATGGATTTGGCTGGGCGGGGCCATTGTGGTGCTGGGCACTTTGCTGGCGCTGGTGCCGAACCGCCAGCCCATGCTGGCGCTGCGCGCCGTCCAGGAACCTTCCCGCGCCGCGCCGGCGCTGTCTCCCGCGCCCGCCCCGGTGCAGCATTACGATGGCCATGATTGACGCACATCACGCCAACTTGCCGTGTCCTTCTGAGGTCAGGGCTTGGCGCATCGCCGTGCTGATTCTTCTCGCCGCGGCCATGGCCGCCGCGCCTCTTTTCGCGCAAGCTCCGGTGCAAACCTCCGACCGCGCGCGCACGCTGGGCAAGCAGCTCATGTGCACGTGCGGCTGCGGCGATACAGCCGGATCGTGCAGCCATCCCGGCGCGGCCTTTTCCGGCCCCTGTGAGATCGCCAAGGCCAAGCTGAAGGAAGTGGACGAGCGCATGTCGCGCGGCGAATCCGACAGCGCCATCCTGCAAGCTTTCGTGCAGGAGTATGGCGAAGCGGCGCTGGCTGCGCCGCCCGCACGCGGCTTCAACTGGTTCGCCTATACCTTCCCGGCCGTCGCCTTTGCCATCGGTCTGGCCTTGGTGCTGATGGTTATTCGCCAGTGGCGGCATCGTATGGTCATGGCGCCGGCTTCCGGGCCGGGGGTTTCCGCGGAGATGCTGGAACACGCGCGCCGCCAGATCGAGCGCGAAATGCCGGATGATTGAAGGCTGGACTCCCGCCGCATGGCAATGAACCTCCTGACCATCCGCTTCGTGACCGCCGATATCGACACGCTGGCGGTGCTGGCCTGCGTCGCGCTCACGGCCGCCACGCTGATTTTTGTCTTCCTGATCCAGCCCGATCGCGGCGATGCGGCTCCCCGCCGCTCGCGGCTCGATCAGCTGATGGAGCGCCGCGACATCATTTACGACAATTTGCGCGATCTGAAGTTTGAATACCGCACCGGCAAATTCGCCGAAGAAGATTACGAGCAGATGAAGCAGACCCTGGAAGCCGAGGCCGCGCTGGTGCTCGCGGAAATCGAGCGCGTCACCGAAAGCCCCGGGTTATTGCCGCGCTCCGACGCGGCCGTGCAGGGCCGCGCGGTGCCCGCAGGCCCCCGGGCAGGGAGTTGACCGGTGTGGTGCACAACGGCACCGACGGCAAAATCGCCGCCGGCGTGGACGTCATCCTCATCCAACTGCAAGGCGGAATGCAACCGGTGGCCAACACCAAGTCCGACGCCCAGGGCGCCTACAAATTCGATTTTCCCGCCATCGGCCAGCAGCCCATGCTCATCCGCGCCGTCTATCGCGGGGTGATGTTCCATCAGCCGCTCACGCCGGGGCACGCTAGCGTGGACGTCACCGTCTTCGAGCCTTCCGCCGATTCCAAAATGGTGAACGTGGGCTCGCACGTGATCGTCCTGCAGCCCAATGGCAGTAACCTGATGGTGGGCGAGGAGTACGCGCTGCAAAACCAATCGCAGCCGCCCAAGGCCTACTTCAGCGAGAAGGGCGATTTCTCCTTTCAGCTACCGCAGGGGGCGCAGTTGGGGCAGGTGTCTTCCTGGGGACCGTCGGGCATGCCCGTGGTGCAGGGCACCCTGGACCGCGGCACAGGCAAATACGCCATCGCCTACGCCTTTCAGCCCGGCGATAACGGCGTGCGCGTCTCCTATCAGCTTCCCTACCCCTCGAACCATGCCGACCTGCGCTTGACCTCGGACTATTCGGTGGGGCGGGTGATGCTGGTGGCGCCACCCACCGTGCAGGTGAATAGCGCCGGTTTTACGCCCGCGGGCACCGAGCAGGGCTTCAATCTCTACACGCGCGACTCGATTCCCGCGGGGCTTCCCTTCGATGTGTCGGTTTCCGGCACGGCGCCGCCGCCGCAGGCGTCGCCACAAGGACAGGGAAACGATCAGGACCCGGAAGTGAATAGTCGCATCACGGCCACGGTGCAGGCCCTGCCGAATCGGCTGGAGAGCTTGCGTTGGATCATCATCGGCGGATTCGCCGCGCTGTTTGCGCTTGGCCTGCTCCTGCTCTGGCGCCAGCCCGCGCTGGTGGGCGCAGGCGATTTGCCGGTGCCGCCCACGCCTCCACAGGGCCCGCGCAAGCGCAAACTGCCTCCCCGCGGGGAGTACGCAACCTCAGTTGCCTCCGCGCCTGCTCCTCCACCCCAACACCCGCAACATCGGCGCGCGCTGGGGACCCCGGTTCCTCCACCCCAACGCACGCAACATCGGCGCGCGTTGGGGACCCCGGTTGCGCAGGTCACGCGCGCGGCGGGCTGGGCGTGCAGTTCATCGAATTCGCCAAGCGCTACGGCGCGCGCTTTGCCCTGCGCGGCGTCTCTCTGGCCATCGCGCCCGGCGAATGCGTGGCCCTGGTCGGTCCCAACGGTTCGGGCAAAACCACGCTGCTGAAAGCCGCGGCTTTGCTGATTCGGCCCAGCGCGGGCCGCGTGCAGTTCTCTCCGGCCAGCGCCAATGGCTCCGGCCGCGACTCCTACGAGGATTCCGCGGCCGTCAAGCGCTACCTCGGGTTTGTCTCGCACAGCACTTTGCTCTACGACGACCTCACCGCGGAAGAGAACCTGGTTCTCTTCGCGCGGCTCTACGGCCTGGATGCGCCCGAAGAGCGCGCCCGTGCCGCGCTCGATCCGGCGGGTCTGGCCGCGCGCGGCCAGGATCTGGTGCGCAATTTTTCCCGCGGCATGCGCCAGCGCCTGGCCATCGCTCGCGCGCTGCTGGCCGGGCCGAAGCTGCTCCTGCTCGACGAGCCCTCCACCGGGCTCGACCGCGCCGGGCAGCAATGGCTGGGGGCGGCGCTCGCCCATCTCGCGGCTGCGGGCTGCACCGTGCTCATGAGCACGCACGGCGCGGGCGAAGCCGGCGCCTGCGTCACGCGCGCTATTCGCCTGCTCGGCGGATCGATCGCAGAAGATTCCGCCATCTCCGGCGACCCGCGCGCCATGCTTGCGGCCGCGCTCGCCGCGCATCAGGAGGCTTGAGTGGCGCTGGCGCGGCCCATCGGCATCCTGCTGGCCAAGGAACTGCGCACCGAATTCCGCACCCGCGAGTTGCTGGTGAGCACGCTGGTTTTTGTCCTCATCGTGCTGGTGCTCTTCAGCTTCACCTTCGATCCCACCACAACCGAAGCGCGGCGCTTCGGCCCGGGGCTGCTCTGGCTGGCGCTTTTGTTTGCCGGCTCGCTGATGCTGCATCCCTCTTTCACCCGCGAGCAATCCAACGACACGCTGGTGGCCCTGCGCCTGGCGCCCATCGAGCCCGTCTCCATCCTGGCGGCCAAAATCCTGGCGAATTTCTGCTTCCTGCTGGTGGCCGAACTCGTGCTCCTCCCGGTTTTTGCCGCGCTCTATAACTTGCGCATCCTGCCGGTGCTGGGACGCCTGGTGGCCGTGCTGGTGCTGGGCACGCTGGCGCTGTCCATCGTCGGCACGGTCTTCGCGGCCATCTCTTCGCAGGCACGCATGCGCGAACTGCTGCTGCCGCTGCTCCTGCTGCCGCTGCTGACTCCGGCGCTGGTGGCCAGCGCCGAAGCCACCGCGGGCCTGTTCGAGGACCCGCCCGCGCTGGCCCCGGTTTGGGTGGGAGTGCTGGCCGCGTTTGATACTATCTTTTTGACCGTGACCTGGCTTTTCGGCGAATATTTGCTGGAGGAGTGAGCGCGCCCGCGCGGTTAAAAAGCCGCGCGTGTGGGATTAAAGATGGCCTCGGCCGCAAACGCGATGCACACAAAAACAGCAGGCAGGCAAGGCCTCGCCACGCTGGGCGTGGCCCTGCTGCTGGCCGTGGCCGGCTACTGTGCGCTCTTCGTCGCGCCCACCGAAGCCACCATGGGCCTGATCCAGCGCATCTTTTATTTCCACGTGCCCTTCGGCTGGACTGCCTTCGTGGCCTTTTTCATCTCTTTCATCTCCAGCATCGCCTATCTGCGCAGCCGCGCGCCGCGGTGGGATTGGCTGGCCGTGTCCTCGGCAGAGGTGGGCGTGCCGTTTGTCACCGTCCTGCTGGTCACCGGGCCCATCTGGGCGCATCCGGTGTGGGGCATCTGGTGGACCTGGGACGCGCGGCTCACCTCCACCTTCGTGCTGTGGGTGCTTTACGTCTGTTATCTGCTGCTGCGCACCCTGATCGACGAACCGGAACGCCGCGCCGTGGTTTCCGCGGTCTTCGGCATTTTCGCGGCGTTTGATGTTCCCCTGGTCTATTTTTCGATCTGGTTTTTCCGCACGCAGCATCCGCAACCGGTCCTCGGCGCGGGCGGCTCGCTCGATCCGCGCATGCTGGATGTGCTGCTGCTGTGCTGGGCGGCCACCCTGGCGCTGCTGGCGCTTTTGCTGCCGCAGCGCTATCGCCTGGAGGCGCTGCGCTGGGAAGTCGAGCGCCTGCGCTCTGGCGGCGAAAGTCACCTACAGGATGAGCTTTCGCCGCTTAACAAAGTCAGGTCCATATGATCTTGATGATCTTGGCAAAACCACGCGGCCCTGAGCCGCAGGGATTTGCGGCAGTAAGTAACAAGGGGCGCTGAGCAATGATGGGCTCGCGTCGCTGGTGTTGTCGAGCCGAAAAAAGCCGTGGACATCACGGCGTTTTTTCGGCCTAGAAAAGTCAGGAGGCAAAATGAAAAATCTCGGCAGCCTGATGGCCGCTTATCTGGCCGTCTGGGCCATCTTTTTCGTCTACCACTTCACCGTGGCGCGCCGCGTGGCGCGCTTGCAGGACGAAATCGCGCGCCTCAAGCAATCCCTCAAGCAGTGACGCTAACTCCCCATTTCCCGCTCGGCGACGAACGGATCGCGTGGGCATGACCAAACCCCGGCTGGGCGTGGTGCTCTTCCAACTCGGCGGCCCCGATTCGCCCGCCGCCGTGGAGCCTTTCCTCTACAATCTGTTCTGCGATCCCGACATCATTGATTTCCCCGGAGCCTGGCTGGCGCGCCGCCCCCTGGCCTGGTGGATCGCCCATCGCCGTGCCGCCATCGTGGGCGAACACTATGAGGCCATCGGCGGCCATTCGCCCATCCGCCGGCTCACCGAGCTTCAGGCGCGCAGGCTGGAACAGGCGCTGGCGCCCGATTTCGACGCGCGCTGCTTCCTCGCCATGCGCTATTGGCATCCGCTGACGCTCGAGGCGGTCGAGGCTGTGCGCTCGGCGCATCGAGATGCGCCCCTCGACATGCTTGTCCTTCTGCCGCTCTATCCGCAGTATTCCTTCGCCACCACGCGGAGCAGCCTGAAAGAATGGCGCCGGGTCTCTGCGCAGTCGCGGGTGCCCTCGCCCTCGCCTCGCGAGATCGTCATCGAGGAATTTCACCTGCATCCGCAATATATCGGCGCGCTGGTGCGCAACATCGAAACGGCCTTGGCGCGTTTCGCCGATCGCAGCAAAGTGCATCTGGTCTTCAGCGCCCACGGCTTGCCGCTGAGCCTGATCGCCCGCGGCGATCCCTACCAGCGGCAGGTGCAGGAAACCGTCGCCGCCGTGATGGCTCGTGGCGGCTGGCCCCACGCGCACACGCTCTGCTTTCAAAGCCGCGTGGGCCGGCAGAAATGGCTCGAGCCTGCGCTCACCTACACGCTCGAACGCCTGCCGCGGGAAGGGAACCGGCATCTGCTGGTGATCCCCATCTCCTTCGTCACCGAACACATCGAAACACTGCACGAAATCAATATCGAAGCGCGCGCCCAGGCGCTGGCCGCCGGCGTCCAGCAATTCGAGGTGATGCCTGCGCTCGACGATTCGCCCGAATTCATCGCCGCGCTCGCTGCGCTCGTCCGCGCCGCCGCGGCCGCCCCCGCTTCCGCTGCTTCCGCAAGCTCCAAGCCCGCCGCACCCAACCCCGCCCCCACACGCTGACGTGAACCCTGAGCAAAAAGCCGTTTTTCGACGATTTGTGGAGTCCGGCACCAAGTACCTCCTGGTAGATCGAGATGGCTGAGTGCGGGACGCCAAGTGACCTTTGATTACAACATTGCTGGTGAGCAAAGATTCCTGAGATAAGTAAGCGATAGTCTTGCGTTTGTCGCTGCGGAACCACGCACCACCAGAACTTGGGTCAGTTTGCCGGTGCGTGGCACATTTCAAAATCGCGCGAAGAGCACAGTTGCACGCAGATGCGAGATTGTCTTGCACAGATACACGTCTAACGCCACGCAGCGGTTGTGGGTTCAGCTCAGATGGAGCCACGGGAATGAGGGAACGGCGCACCGCTAAGCGGTTTCAGCTGGATCTTCCCATCATTGTCCGTAGAGCGCCAACACTTAGAGAAAATGATGTTGTAAGCGGCAAGACTCGCAATATCTCCACGGGCGGCATCTATTTCACAACGGAGCGGCGCTTGACGGTCGATGAAGTGGTTGATTTCTCGTTGACCTTTGCCGGCCTGGTTGAGGGGGCGGACATTCTTGTTAGGGGACGAGCACGAGTTCTGCGCCTGGCCCCGAGGCCCGAGGCCATTTCTGAACGACTACTCGTTGCAGCGACAATCGAGATCTTCCACATCCTTCGGGCCTGACTGGTTTAGGGATGGGCGCCCGGCTCCAGGTAGCTGGATTTCCGCTTTTGACGTCCCGTGGTGGACTTTTGGCATCCAAGAACTGCTCCTGGGTTCGCCTTGACCGCTGGTCAGGTTGCTTGTCTCAAGAACGGGCCAGTTTAGCCTCGTTGCTCGCCTCCAGCGTCATGTCCCGACTCCCAAGCTGCACGCCGATTTTTTCGAGGAACGCGCGCGGAGGCTCGCCGCCCGCGAAAATCCAAACGTAGTCGTTGGGAATGACGCGCGTCTCGCCATTGATCTGGAGTACGGCGGCGTCGGATCGGAACTCCGTCGGCGCAGAGTTGAACAGAACGGTTAACTTTCCCGAGCGCATAGATTCTTGAATACGCTGGGCGTTTCGTTCCTTGATCCGGGCGAATGCCTCTCGCCGATACGAGAGCGTGACTTTATTGCCTTTCTGGTTGGCCAAACCCATAGCGGCTTCGACGGCGCTGTCGCCCCCTCCCACGATGAGAATCTGTTTGTTGATATAGTGGTCGGTCTCAATGAGCCGGTACATCACCTTAGGCAGTTCTTCGCCTTTCACTCCGAGTTTGCGCGGATTCCCGGATCGTCCGAGGCAAAGGATGATCGCGCGTGCCCGATATTGCTCTTTGCTCGAAACCACCGTGAAAACGCCGTCCTCCCCTTTACGAATATCCTCGATCTTCTCACCGGTACGTACTTTGAATTCAACCCGTTGGAGAATCGATTTCCAGAAAGCGATCAATTCTTCCTTAGAAAGCTCCAGCTTCTTGAACTTCCCGTGGAGCGGGAGCTCTACCGGGCTGGTCATGACCAGTTTCTGCCGTGGATACTTGGCAACCGTACCTCCAACCTCATCCTGCTCGATCGTGACGTAACTGAGCTTTCGTTCGATCGCGCGCAGTGACGCGCTGATTCCAGCCGGTCCGGCGCCCACAATCAGCACGTCCAAAACGTCAGCACGGGAGCCGTTGCCAAGCGACTTAATCCTGCTCGCCGCAGTGTCCACACAATCGCGGCCCTGGTTAATGGCGTTCTTTATTAGAGCCAGACCTCCTAGTTCCCCGGCGATAAATAGATTGGCGACATTGGTTTCGCACTGGGGCGAGAGCACGGGCAAATCCGCGGACATGCCCGGGCTGGCCATAACCATAGTGATGGCGCCCACGGGACAGGCCTCTGCGCAAAGACTGTGACCGATGCATTTGTAACCGTTGACGATGACCGCCTTGCCACCCAGCATCGCAAGCACATCGCCCTCCGGACAAACCGTGGTACAGGTCGCACAGCCGATGCAGGCGTTCGCATCGATGTGGGGATGCTGCGCACGAGGCCCCTCGGAGTAGATGGTCCCCTTCTTGGCGGCCTCTTCCGCCCGCCTTTCCCGGGCCTTGAGTTTCTTCACATAGTTCAGGAGGAAGACGAGGCAGATCGCCGCGGCGATTGCGAATGTGATTAGGCTATCCATACCAAGGGGTCATTTCAACCGCGCAGAGAGTTGCCTCGCCAATACCTGTCACCTAGAATTCACTTACCTGATTCCGGGGGGTTTTTTAGTGTAGAGCAACGGACTACTTATGTAAAGTCTGGAAACTCCGCGCTCAATTCCTTGCGGACCAAGAAAATAAATCGTGCTAGCATAATCATGTTTTCTGGCGGTATTTTTGTGGCCGGGTGAAGTTCCCAGGCTTCCGGCGATCAAGCAAAACATGCACTGCGGACTTTCAATGCGCTCGAATAGGGCGGCTCGATTCGCTTTCCTCGCGCTCACTGCTTTTCTGCTGGCGATCGGCTGGTGTACCGTTTCCGCCCTCGCGCAGGTTTCGCCCGGGCCACTGGCCAGAGCGCACGAGTCGCTCAATGGCGTTTTGAACTGCACGAAATGCCACGACCTGGGTGCGCGAGGCGGGGTGCAGTTGAAATGCCTGGACTGCCATACCGAAATTCGTGATCGTCTCGTTCAGAAACTCGGTATGCATGCGGTATGGGTCGGATCGACTGTAACAAGCAAGGATTGTGCCAAGTGCCACTCCGACCACAACGGAGTGGACTTCCCGCTCGTTCACTGGCAGCCCAGTCGAGAGGCGATGGACCATCGCCAGACGGGTTTTCCCCTCACCGGCAAACATGCGCCTTTGCGTTGCGAAGAATGCCATAATGCTCAAGAGATCTTGCCTGCGGGCAGGACCGGAATTCAGGTAAAAGATCTCAATCACACCTATCTGGGACTCACTAGCGCTTGCGCTAGCTGCCACCAGGATGAACACCGGGGACAGCTCGGCACCGACTGCGAGCGATGCCATACCGCAGAGGGCTGGAAGCCGGCTTCCGGGTTTAATCACGCGACTACGAAATACCCGCTGACGGGAGCGCACGCCACCGTGGCCTGTGCGAAATGCCACCCTTCTGTGGCTGATGTCAAACTTTCTGTGGCTGATGCTAAACCTTACGTCAAATACACTGGGCTTTCCTTCGCCACTTGCACGGGCTGCCACGCAGATCCGCATAAGGGCGCCTTCAAAGGCACGTGCGAGTCTTGCCACAACACATCGAACTGGAAGCAGGTGGCACAGCTTGAAGGCTTTGATCACTCCAAAACAGCGTATCCTCTTCTCGGAAAACACAGCAGCGTAGCTTGCACCGAGTGCCACAACAAGGGCGATTTCAAGACGCAGGTGGCGTATGCGACGTGCTCCGATTGTCATGCCGACTATCACACCGGTCAGTTCCTAACGCGCGCCGGGGGCGGAGATTGCGCCGTTTGTCACACCGTGAACGGGTTCAAGCCCTCAACCTTCGGTGTCTTGGAACATGCCGCGAGTATGTATCCCCTTGAGGGCCGCCATGCCGAAGTGAAATGCGAGCAGTGCCATGTTTCCAAGGGCAAGGATACCCTCTTTAAGATTACGCAGACGCAATGCATTGCCTGCCATGAGGACGTGCACAGGGGGCAATTCGTCGCCGAGCCCTATCAGAATCGCTGCGAGCAATGTCACACTGTGGAGGAATTTCGTCCGGCGCATTTCGCGCTGGCGCGCCACCGCGAAACGCGCTTCCCGCTGACCGGCGCGCATATCGCCGTGCCCTGTGCGCAATGCCATCAGGAGCAGCCGAGCGGCTCAATCACTCCCGTGCAATACCGGTTTGACGATCGTTCCTGCACGGCATGTCATAACGACCCTCACTCCGGTCAATTCCGTGAACAAATGGCCGCAAGACGCGTGGATGGCGCGGCTGCGGGATGCGAAGCATGCCATACCACGGTTCAATGGAAGGAACTCCGCGGCTTCGATCATGCGAAGACCAGGTTTCCTCTACTCGGTGCGCATCGCGGGGTAGCATGCATAGATTGCCACCGACCGCCTGCACTGGAAACGACATTGGAGCACGTGGACTATCGCGCCGCGTCTAAGCAATGTTCTGGTTGTCATAACGATCCTCATGGAGGGCAGTTTGACAGCCGCAGGGACGTTGCGGATTGTTCCAGTTGCCATAACGTCAATCGCTGGAAGCCGGCAGATTTTGATCACAATACACGGACGACGTTTTCTCTTCAGGGCGCTCATCAGAATGTGTCCTGTGAAGGGTGCCACAAGTTAACGCGGATTGTGGCCGGCCAGAACGTGCTGTTTTACAAGCCCACACCGGCGAAGTGTACCGACTGTCACGGCAATGACGAGCGCTTCCAGCAGCGGAACTAGGACAATGGATGCTGGGGCGCGCCGCGCGGGCACTATCCGAATGGTTACGGCTAGGTCTGGTAGTCTGTCCGGTTATTGCCCATCAGGACAGTTGTTAGAGGTGACTTTCGTGAATAGAGTACTAGCTGACGCTTCCCAGGAATTAGGGGCGTCTGAATCCGGGCCCGTCGGCAGAGGGCCGGTAGCGTATGCAGCTCATGTCCAAGCGCATCGTGCTGTCGATCGTTTTGTTGTTCTCCGTGGTGTTGGTGGTCCACGCTGGCGGACAGGATCGTCGTGTGCCCGATTCTCAGACGCGCAGCCCTCATGGCCAGTTAGCCATCCCCTGCGAGAATTGCCATACACAGACGAGCTGGAAACCGATCCGCGCGATTCCGGAGTTCGACCATAACAAGACCAGCTATCCCTTGCGCGGCATGCACGTCAAGGTGGATTGCACCCAGTGCCATACCAAGCTGGTATTCAGCGACGTAGGCACGCGGTGCTCGGACTGTCACGCCGATATTCATCGCGGGCAATTTGGCGCCAGTTGCGAGCAGTGCCACAGCGTGATCGGCTGGAATGTGTCTCTGCAGGCGGTACGCGCTCACGAAAATCGCTTCCCTCTCATCGGCGCCCATGCCGCGGTGGATTGCATCGGGTGCCATAAGAACGGGGCCAGCGGACAATTCACCGGGCTTTCGACGGAGTGCTATTCCTGCCACGTGCGGGATTTCCAGAACGCGCTGACGCCGAATCACGTGGCGGCCGGCTTTTCCACCAATTGCCAGGCCTGCCACGGGGTCAATACCTGGCTGGTGACCAACTTTGACCACAGCGCCACGGGATTTCCGTTGACCGGCGCGCACGTGAGCGTGCCCTGCGCTTCCTGCCATGTGAATAACAACTTCAATCTGACGGCCGCAAGTACCGCTTGCTCCGCCTGTCACATGCCGGATTTCCAAAGCACTACGAATCCCAATCACGTGCTCGGTGGCTTTTCCACGAATTGCCAGACGTGCCATTCGACCGCATCCTGGACCAACGCCACCTTTAACCACAACCTCACCGGATTTCCGTTGACCGGGGCGCACGTGAGCGTGGCCTGCGCTTCCTGCCACGTCAATAACAACTTCCAGTTGACGAACACGGCGTGTATCGGATGTCATCAAAGCGATTTCCAGGGCACCACCAATCCCAGCCACGTGGCGGCGGCATTTCCCACCGACTGTACGGTATGCCATTCGACCTCCTCGTGGACGGGGGCGACCTTCAACCACGCCTCTACCGGCTTTGCCCTGACTGGCGCGCACGTAAGCGCGGCCTGCGCTTCCTGCCACGTCAGTAACAATTACAGTCTGAGGAGCACCGCCTGCGTGACGTGCCACCAGACCGATTTCAACAATGCCCTGACGCCGATCAATCATATTCAGCTGGGTTTTCCGACCAACTGCGAGGTGTGCCACAACACCGTGGTTTGGACCCAGGGTGCGTTTAATCATAACAACACGCGGTTTCCGCTGAGCGGCGCGCACACCAGCGCGGCCTGCGCGAGTTGTCACGTGAACAACAACTACACCACTCTTCCGACCGACTGTTATACCTGTCACAAGGTGGACTACCAGGGGACCAACAATCCCAACCACGGGGTAGTCGGGGGCAACGAGCGGTCGTTTCCGCAGCAAATCTTCTGGTCGAGCGAATGAAATTTGCGATTCTTATTCTTCCGGCGCTTGCCGCGCTAGCATTTGCGCAGGAGCCTGGCGTGCATCCCTCGGTTCGGCTGGAATCGATAAGCACCGAGGTCACCGCGAGCGAAGTGCGCGTGAACATCGACACTTCCGCGCCGGTGGAGTCTGCCGGATCGGTGGTGATCGATGACGACAGTCTGATTTGGGATCTTCCCGGCGTGGCTTATGAGGGGAGCGGGAAGCACCTGATCGTCAACGGAAGTGGGGTTCGAGACGTTTTTGTGTCGCGGCAGCAGCGCACTCCTCCGTCCACTCGAATCACCGTAACGATGAGCCAGCTACATCTGTACACGCTGTCGACCGATGGCAAGCGCGTCAGTTTACACATCGGTGCGGTGACCAAAACACAGTCCCGGCAAGAGCAGCGAGGGCCGGTCCCGGCCGCCCGCGTGGGAGCGGCGGGAGCGATCGATCGGATCTTCCGTAGACCGCCGAAACAGCCGGTGAATGAGCCGGCACGGCAAGGCCAGGGCAGTACGGCAGCACAGAATGAGCCTGCGGCGCCTCTGCCTCCGATTCGGATCGCGGACACGGCCTCCGGGAAGCCAGCCGGGACGACTGTCCCCGAAACGCCAGCCCCTACGGGGAGCGTGGCCGTCGGCTCGCCAGTCCAGGCCCCGCCTGCGGCGCCCGCTTCACAGGCGCTCGGGCACGTTGCGGTGGAAGACAAGCAGCGGAATACGGCTAGGCTTGTCGGCGTCCCGCCCGCACAGTCGCCGGACCAGCCACTGCCGGTGGTTCGGGCTGCTCCCCGCGAGCTGATGGCGGCCTTGTATGCCGCGAACCCACCGGGGCCAGAACCTGCCGGCGCCCGTGTTGCGCCACCGAGCGCGGGAACGCCGGGCGCAGCCACCGAGCTGAGAGCTTGGCCGGCAGTTCCGAATCCCGATCTCCGGACGGTTTTCCACGTGAAATTCGTGCAGCAGGATGCCGCTTACATTGATGCGGGACGAAACGAGGGGATTTCCGAGGGTATGAAGCTGGTGGTGGTGAATGCCGAGGCCCCTGGAGCGCCGTCGAGCGGCACGTCCCCGGCTGCTGTGGTAGCCGAACTGACGGTGGTGGGTATCGCCGAGACCTCCGCGGTCACCGAAATCCATGTGCTGCAGCGCGCGGTCGTGGCCGGAGACTTAGCTTATCTTTCCGATAGCGATCTGCAGGCGCTGGTGCAACAGCACTCTCTGAGTTCCACGCGGAAGTATCCGGCGGTGATCAGCTTCACCGAAGGCGATGACGCACTCGATGCCGAGGCCCGCGTGCAGGATGTACCGCGTCCGCCGCTGCCCTCGGTCAACCGCATGCAAGGACGCCTGGGTTTCGATTACTTCGGCACGCACAGCCTGGACGCCTCCCAGGCTAACGGGAGGGATCTGGGCGTGATCCTGCGTGCGGACTTCACACGCATCGGGGGGAGCTACTGGAACTTTCAGGGATACTATCGCGGGACCGTCAACTCGACCTCGGCGGCCTCGCAGGCTACGCTGCAGCAATTGATCAACCGCACCTATCACCTGGGTCTGATCTATGACAATCCCACCGGGGGCTGGGTGGCGGGGTTCGGGCGGCTGTACCTGCCGTGGGCCAACAGCCTGGACACCATCGACGGGGGCTATTTGGGACGCCGCATCCATTCCGGGGTGATTACGGGGATTTTTGTAGGCTCCACGCCGGACCCGACCTCCTGGAACTACAGTCCCAACCGCCAAATTGGCGGGGCTTTTGTGAACTTCAGCGGGGGGAGCTTTGACGCCTTGCACTATTCGAGCACCAGCGGGGCGGGGGTCAGCTTGCTGAGTTGGGCCGTCAATCGGCCTTTTCTTTTCTTTGAAAATTCGGTTTCCTACCGGCACAATTTTTCCATCTACAGCGCGTTGCAGACCGATAGCCCCGCGGGTAACGCCGCGGTGGCCGCACCCGGGCCGGGGATCGGTAGCAGCTTTTTCACCATGCGCTGGAGCCCGGTGCAGCGCTTGCAACTGGACTTCAACCACACCTACTTCCGGAATATTCCCACGTTCGATCCCATCCTGGTGGGAACGGGTCTGCTGGATAAGTATCTGTTTCAAGGCTTCAGCGGCGGAGTGCGCGTGGACCTGGTGAAGGAGATCGCGATTTATACCGAACTCGGACGCAGCAACCGGACCGGCGATAGCCGCATGGCGCTCAACGATATGTACGGGGTGACCTTCGGCCGGGTGCCTTGGCTGGACCTTCGTGCCGACGTGCACTTTTCGCATTTCAACAGTTCGTTTGGCTCGGGCTCTTATCGGGCCGCCAGCCTCTCCCGCACTATAAACGAGCGGCTGCGTGTGGAGATTTTGGCAGGGGACCAGGCCTTCACCTCCACCCTGGCCGGGAATCAGAGCGCGAAATTCGTGACCGCCACGGTGGAGAACGATGTGGGCTCTTATCTGTTCACGCAGGGAGGCTTCACGTTCTACCGCGGTCAGCAGCAGAACTATAACCAGTGGATGTTGATGTTGGGTTATCGCTTCGACTCCAAGTGGAAGCGCAAATGAAAAGACCATGGGCCAGGATACCCGGGTGGGGAGCGGTGCTGCTGGGCGTGTCGATTTTCTGCGCTCCGGCGAGTGGCGCCACGAATGCATTGCAAGAACTGCTGGAGCGCGCGGGCAGCAACGTTTCTGCTTTTCTGGAGACCATCTCGGAGGTCAATTGCACCGAACACCTCACCCAGGAAAGGATCGCGGAGAACGGCAAAACCATTGAGAAGCGCGAGTCGGCCTTTGACTACCTGGTGTTGTTGTCCAATACGGGCGGCGAATTGAATTTGGTGGAATCGCGTGTCGCGGCGGATGCCAACAAAGAGGGCCACGAGAAAGCGCCGCTGCTGGTGAGCAATGGATTCTCCATGCTGCTTCTGATCTTTCATCCGTATTACTCGGGCAGTTTCCAATTCAGCGCGGTGAAGCAGGAAAGCGATTCCGGAGGGGCCCTGGCGGAGGTGAGTTTCCGGCATATTCCCGGGACGCGATCGCCGGCGGCCCTGGCGGTGCGCGGACGCGAGTACCCGCTGGAGATTTCCGGCACGGCATGGATCGACCCGGGGAGTGGAGTCATCAAGAAAATTGCCGCTCAGATTGGCACGGAGATGGAAGACGTGGGACTGCGCA
This sequence comes from Acidobacteriota bacterium, assembly GCA_003224175.1. Lineage (GTDB taxonomy): Bacteria > Acidobacteriota > Terriglobia > Acidiferrales > UBA7541 > Palsa-189. Next base: position 78,793 of record QHYQ01000243.1, read on the forward strand.
CGATGCACTGTGAAATCGAATATGCGCCAGTTTCCTTTCGGACCGTGCCCGGCACGTACTGGCTTCCGGCGCACACCACGGTGGAGGTGGAGTCGCGCCATCAGCACTGGCGCAACACGCACGTGTTTGCGGCCTACAAGCACTTCTCGGTCAATACGACCGAGCAGGTGTCGCAGCCCAGCGCTGCTCAGTAAATACCAAGGAGCAGGTGTTAAGCCATGAGCATCAATCTGACTCTGCCCACGACGCCAACGAGAGTAGGGTCTTTAGCGGATCCCGATCGCATGCATCGCATGCGACTGCGGCTGGCCTATCTGCTGTCTGCCGCGGGCACGATGGCGATGCTGGTCTACGGATTGAGTTACTATTGGTCGTCTGCGGCGCAGCGTGCGCTTTCCCCCAAACATGATTATCTGAAACCGAGCGGAGCCATCGGCTTGCGCTTGGGGCTGTTCGGAGTGCTGCTGTTTTTCTTCATCTATGTCTACCCACTGCGTAAGAAATGGGCCTGGCTGGGGCGACAGGGAAGCTCCAAGCGCTGGCTGGACTTCCACGTTTTACTGGGTTTGGTGGCGCCGGTGGTGGTCACCTTTCACTCCTCGTTCAAGTTCAGCGGGATCGCCGGAGTGGCCTACTGGATCATGATCGTGGTGGCCTTCAGTGGCGTAGTCGGGCGCTATATCTACGCGCAGCTACCGCGGAGCCTGAATTCCGCGGAATTGACGCTGCAGCAGGCCCAGGACCAGAGTGTGCGGACGGCCACGCAGTTGAAGAACACAGGCATTCTGTCGTCGCGGGATATTGACGGACTGCTGCGGCTGCCGGACATGAAACGGGTGCAGTCGATTTCGCTGCTGGGGGTTTTGTGGAGGATGCTGCTGTTTGATCTGGGATTTCCGCTGCGCGTCTGGCGGCTGCGCCAGAAGATGCTCTGGTCCCAGCGCCGCTGGTGGTCGCTGGTAGGGTTGGGGCGAGGTGAAAACGCGGTTCTGGAACGGGCCATCACTATGGCGCGCGAGCAAACGCTGCTCACCAAAAAGATACTGTTCCTGTCGAAAAGCCATCAGATGCTGCATCTCTGGCACATCATCCACCGGCCGTTCAGTTACTCGTTTGCTATGCTGGCATCGATTCATGTGATCCTGATGCTCATGCTGGGCTACTACTGAGGCCACCCCATGAAACGCATCGTTCTGTGGGCGCTTTTGGCAAGCCTGGTCGTCGGCTGTAAGTACCATGGGGGGCCTGCGCCAGCGGAAACCCAAGGGCCGGAGGCGAGCATCCGCACCGCCATTCAGGCCCACTTGGCCCATCAGGGATCGCTGAACCTGCAAGCCTTCGACACCGATGTGAAACAAGTGAACATTGAAGGCGATCACGCCCAGGCCCAGGTGGAGTTTCGGGTGAAAGGCGGCCCGGGTGCCATGCAATTGACCTATTCCTTGGAAAAGCGCGAGGGCGCCTGGTCGGTTATCGAAAGCGATCCGGTCGGCAGCAACTTCTCCCATCCGAGTCTCAACCCGGGTCAAACTTCGGAGACAAATGGGGTCTCCGGGCCGAGCCGCTCGCTGGCGGATACCTTGAGGAGTTTTCAAATCGGTCCGCCCCCCGCTCAGAATCTCCCTCCCGGCCACCCTCCCGTAAGCACTAATGGGGTCGTCGCACCGCCAGGACGCTAGCGTTTAACACATCCTCCTCTTATAAGGCCTCGACCGAAATCTGCAGTTGAATGGCATCGCAATTCATTCCTTCAGACGATCCAAGATGTTCGGGATGAACTTGGTCTCCACAACAAGCAAAACCTGGCGCCGGGGAGGACTTGGCGGTTTAGGCAAATCGCTTTTGTGCCGTCTTGGGGGTCAGGCCGCAAAGGTAGTATCTAAACAAAGCCCATTTCCCCAGCCTTCGTACGAACTTAGCGATTCATCGAGCGGAGAAATCTGTCCTCCTCATTCGTTAACGAACTGAGGCAGGTCCCCGATGGCACCTCGGACTCCAATCCAACACGTGGTGGTGATCTTCAAAGAGAACCATGGCTTCGACAACTATTTCGGGACGTTTCCGGGCGCCAACGGAGCCACGCTAGCACATTCACCGAACCCGCCTACCCAGGACCCTGAGCATCGCCACAAAGCGTGGCTGAATCGGGTCAAAGGCGCCGCGCGCGAGCAATTCCTCGAGTCAGAGATTCCGACCTACTTCGCCTACGCACGTCGGTTTACTCTGTGCGACGACTACTTC
>QHYQ01000425.1 GCA_003224175.1 Acidobacteriota bacterium
TAGCAAGACGGCCACGATCCTTGATGCGTAAGGTGTCCGCCGGCACCGAAGTGAGCCGTCGAATGGCGTCTTCGATCGGAATGACGTGCTCGTCGCGAACATACTTGCCCAGGAGGCGCGCAAAATTGCCGTACGCCCGGGGATGTGTGCTAGTCCTCAGAAATACGCCTTCCGCGGACATAAACGATGCGTCGGATCCTAAGCTTACCCACGGCTGTTTCAGTTGTAGCTTTACGTTATCCTCCGACATAAGGAAGTAGACGACTTGGACGCGGCTGCCGTCCTCGACAACGAGATCCATGGCGGTGTCGTGAACGGATTTGCCGCGCTCTTTGGCCACCTCAGAAAGCGTCTTGCCCGTGTACATGCGTAGTGCTTCATTCTTGAAGCCAACGAGGAGCGTGCCGTCGCCGCCGGCGGCGAGCATTAAATTCTCCCAATCGCCGCCAGTCGTTGTCATCTCGCGCCGCAGTCGTTCCCGCACCTTCGGGTCTTGAAGCCGCTTCGCCCAAGCGTCATAGCCGCCTTCTTGCACCCATGGCGGCATCGCGGCATCGAGTCCGGTCGATCCGGCAGTATACGTGTACATATCGGCGGTGATTTCCAGTCCTTCCTTGCGCGCCGATTCGATTTTCGCGATCGCTTCCGGCATTTTGTTCCAGTTCGAGTGTCCCGCCGCTTTTAAGTGATAGATTTCGGCCCGAATGTGCGCTTGCCGTGCAATCGTCAAGGTCTCGTCGATCGCTTCGAGCAACCGATCGCCTTCGCTGCGCATGTGCGAGATGTACATGCCGCCGGATTCGGCTGCGACCTTCGACAACTCAACAAGCTCTTCCGTGGTTGAAAATACCGCGGGAGTATAGATGAGGGCCGTCGTCAGTCCCATCGCGCCTTCGTTCATCGCCCGACGTACGTCCGCGCGCATACGATCCAGTTCCTCTGGCGTCGGCGGCCGATTGTCATAGCCGATCTCGCTGGCGCGAATCGTCGACGCGCTGACAAACGAAGCGATATTCGTGGAGACGCCCTTTGCCGCCAGCCTGTCAAGGCCTTCGCCAAGCGTCGTCCAGGTGATATCGAACTTGATGTCCCCCTGACGCCGCTTCATTTCCGCTTTCATACCATCGCTGAGTGGGCCAATCGAGCTTTCGCCAAAGACGGCGAGCGTCACGCCCTGGCGAATCCCGCCCTGAGCGCGTCCATCCGCCATTAACGCCGTTTCGGAATGATTCAGCATGTCGATGAAACCGGGCGCCACTGCAAATCCGGTCGCGTCGATCTCCTGCCGTCCATGCGCATTGCCCAAGGCTCCAATCGTGGCGATGCGATCGCCGTTGATCGCAACGTCTTCAACAACGCCGGATGCGCCGGTTCCGTCGTAGACCGTTCCGTGCCGAATCACGACGTCATACTGAGGCGGCCGCGAACATCCGACGCAGATACTGGTGAGTACTACTAAGATGAAACCAGAGCTCTTCAGTTGCATGAGCAGGTATTTGGTACCTCCATGTGCAGGTGGAAGACCGCAAGTTGGTGATGAAGCGCGAGGATCTCCGCCTGCAGGGAAGCACGGGTTCGAAAACTGGAGGCTAACAAGGCGAAAAGGGCGACGAAAAGAGAGCTCATCGTAGCCACCAAGATCTCACGAATGAGCAGAACCTCTGTGTTTTCAGATCGGATGGGGTTTTCGGTAGCCACAGCCGCGGACGCGGGGCGCGCGAACGGCGAGCGCGAACCGAACGGACGTTAAGCCAGAAGACTTCCAGGGAGAATCGGCCTTTCCGCCAGTAACCGACCGCAGCGCAGTGTAGCGTCTCCTCCTTCATCCGATTAAGTCGCTGCCGTCAGCGAATTACGCCGAGACGGTAACACCGCGCTGCGGAACCGGCGAACAGATCGCCTTTTTCGCTGCTGCTGGCACCCTTTGCCATCAGCTTGCAGGCATTCCAGAAAACCGGATAACTGTATGAGATTTTGTCGACGGGAAAGTTACTCTCAAACATCGAGCGCGAGGTCCCGAAAGCGTCGATACAAGTCTCGACGTAGGGGCGAAACTTGGCGGCCACCATTTCCGACGATGGTGGTTCGGCCTGCTCGTTAAAGCCGAGGCCAGTGTAGCCCTGACCGAGTCCGCCGAGCTTGACGAAAACGTTTGGCCGCGCAGCGAGCGCCTTGATCGATGCCTGCCAGCGCGAAAACGCCTCATCGCGCTTGCCGCGATAGGCACCGATTCCCAGGACGCCGCCGACATGGTTGAGGACGATCCTCAAATCGGGGAACGCGCTCGCCAGGTCGGCCACCTCGTGGATCTGGGGATGATAGAGCGATACGTCGTAGGAAAGTCCAAGGCGGCTGAGCACTGCAACCCCTTCGCGAAACGTCTTGTCGGCGAGCAGCCCAGGGCGCGCCGGCGAAGCGGGACTCATGATGGAAGGGTCCGCGTCCCATGACACACCATGGCGGATCCCTCGAAAACGGTCGCCGCCGGCGCGCATTAGCGCGGACAAGACCGGCTCGACACGGGTGCCTAACGTCAAGTCTGCGTGTCCGACGATGCCAGCGCATGCCCTGGTCTTGCCACAGATTCCGCTGCTGCACATAGCCGCGATGCCGTTGGCGAACTCGGTCTCCCCAACGGGTCGCATTTCCTCGGGGCCCTGATCGCGGTACATCGAACGAGCCTCCATGTACACTGTCGCGACGATATTGTGGCCGCTGCCGGTATCGAGCAGCAGGTCCTCGAGCAAATACCGCCATTCAGGACGCTGCCACAAATGGTGATGCGGATCGACGATTGGCAGCTCCGGTTCGATAATCGGTTCCTTGCGCCGGTCGAGCCAATCCCGTCGAATCTGGCTAGATGGCCCAGCCTGCTGTTGCGCGTGCGCGCCCCGCATAAGCCAAGTGGCCGCCGCGCCGTAGAGGAGAGTGGAGAATTCGCGTCGGTTCATTGATCACCTCCGTTGACGAGCGGGAACGGAAAGCTCTTTTAATTTACCTTAAGCTGAGCTGGGCAGGCGATCGCAACTAAAAGGCGCACAAGGATGTCGCTGTGTCCGTCGTGCACGCCGGCGCGGTTTTTCTCCGCTCATTGCTCCGCACGGCCCCGCCGGGCCGCGGGGGCGGGGCGGGCGGTCCGACGGGAGGAGGAGCCCGCGAGAATTTCCGAGCGGCGATAGGAAAGAAATATACCGGGCACAGCTGCGCCGACCGCCTAACTTGTGATCAGTCTATCCCAAGAACTGGTTCTCGGCTATGCCGACCAGTCCCAATTCGTGGAGACCGATCCCTGACAAGTTCTCTCCAGCAAATTGGTCGGTCACTGCTGGCGCGTTTCTCGGTACCTATCTGGTGAGACTTCCCACAACGGGACTTCTGGCTCGGAATAACTTCCGGTTAGCCCGTCACTCGGGACCTATCAAAGCCGATGGGCGGGAATCGGTTTTACCGATACGCATCCGAGTACCCCGCACATGCGTCTGGCATTGCGCGGCTGATACGATTGTAATCCACAGGCGGAAGTGGCCGCCTCGGCTGGGTCGTTTCTCTAGAACATCAGCTTCAGCGCCACCTGAAGCTGGCGCGAAGTCGTTGCCGTGCTGGTAATGACCCCAGCCGAGGGACTAACGCTGGCGCCTGCGAAAACTCCAATGGCTGGCTGCCCAAAGTTGGCGCGATTGAGGATATTGAAGGCCTCCGCCCGGAACTGCAAATTCCATCTCTCGTTGATGGGGATCTTCTTGAACATCGACATGTCCAACTCGATCAGGTTGGGTCCCAGAAACTGGTTGCGACCCGCATTCCCAAACGTCCCGGCAGTCGGGAGCAGGAAGGCGTTGGGATTGAACCACTGGTTGGGAGTCCCCAAAATAACCGGACCGCTGAAGGCAGGGTTCCGGTTGGGCACATCAGGATTAGCGATATCGCCGTTTCCAGAGCGATTCGAGCCCACCGTCGGCGTGAAGCGCAAACCCGTCTGGGCCGTCACTATACTATTCCATTGCCAGCCGCCAATCAGCTTATCCACAGGTCCGCTGGCCGCCCCGCCCCAGTGTTTGCCCCGTCCGAACGGCAGCTCATAGCTAACGTTGCCGTTGAATTGGTGCTCGACGCTGAACGCTGCCGGCCCTTTGCTCAAAGCCAAATCATAGGAATCCAGGACGTCGGATGGCGCGCTCAAATTGAAATCAGTATCGAGTTGGGAATTGACGTCCAGAATCTTACTGAAGGTGTAATTCGTTTTAAAGCTAAGACCGCGACTCAAGCGCTTGATCAATGCGACATTCAGCGCGTGGTAGCTGCTGGTGCCTGGGAAATCCCTTGCAAAGGTACGGCTGAGAAATGGATTGGGACGCTTTCCCGGAGGCACGTACGCAGTTCCCTGGGGCACAATCTGCTGTTGACTTGCCGGCAGAACACCACCGCTGAGGCATCCCTGAGGGTTCTGGCACACCACGGGCCGAATCGTATTGGCATCCAGTCCGACCTCCAGGTGATAAGACTCCGAACCGACATAGCCCACCTGAAGCGCAAGGTCACGGGTGAGCTCCCGCTCGACCGTCAAGCTCCATTCCTGGATGGTTGGCGTGTGTAGCGTCGGATCCGCCTGCCCAGGAGTAAAAATCGCGCAAGGCTGGCCTTGCGTCGGGCTGCAACTGGGCGGCGCCGGCGTGCCGTCGAGCAGCGGGATTTGAGTCAACAGCGGAGTTGTGTTCGAGAACCGAGCGTTGAAGGGCGGGTTGCCGCCGAAAGCTTGGTCCAGGTTGTCCTGGAGAGTGTTGTAAATTCCGAAGCCGGCACGCACGGCCCAGCTCCCCGTGCCGGTTGGGTCCCAGGCCAGGCCAAGGCGCGGCTGCAACAACGCTTTGGCGTTGTTCTCAGTCAGGCACGAATTACCAATGAGCGGATTGGTTTGGACTATGCCGGTCTGGTCCAATATATAGCTGGAGCAACGACCTGTCGCTTCGTTATACCCGTTGGTCATCTCGTCCCTTAGACCCAAGCGTAAGGTGAGATTTGGCCTAAGCTTGATCTCATCCTGGAGGTACCAGGCTGCTTCCGTAGAGCGGAAGCCAAGTGTCGTGAGAAGCGAGATTGCCTGGAAGCTGGTTGGAGCATCTGTGAGGAAGGCTCGAAGCGTCGGATAGGCAACGACCGCTCTAGACAAGGAAGATGAAAACCGGTTGCTCTGCACGCGCTGAATCCATACGCCGGCGCTGAGCGAATGATTGCCTTTGACGTAGTGGAGATCGTCGGCCCCGGTAAAGAAATTTCTTGCAAAGGTGCCAGGAGGCCCCCCAGCGCCATCGGCCGTCGTTATGGTTCCCAGGCCGGCGCCGGTGCTGGAACCCCCAATCACGATAGTGCCAGGAGGGTTTCCAGAAACAAACGCCAAGCTTTGGGGGATCGGCACGGCGGGGAATGCTCCCAAATGGATACGTCCGCGGCTAAATCCAAAAGTCGCAACATTCAAAACGGCGGTCGAGAAGACATGCGTTTCCTGGGAGCTGAACAACTGGCTGCGCAGGGGGAGTGGTCTGAAAAAATTTGGGTCAGGGGAAGGCGCGTCATTTTCCCCATCTTGAATCAGATAAGTCGCCGACAAGGAGTCTTTCGCAGAGATGTGATAGTCTGCGCGGAGCAGACCAAAATCTTCGCGAACCTTCTGGAGAGGATTGGCGAAAGCTTTCGCCAGACCGCCGCCCAACTCCGGTCCGTTCGGCGCAGGCCAGAAGTAGTTCGCATATGGCAGCATGCCCGGATTCAGCCCCGCCACCTGAACCGGCGTCCCCAACGGATTGTTGGCAGGCGGCAGCAATCCCAGACGGGCATTCGCGTCCGGCACGAACGACACGCTGCTGATCCCTAACCGCTGCCGGAACCCTTCGTAATTTCCAAACAAGAAGAGCTTGTCTTTCTTGAGAGGGCCTCCCAGGGCGCCCCCGAATTGGTTGCGCTTGAAGGCTGGAATGCGGAGCCCGGGCGGATAATCGAAGAAATTCCGGGCATCCAGCGCGCTATTGCGCAGATATTCAAAAACATCTCCGTGCACCTGGTTTGTGCCCGAAGAGGTGACAATACTAATCTGTGCTCCGGCACGCTTCCCGTACTCGGCGCCATAGGTGTGCTCGACCACGTTGAACTCTCTGACCGCATCCACTCCCAGCACCTGTCCGTTGGATCCGTTGGGCGAAGCGGTGTTGATGCCGCCACTGGCGCTGACGTAGTCCACCCCGTTCATCAAGAAGCGGTTCTCTTCGGGCCGCCGACCTGCCACGGAAAATAGGTTACCGGGCTGGTTGGGATTGCGGTTGGAGCTAATATTCGCCGTGCCGGTATTGAGTGTTAGAAGCTGGTCGAAGCTGCGCCCATTCAGAGGTAGCTCCTTAATCTCTTGTTCGCTGATCAATCCGGAGGTCGAGGTCGTCGTCGTATTGACAAGGGGAGCAGCCTCCGTCACCGTGACCTGCTGTGCCACACTCCCGACTTGTAACGTAAAGTTCACGACCGCTTCCTGAGCCACGACCAAGGTGATTCCGCGCCGCACTTCTTGCCGGAATCCCGTCTTTTCGGCGGTCACCTCATAAGCGCCCACAGGAACCGATGGAATGGTGTAATTACCACTGGCGTCCGCTTCCACCGCGCGGGTCAGCCCGGTCTCCACGTGCCTGGCGGTGAGCGTCGCACCTGGCACAGCGGCTCCTGAAGAGTCCTGGACCGTGCCCGTAATGGCCGCCGCGAAACCCTGAGCGAGAACCGGGCAATTGCCCAAAACGATCAAGCCAATCACACCCACAACTATCCCTATCAATACGGCCAACCTATATGGACTTCTCCCTGTGCTTGTTACCATCGCTCCTCATTGTAGGACGCAACCGCCGTTAGCCGGAACCACGGTTGCAGTTGAGGACCGGCCGGCCCAAAGAATCGCTATGGCAATCGTTTGGCGCTTATCGACGTTCCCAGTTCGGTCGGTGCGCGTTGCCGCGTCGCACTTCGCCCCGCCTTGTTTGGTTCTACAATTTGCAAAAAGACGATATGTGTAGAAATGAGTAGATTTGTCGCAGATCCACCAGCGCGCCCGGGAGTAATCCGCATCGCTCACCCCACTCGGTGACGACATCAAAATTCGGAGAGAACCTGGCCCTTGCGCTAGCGTGTCTCCGACTGTTGATCGGACTTCTACTCTGGTTTGCCGAGCTTGTCAAGGCGGAGGTTTCGGCACAGCAGTGAGCCTATCTTCGGCCGTACTCGGCATTTCGATTCGAGCTACTACACGATGACTCCAGGATGGTCGGCAAACCGGAAGTTGGCTAGAGACGGGGCTAGAGGAGATAACTGGCGATGTCCTCCAACAGGACTTCTGGGGAATCAGGGTGCACTTGTACGGTTAGCCCGTTATACGTCCAAGTCGGTCTGACTCGCTCGACTCGCTCGGGACCATTGGCGAAGCGATTTCGAGTGAAAAGGGGATTTCGCGACAACAACGGGGAAGCCACCCGCTTCCGGAGAAACCGACCTCTCGTTCCCAATCAGCATCAGGTCGCGGCTGTCTCAAAAAGATTCCTTCTTCTGCCCCGCCAACTCATTGCTTTTCAGCTTCATGACCCAACAAAATCTTCGTGCGCAAACCCCATGATATTGACACAGCGTACAGTGCAAGTTCCAATCACTTCTCAGGTACGCTCTCCTTTTAGTGACGTGACCGAGGATGTCCTGTGCATTCTAGAAAAGGTACTTCAGGCCGAACTGGATCAACCGAGGCGTCACCGAGGTTTGGGTAACGACGCCGAAGTTTGCCGTTCCCAAAGTCGTGCCGGGATTGCTGAACTGCGGGTGGTTCAGCGC
>QHYQ01000426.1 GCA_003224175.1 Acidobacteriota bacterium
CGAGTCGCTAGATCCGATGGTTCCGCTATTATGGACGGAGCCAGCTGAAAAATTCTCCCGGCGAAGATGACACTGGCGGGGACTCGTAGCGCTGAAGACAGGCAGAAGACATACGGGGCGTGTGAACGTCCTACCGAACCCCACAGTGAAGCAACACGTCCGGCATCCGTCAAAAGCGGAGTCACTCTGTGCAGAATCCGGTCTGCCGGGGGCGAATTTTGCAGGTTGTTCGTGTACAGGAAGGGAGACAGGAAAATTGGGGGCTACTTGGGGTGTTTTCGCGTGGGCTTTTTTGCAACTCGGCCTCATTGTTCTGATCGGACTCTCTGCAACTCGGCCCACGTGGGGGCTTTTGGCGTTTTGGGCGTAAGGTAGCAGGCCCTGTCATGCCACCAAGCCGAGATCAAAGACGATCTCAGGCCGTGGCAGCATGGTGCAATTCCCTCCCCCGGCACCACCACAAAATGCCGCACTTGTAAGTCAAAGCAACGGAAAGCGTTGTCAGCAGCGGCTTCTGACCTATTCGAGCCCTCGTGAAGTTTCGTTAGGCGGAGGAAGGCTTCGGAAGTCGGAAACAATGCAGATCACAATGCAGATTTTCATTCTTCGCGCTCGCGTAGCACAGGCGTCTCTGCCCGCACAAATCGGTGACGACTGTGACGAGCGTGACGGCAATTTGCGCGACCTGCGTCACCATGGGGCATGGCTAACCCGCTGGCGTTCTCGAACTAGATTCCTGAGTTCCACCAGGCATCGTCGCCTTCGATGGCGAGTCGATGGCCGAATCTGTGGCGCTTGTAGTCCACTGTAGCGACCCGCGCTACCAGCCGCACTTCCAGGAGTTTCTCGCCAAGGGCCGTGGGCTCGGCCACTATGGTTTGGTGGCGGTTCCCGGCGGCGCACAGCTTTTGACGATGACGGACTATCTGCCCAAGTATTCTTGGGCAGGCTGGCGCTGGACGAAATTCATGATGAAGTTGAGCCAGCCCGATCGAGTAGTTCTGATTGCTCACGAGGACTGCCGCTGGTACCTCGATCCCCGCTTTGGCTACGACGCCACCCGCATTGAGGCGCGGCAAATCGACGACTTGGAGCAAGTGCGCCGCACTATGATGGAACGCTTCGCTGCTCGTCGCGTGGATCTCTATTACGCTCGGCTTGAAAGTGGGCGCGCGGCCTTCCAGGCTCTTTAGGCGACCACAACAGTGTGATTTTGAGACAACGAAACAGACTGTCTCAGCAGGAGCCGCGGGACTTTTCGATTGACTCCATTCCGGCGGAATCCTATAGTACCCGACAATTCCGGACTCATTTTGGCGAAGTAATCTCGTCATCGAGCGTTCATTCGGTTGTCGAGATCGCACGCGCTTAAAAAGCGTGAGGGATTTCTTTCGGAGGCCACCATGTTTTCTAAAACGCCGTCGATTAAGCTGGCGCGTTTTTCTCCTTCCCTGCTGGCGCTCGTATTCACATTCTTGCTGTTGCGGCCGCTTTATCCCCAAGTGGCAGGAGCGACGCTCTCCGGTACGGTGACGGACCAAAGCGGTGGTGTTGTTGCCAATGCGGGCATCTCCATCAAGAACGTCGCTACAGGAATCACGCGTGCGGTCAAGACGGATACCGCCGGATTCTACTCAGCCCCCAATCTGCTCCCCGGAAATTATGAGATAACGGCCGCCGCACCGGGATTTTCGTCTCAGGTGCAAAGCGGCGCTGTATTGACGGTAGGGGCGCAGCAAGTGCTGAATTTCGTCTTGCAGGTCGGGCAGGTGACTCAGACCGTTGAGGTCACCAGCGCAGCGCCCACGGTGGAATTAGCCAGTTCGGCAATCAGCGCGGTCGTGAGCGCGACTACCGTGCGCGAATTGCCCCTTAATGGACGGAGCTGGACAGACCTAGCAACACTGCAGCCAGGCGTTGCCAGCATCCAAACTCAGCCCGGTTACAGCGCCGGACCCGACCGCGGCAAGCGCGGCTTCGGAAATCAGATTACCGTGGCTGGGGCTCGCCCCCAGCAGAACAATTACCGGCTGGATGGGATCAGTATCAATGATTACGACAATGCAGCGCCCGGAAGTGTGATCGGCGGCGACTTGGGCGTGGATGCGATCGAGGAGTTTTCCGTCCTAACCAGCAACTATTCCTCCGAATACGGCAGGACCTCGGGCGGCGTGGTCAATGCCATTACGCGTTCTGGCACGAATCAGTTTCATGGCAGCGTCTATGAATTTTTACGCAATAACGCCCTGGACGCGCGGAACTTTTTCGATGGGGCCATTCCGCCTTTCCACCGTAATCAGTTCGGGGCCGATGCCGGAGGGCCGATTCGCAAGGATAAGATTTTCATCTTCGGCGATTACGAGGGGATCCGTCAGTCCAAGGGCATCAGCAACTTGGACACGGTGCCCTCTATAGCGGCGCGCCAGGGAAACCTTTGCTCGGCACCAGATACGGGCACGTGCAGCCCGAACTCCATGAGCGTGGACGCGTCGGTCCAAAAATATCTCCCTTTCTGGCCGCTTCCGAACGGGGGCATTCAGCCGGGCACAGATGGCGACATCGGAAGATTCACGTTTGCCGGCCAGCAAGTGGTCAAAGAGAACTTCTTCACGGTTCGGGTTGATGACAAATTTTCTGATAAGGATAGTCTCGCTGCCACCTATCTGGGCGACATTACTCCTTATAGTGCGCCCGATTCCCTGAACGACGTGCTGTTAAGTTCGAGAACGAATCGTCAGCTCGGGGTCCTGGAGGAGACGCATATCTTTCGCCCCGCACTGGTGAATTCAACGCGTGTTGGTTATAGCCGGGTTGCAGTGCTGAACAATGTAGGATTAACGGCGATCAATTCTCTGGCGAATGATCCTACGCTCGCGGCCATACCCGGGCAGTTTGCCGCGCAAGTAGTGGTCTCCGGGCTGACTCAGTTCACCGGAGGCGTGAAGGCCAATGGGCCCGGCCAGTTCTTCTGGAACTCCTTTCAGGTATACGACGACGCCTTCTGGACCCACGGAACGCATTCGATAAAATTCGGGGCCGCAGTGGAACGCATGCAACTCAATATCAACCAGCTCAGCGAATCCAGCGGGACGTTTAGTTTCCCGACGGTTGCTGATTTTCTTCTCAATCAGCCCAGCAGATTCACGGCAGCTATCTCGAGCAATACGGAAGCAGGAGTTCGCCAGAGTCTGCTGGGCTTTTATGTGCAAGATGATTGGCGCGCCCGCACAAATCTCACCCTGAACCTGGGCCTGCGTTGGGAGATGACAACATTGCCGAGCGAAGTCCACGGTAAGATCGCGACGCTGATCCACATCACCGACGCGACACCGCAGGTCGGCTCGCCTTTACCAGTGCAGAATTCCACACTTCGCAATTTCGACCCTCGCGTGGGATTTGCCTGGGACCCATTTCGCAATGGCAAGACCGCGGTGCGGGGCGGGTTCGGAGTTTTTGACGTGCTACCGCTAATCAACGTCTATTATCCCCCTGTGGGGGTGTTCCCCTTCAACCAGACGGGATTCCTGCAAGACCTTACCGTTTTGCCGGGTACATTTTATGCGGGAGCGGCTGCACTCTTCACTCCCAAGTCCCGCCTAGCGAATTTCTCTGACCAGACAGGGCATCGCAGCTACGACATGCAGTGGAACCTGACTGTGCAGAGAGAGTTGGCCCGGAACCTGACCCTGCTGGTGGGCTACGTAGGTTCGCGCGGTGTGCACCTGCCAAACTCGAACAATGACCGCAACATCGTGCTACCGAGAAAGACGTCGGCCGGCTATCTCTTTCCGCAAGTCGATGTCCTCGGAAATGTCTTTGTTGCCGGGCAGTGCAATCAAACCGATCCAAATGGAAGTGACCCAGCCCAATGCAACCCGGCTTCGAAAATCAACGATAAATTTGGCGACATCGCCGGAATACTTTACAGCGGGGACTCTTTCTATCATGGCCTGGAAGTGGGTGTTCGAAAGGCTATGAACCACGGTGTCGCCCTGCAAGGTTCCTTCACTTGGAACAAGAGTATTGATACTGGTTCAGCAGGCGGTGTCGGTGACCAATTCTCGAATTCGATCGGCGCCCCGCCTTGGTACGATTTGAAATCTATTCGTGGTCTGTCCGACTTTGACGTCGGCCGGACCCTGGTGGTCAGTGCGACTTGGCAGATTCCTTCGCCAAGGTCGTTTTCAGGACCAGCTGCGTGGATCGCCAGTGGTTGGGAGTTAGGGGCCATATATAAGGCGAACGATGGTGTGCCGTTTACTCCTACGTTTGGCACTGACGCTGATCCACAGGGACTGAACAGCAGCGATACTTGGGACTTCCCCAATCGCCTGACGGGGCCCGGATGCACTACACTCACCAATCCGGGGAATCCAAACACTTACATCAAGACCCAGTGCTTTTCGGTCCCCTCCGCGCCCGACATGACCTTTTGGTCGAACAACTGCGATCCGGCACCACCGACCCTTGGGGGGCCGATCGCCGGATCGAACCTTTCGCCACTGGCATGTTTCAACCTGCGCGGCAATGGGGGCCGCAACATCCTGATCGGACCAGGCACCTCAAACCTGGATCTTTCGGTATTCAAGAATAATGCTGTCAAGAGGATCTCCGAAAGCTTCAATGTGCAGTTTCGGGCGGAGATCTTCAATGCTCTGAATCGCGCTAATTTTGCCGTGCCGGTAACACCTGACAATACCGACATTTTTGATTCTAGGGGCGCTCCCACGGGGGTGGCCGGATTGCTGAAGTCGACCACCACGACCGCCCGAGAGATTCAGTTCGCGCTCAAAGTCATTTGGTGACACCGGTCCTAGAAATCGCCTGGGTTGGAATCCCACTAGCAGCCGCGCGACTCATCATTTTCCACTTTCCAATGGAAAGCTGTTAGCCACGAGCCTGCACACCGTTCAGAATGTCTTGGGCCAAGCCCCATGACGTAAAAAAACATGTACGGTGCGCTTTAGTATTTGTCCGTAATATGTTGGCTCTCTCTTTCCTCACAGATAGGCTCCTCGTAGAGCATTGTATCCGTAAGGATCTCCGTTCGCGGAGTCATCTTCCATGGCTTGGTCAGAACGTTCGGATCTTCTACCGTGGCTTCCCAGCGAAGCGTATCCCCCGTGCGGGTGTAACGCTCCACCACATGCAGCGCTTCGGTATGAAAGTACCCGCTTCCTCCTTGGCTGCCGGGGATGCCGGCCAGCCATGTCTCGTCATTAAAGTGGGTCACATCGACAACCAGTGTGTCTCCCTCCCAATGGCCTACGGAGTCACCGAAGTACGAAGGATCCACGTCGGTTCGATGCGGCCGTCCATCGGTAGGCACGAGGCGAAAACTCCCTGGCGGCCCCTCTTGTGCGTCATAAAGAAACACGATCAGCGTCGGCGTCTGGACGATTTGCCGTGGAGCGCCGGCGCGCGGGACCCCCAGAGGTTTGCAGTGGAATTCCGGATCGTTGCGAACTTTGTCTGAAGCTAGCTCCTTTACTTTTGCTAACAGCTCGGGCTTGTAGGGAGGCGGATTCGGATCCACCATGTGCTCCAGCTGCTCGCTGAGAGAGGCGTCAAGTTTTGGTGCTGTGCCGCCCTTATCGGCAGGAGCGTCAATATAGAAGTTACCGGAGGAATCCTGATGGGCGCTTATAGGGAGCTCCGGGGGGCCCCAGGAACCATTTAGATCGGGATGCCCATCGGCTGCGCGCGGCGTGGGTCTTGCTGCCGCTGCCTTGATCTGGGCCTCGACTACAGAACGCGACGGGCTATTTGATTGGCCCGCAAAATTTGCTCCTTGACTAGCAACGCGCATGGGAGCCGCGTATGAGAAAGCGATTGCCGCTACAGTTATACCGTAGCTAAGAAAGCGAACTTTCATTTCAGAGTTCGCGGTGGGAAGTGCTCTTCATGACTTTCCTCGTCGGCTTGAAACGCAATGTAGCGTTCTTGCTCAATTTTTGTCAAGCGACCGAGGTGTTGCCCGCCCTCGGCTTGGTGATAATATTCGCGGAGGGCCGGGCACCGCAGGGGAGAAAAAGCAGAAGCTACAACCCGACGCCGGATGGAGGGCTTAGGGGAGGGAATCGAATGCCATATGGGAGTATTGCAAAATTCACGGTTTTGAATCGCGCTTGCGTCATCACCTTGGCCTTCAGCATGCAGCTTTTCACTGCGGGCATTTCTCGCGCGCAAGATGGGGAAGCGCGGCCGGCCGCCAAAGGAAAGATTTCAAGGGTTCCGGCGCAACCGCTCGGTTGGCCGCTGCCGCCGAACGTCGACAAGTCTTATGACGCGATCGATGGGCACCGCCTGCATGCTTATGTTGACGAACTGGCCGCCATCTCTGAGAAATACCGTGATGCGGGAAATCAATGGTGGGGCCGCATCCCTGGAATGCCGTCCGGGACCGAGTCACAGAATTGGATGAAGGCAAAGTTCAAGGAGATCGGCGTGCCGACCGAGACTGTAACCATCCCGGACCCGCAGGATCTTCCAAAGTCATGGGAGGTCAGCGTTTCAGCCAACGGCAAGACGCTCAAGCTGGAGAGCTCGGATCCGATTATCGATTTCCCAAACTTCGTCACCTCCCCCCATGGCGATGAAGAGCTGGACACCGTGTGGGTCGGGCTCGGCCAACCGGCCCACTACATCGGAAAAGACGTGCGCGGTAAGGCCGTCTTCATTTACAGCATCCCTACTCTCAGCGACCTTATCCAATCTGCAATGTGGATGGGCTCCGTGGGGCGAGCGCAACGGGCCGGCGCGAAGGCGGTCATCATCGACATTGCGATTCCAGGCAACATGCACTATGTCAGCCACATGGAGGGTGGCAGAGCGAGGGACATCAAGATCCCCATGTTCACCATCGGAGACGATGATGGTCATGCTGCCGAAGAACTCATTGCGACAGCCAACGGTACCGGCGTTAAGACGCACTTGCGCTGGGATGTCCAGCACTATCCGGACCTAAAGGAAGACATCGTTATCGGCAAGCTGCCGGGAATGACGGATGAGAATATCGTCATGATTGCCCACGTCGACGGCTACTTCGACGGGGCCATCGACGACGGAGCCGGAACCGCAGCTTTGCTAGGTACCGCTGAGTATTTTGCAAAACTGCCAAAGGAGAAGCGCCGAAGGACGATGTACTTTGTCTCGCTGCCCGATCATCACGGCGGCGATCGCGGCGGGACGTGGATGCACGAGAACTTCAGCGCAGTCTTTGCCAAGACCGCGGTGCTCGCC
>QHYQ01000615.1 GCA_003224175.1 Acidobacteriota bacterium
TCCCTTGGGTGTAAAGTTCTGGAGCCATGAAGTGGTATTTTCAATCTGGGCGACTCTTGATGATGACCGTATTTGTCCTTCTTGTAGTGACTTTCGTTCCAGTGTTAGCGCAGGCGGCGACGAGTGAAGCAGGCTCTTGCGCGGCGTTCGCGACTGACGGAACATCTGCCGCAGCAACCTACGATGACAAGTCTCTCTCGCTTGAGATCACCGATCCTGCTGGCAAGACCGCGCACTTGAGTTCGGCAACGCTCCGTCCATTGAACCCATACTATGTGCCCGACCGCGAATCCGCCCCCGAGACCTGCCGTATTTTCTTTGATGGAATGGGCGATTGGGTTGCCCTGGGTATTTCTCCTCGCCCCGTGGCCGGAGCCTCCTTGGAGGTTGCCGTTGCTGACTTAAAATCAGCCGCGTGGGTGGGGCATTTCGTTGTTCAACCTCTAATTTCGCTCGATACGCCCGCACTGTGGGGCTTTCTTCAAGGTACCGAGTCTCTGGTGATTACTAGGCAAGTGGGCACCAGTACGGATACTGAAAAGGGGCTGCTCTACGGCAGCTTTCTATTTGCTACAGCTGGAGAAAACTTGTCCGCCGCTCCCACGATAACGTGGCGGATTCCAGGGCGGACTGCCTGGAATAGCTTTTACGCTGACGCAGCCCATGGCCGCTTGTTGGCGCCGTGCGGTCTGTATGAGGCGCGACTGTCGGGGCAGCCGTTCTGCGCAATCTCCTCGCGATCTCTTACCACTAAGGACGACCGCAACAGCATCGTTTTCAACCCAGGTGATCACGGTTTAGAACGACAGGAGACATGGATGAAGCCCGGCGCGGCTGCCTTCCCAAACTCAAACACAATCGTGATGGCCGAAACGGTCGCTAGAGTCGATACGATCTGGCGGGTTGACATGGGAGAGCAGACGGTGCAGCGGTTGGTTGTGCCGCACCGTGCACACTTCCCGAACTCCGATTGGTCGGAAGCCGGGAGCTTATCTCCCGATGGTCAAATTGCGGCCATGTCCTTTGATCAAAACACAGGAAATTTTCCTTACGTGACGGAAGGCGCCCATTGGTCCGGAAAACACATCGCAATCGTACGGGTTCAACCGCTAGAGACACTAAAAATGTTTCCATCTGGCGGCGCGCAGCGCATCTCAGCTTTTGCGGTGGATCATCGACTTGGGAAAATCGTACTGATGATTTTTCGCGATAAGCGCTGGCAGCGCTACGAATTTGGCGATCAGGCTCGCCCCAACTGGGTATGCGGCTGAATAGATTGTCTTCACTTACAAAGGCACTTATTATTGCGGCTACTCTTAGCACGTCGACTGTTTCGGCGCAGCAGGTGAACCCTGCCCCAACCAACAAGTATGCTCCACCCTATTACCTCGACTGTGGACGCGAGCCTCCCTATAAATCGCAATCCGCGCGCAGTCGAGTCCTTTCGTCACCGGACGATAAAAGGGAAGCATATGCCGAAGTGAAAGCGCGAGCGGCTTCGGAGCAGGACTGTACAAACACTTCGGCGGTGTTTGTTCGTCAAGGCGGTGGCGCTTTTGACCTGATCTTCTTCCAAGCGCCAATCGCAGAGCCGACCGGAAGGCTCGACGGCAATGGCGTCAGGCTCATTGACTGGTCCAAGGATGGCACCATGCTGTTGTTTGATGTGTTGCGCTGGAATTATTCTTCGGATGCTCCTCCTGGCGACGACCTTTGGATTTACTACGCAAGAGATGGAGCGTTGAAGCAAGTGCCGCTCCGCACGATTTTCCGCCGCTATGGTGACGGCTGCGATGTCTCTTTCGAGCCGCTTGGGTTCACCGCAACAGGAGAGGTACTCATGCAGTTCTCCGCGAAGCAAGGCTATGACGTTGACGGTGAACCTAACTTACCTAAGTGCGAAGCAAAGCGCGTCGCCTGGCTGTTTGATCCAGGTAGTAGCCGACTGATGCAGGCACCCTACAACTCCTCAGTACAAAAATGGGGAAAGAGTAAGACCCCGTAAACAGCAGTATCGGTAACTGCGATCCGGCGCACACATTCCGGAAACGGGACTTGGCTGTGGAGCGCGAACATTCGCAGAGAAGCAATGCGTTGGGGAACGACTCGCGGGCGCATCACCAATCGCCGATGCCGGAGTGATGGATCATGATTCCCCTCGCAGACAGCTCCGCCAGCAACTGCGCCACAGCTGGCGTAATCTCACCGTCACCGGGGACTGCGACTGCCCATTCAAGGTTTTCCCGGAACTCTCGCGTGCTAATGCTCCATCGCTGAAGGGCGATCGGCGTCACCTGCCCAATTTGTATCAGGGACCAGTGTCGAGCAAGTGCCAATGCCGCATCTCGATCCGGAAGTGGACCGCGCACGATGAAGTGATTGTCCCCAACCACCAGAATCCCGACCATACCGTTTAAGGTCTCGCTTTGGGAGTCTATTCGCGGCGGAGCCCGGATCGAGTGTACCTGGCGACCTGCGACGAGAGCTAACTCTGCGCGGCCTTCGTCTGTCTGGCGGCAACCTGGGCGCGGATTGCCTTGATTCGTTCGCGCGCTGCAGCGGAGCGCTTCCGGCCATCCGGCGTTGCGTCAATCAGCTTTTCCAGGCTGGCGGCATAGTGCGGTCCATAGCTGGCTCGAATCTCGCCGAGCAGCAGCTCCACTTTCGCGAAGACGCCAATGTGCTCGCCGTTACTCTTGCTGAAAAGCTCCAGGCTGATCGCGCCGTCGTTGACGAGCGCTGCCGCCATATCCCAATAGGATATGACCATGCGCATATGACCGCTGTGGTCGCCGAGCATCGTCGCGTTGAAGTCCGCGAGCGATTGGGGATTAAACTCCGCAAA
>QHYQ01000427.1 GCA_003224175.1 Acidobacteriota bacterium
GCCGCACGAACGGCCTGAGCGCAATCCGAGGTGAATCGCAGTCGGCCGGCAGCGCGGGCGCTTTCCATCACCAGATCCAAGCCGGGTTCATAGATCGGCAGGCGGCCCGAATCCAGCATCGCCATGCGGACCGGGTCGTTATCCGTGGCGATAACTTCATGCGCCGCCTCGGCAAGACAACTGCCCGTAACCAATCCCACGTACCCGCAACCAATTACGGCAAGACGCACAGTAACCTCCCGACAAGGTAGCCGCCGCGGAACCGCCTGCACTCAGGTGTCCGCAGAACCTAGGGGCAAAACCAACTTACACGAATACGCCCAGCGCTACAAATCCCAGAGTTTTACTTCCTTTACCATTGGATAACGGAAGGGCGCCAGGCGGACACTCCAGCGGCGCCGGCATTTAGCGATTTATTCTCTCGGAGCAAATCGACAATGGCATCTGCTCATCTCGGCCGCAAAAAAAAGACCCCGCGTATGGAGTCGCGGGGTCTCGTCAATTATGGATTTTCAGGAACGCTTTACTTCTTTTTCGGGTTGGCTGGCCGCGTGTTTACCCTGGTATCGATTCCCACACCCATCGCCTGCAGGGCTTCCAGCCCCTGTTTGGCCTGAGCACCCCATTGCCCGTTCGGATCGAGCTCGATCGCTTTCTGGTAGGCTTCCTGGGTTCCCGGCTGCAATACGGGCACCATCTTGTCGCCCTCTTTTCTGAAGTCCATCGTATTCACGAGCGCCGCGCCCAGCAAATACCATGCTTGCGCATTCTTCGGGTCGGCTTCCGTGGCTTTCTTGAGTGGGTCAACCGATTCTTTGATCCGCCCGCTGTTGTAAAGCCCAATAGAGAAGTTCCGCCAATACATGGCCGTATTCATGGGATCCAGTTCGATGGCCTTCTGGTAAGCGGTCAAGGCGTCATCGATTTTCCCGGTCCTGGCCAGCGAATTACCCAGGTTGTTGTAATAGCTCGGGTCCGGCTTCAGCGCGACCGCCTTTGCATAGGCGGCTGCAGCATCGGAATACTTGTTGTCGACCTCATAGGCCTCGCCTAGCCTGGCCAGAACGATGTTGCGGTTCGGATCCGTCTCACTCGTTTGTTCGAGCGCTGTACTATATTCGGTGACCGCCGTTGTGTCCGCCTGATCGAGCTGGCCCTGCGCGGACGCCTGTTCAGCCTTAGGCATCTTGTCCATTTGAGCGCGGGTCTGCTTGGCCTGTTCCAAGGCCGCGTTACCCGCGTCGAAATGCTGCTTCATGGCCGAAAACTTGACTTTGGCCTCCTCATTCTTCTTCGCCGCCTCGGCCACCTGTTCGGATTGCTGGTTCTGCATCTCCTTGAAATTGAAATCCTGTTGCGTGTCCTGTCCCGCTGTAAGTTGTACAATCTGGGAATAAGCCGACTTTCCTTGCACCTTGATATCGACCGAGTACGTGCCTGCGGCTAAGTTGCCGCTCCGATAGCGGCCCTGGGAATCCGCAGGGAAGTCCGTGCTTTGGCCCGTTGTGCTATTTCGAACAGACACGACCACGGCCCCGCCCCCGAACGGATTGCCCGACACATCGAAGACCTGGCCGTGAATCTTCGCCGGCTTCTCCTTCTCTTGTGCCGCCGCGCTGATAGCAACTCCCGCCGCGAGGGATAGCGCGCACGCGAGGACCATTGCGATCTTCGTTCTCTTTAGCTGCTTCATAGACCGAATTCCTCCTCCCGGCGGATACGCCGGATCATGCCACTAATGTTCTTCTATTATCACCTAACTATTTCATCTTGCAACGGGTACCCGGTACGGTATCGCATCCGGAACCCCCGCTTCGGCAAAGGCCTGTAGTCTCAGCCGGCAACTATCGCAAACTCCGCAGGCAGCGTCTTCATATTGGTAGCAGGACCAGGTGAGCTCTAGCGGCGCGCCGAGCTCAAGTCCCTTCCGGACGATCGCGCTTTTTCTCATTCCGATAACCGGCGTAATCATCGCGATCTGTGTTTCCGGCCGCGTGCCGACATTTGCCAGTTGCTCAAATACGCGGTAGTACTCGGGACGGCAATCGGGATAACCCGAACTATCCTCCGCGACTGCCCCGATGAAAATGGCGTTCGCTCCAATGACTTCCGCCCAGCTCACGGCCACGGAAAGAAAGTGAGCATTACGAAAGGGAACGTACGTCACGGGAATAGAATCCCCGGCTACTGGCGCATGCGGCTCACCCTCCGGCACTCTCATGCTCTGATCCGTGAGCGCGGAGCCGCCGATTTCCTTCAAGTGAGCCAGGTGCACGACAAGCCGCTCGCGAACCGCAAAGAAATCAGCGATGGCCTCGAATGCTGCTCGTTCTCGCCGCTCGGTACGCTGCCCGTAGCCGGCGTGCAAGAACGCCAACTCATATGACGTCCCCGCGATGGCTGCGGTTACGCACGAATCCATCCCGCCGCTTACGAGAACGACCGCCTTGGATTTCTCGGTCATGTTATCCGACGTCCTCAATTTCACACGCCGCGCGCGGATGGATGCCAAATGAATTTGTGCAGTTGCAAACCGAGACGCACAGGCAAGCGGTCGGCCAGAATCCATTCGGCAAGGAGTCGCGCCTCCAGCCCGCTCCAGGAGCCATTGGGGTCAGCAAAAACCGGTGAGAACAACACTTGCCGAACTCGGTGCGCCAGCTCGTGCCGGACGGAAAAATCCCTGGCAAATTCATAGTCCCGGCGGCTGCCGATGACGAATTTAATCTCGTCCTTGCCGTCGACTGCCTTCAGATTATCGAGCAGAAATGTGCCGCCTTCGCCCGAGTCAGGGCATTTCACATCCACGATTTTCACGACCTGTTGCGGCAAGATGCCCACAAAGCGCTCGCCGCTGGTCTCCACGAGCACGGAGTAATTCTCGGCCATCAGCCGTTGCGCAAGCCCAACCGCATCCGGTTGGAGCAGGGGCTCGCCCCCAGTGAGTTCCACCAGCAAAATCTCGTTCTCGGTCGAGCCCGGAGGCGTATGGCCGCTGGAAGCAGGGGCCGGCCCGCCAGAGAGCTCGTGGATACGTCCGAGCACGTCGTCAAGACTCATTCTTGTTCCGCCATGGAACGCGTACGCCGTATCGCACCACGTGCAGCGCAGGTTGCATCCCGTGAGACGCACGAAAATACACGGAAGGCCCGCATAAGTGCTCTCGCCTTGAATGGAGCGGAAGATTTCCGTTACTTGCATCATGAATTGCGGTGCCGCCCGGATTTGCTCCTCTGATAGTGGCGCACGATCAATATTGCGGCAACGGCCGCGGCTGCCGTGCCCAGAAAAGGACCGCCGCGAATTTGCACGCCGAGATAGCGAAGAACAATGACGTAGCCAACGCCAACCAAAGCCGCGGGAATCGCAATCAGGAAATAGGCGCGACGCATCTCACGATCCAATCAGGGCACATAGGTTGCAGAAGTCACATCGGTTTCCCAGACCCTGATAGCCTTAATTCGAGGGGCGTTGGGCATTTGGCGCATCTTTTTGGAAGCTTCCTCGTAAAGAAACTTGGCGATATTTTCGGCCGAAGGATTGATCGCATCGAACGGCGCCTGATCGTTCAAGAACTTGTGGTCTATATCGGCGATGAGATCCCGCAGGATGCGCTTGAGGTGCACGAAATCAAAAAGGAGGCCTATGGAATCGAGCTGTTCGCCTTCGACTTTCACACTTACGCGATAGTTGTGGCCGTGGGGATTCTCACACTTGCCCCGATACCCTCGCAGGGCGTGTCCGGCAGAGAATGTCTCTTCTACGCTGACTTCAAACATCGTTTTTGGCTGATCGGCCTGCCAGGCGGGGTATTCGCCCTAGCTCGGCGCCTTCATGAAGCGTTGAACTTCAGCGATGTCCCGGGTGAGGCTGTACTCCGGCAGCGACTCGATAAAAATCTTACCATATCGCATGCGCTGGATGCGGTTATCGAGGATGGCAAGCACACCGCGGTCGGTTCGCGCGCGAATCAGCCGGCCGAAGCCCTGCTTTAGCGCCAGCACCGCTTCCGGAATCTGATATTCAGCAAAAGCGTTGCGGCCTTCCTCAGTCAGCATGCGCACGCGCGCAGCCACGACGGGATCGGTGGGAACCGCAAACGGCAGCCGATCGATAATTACGCAGGAGAGCTGCTCGCCGGGTACGTCCACGCCTTGCCAGAAACTCGAGGTTGCGAAGAGCACCGCACCCGGAGTGGCCCGGAAGCGTTCCAGCAGGGCCATGCGGGGCGCCGTCCCCTGAAGCAGCACGGGGAATCGCACCCGAGCCCGCACGAGTTCGAAGATTTGATTCATCTGGGTATAGCTGGTAAACAGGCAAAATGCCCGGCCGTCCGTCAATTTGAGTAACCGGGAGATTTCCTCCGCTGCTTTCGGCACAAACGCCGCATCGCGGACGTCCGGCAAGCCGGCGGGAATATAGAGCAAGGCTTGCCGGCCATAGTCGAATTCATGAGGCAGCACACTCTCTTGCGCTACCTGAATGCCAAGCCGCTGCTTCAGAAAATCAAACCGGCCGCTCACGGCCAGAGTTGCGGAAGTCATGACGATCGTATCGAAGGCATCGAAAAGCTGCTCGCGCAGGATAGAACTGACGTCGATCGGCGTAGCGGCGACAAACACGCCCTTGCCACGCCGCTCGAGCCAGTACACGTAGTTTTTTTCATTCGACTCGAACAGGAATGCGGTCTCAGCGCGCAATTCGGCGGCTCGGCGCGCGACGACCAGCAACTCCTCCGGTTTGGAGGGCAATGCTGCTATCTCGCTCACGAGCGCCTGTAGAGCCCCCATTAGGCCGTCATAAGATGATCTGTATCCCTCCAAAAAAGCCGCTCGCGAGCCTGGTTCCAACGACGAGCGCCCCTCCTGGGGTGGCAATAAATTGAAAAACTCGTGCACTTTTTCCCGCAGTCGCGTCACGCGGCGCAGCAACGAAGCCTTACCCTGCTGAGTAATCCGCATGGCCTGCTCGGCGTCGCGAGCCAGTTCTTCAAAGCGATAATTTGAAATCTGTCGTCCGAAGTAATCGCTGGCCACGTCTTCGATCTCGTGTGCTTCGTCAAATATGACCGCCGAATACTCCGGCAATATGCTGCCAAAATCATCCTGGCGCAGTGCCAGGTCCGCAAAGAAAAGATGATGGTTGACGATGATCAAATCCGCATCCGCTGCGCGACGATGCATGGCGGTAATAAAACACCTTTCAAACTGCTCGCATTTCTGTCCCGTGCAAGTCTCGCGCCTCGCGTCCAGCTTGGACCACAGCTCCGCCTCATCCGGCAAAAAAGTGAGCTCTGTCCGGTCCCCGGTCTCGGTCAAGCGCTCCCAATCGCGAATTTGAGCGAACCAATCCAGTTCTTCCATGCCCTTGAGGATCGGCCGGCCTTGCATCTGGTAAACCTTTTGCCGGCAGAGAAAGTTCGAGCGGCCTTTCATCACCGCCACTTTCAGTTCAGGCGCAAAATGCTTCTGTACAAAAGGGACGTCTTTGGTAAAAAGCTGCTCCTGAAGCGACTTCGTGGCCGTGGAAATCACCACCCTCCGCCCGCTGCGAATGGCAGGAATCAGATAGGCCAGCGTCTTCCCCGTGCCCGTTCCGGCTTCCACCAGCAGATGACGCTTTTTGTGAAAAGCTTCCTCCACTAGCTCCGCCATGCATAGCTGCGAGCGGCGATGTTCGTAGCCCGCGGGCATGCATCTCTCGATCATTCCGCCCGGACCAAACACATCAGCCATGCTCGGTGACGGCGTCGATGATGCAGAGACTTTAACGGAAGGAGTCATGCGCGGACCAGGAATTCTTATCCGCCCGCTACCTTAACACAATGCCCGCGCCAACACCCGAGCGGCTGGGGAAGCAGACGGTCTACACAGGCTGATTGATAGAAGATCTTCGTGCCGTTGATAATTGCCACGGTTTGTGAGCCCACGTTGCCGGTCCCATTTTGAGTTGGTGATTGTCAGACGGGCGTTAAAGGGCATACCACTTTGAAGAGTGGTGGTGCTGCTGACGTCCAGCGTTCCGCTGGCCGATCCATTGCTTCGGCCCCCGACGGGCTTCGAATCCGCTCTGCTATACTCCCTCGGTGAGTCCCAAATCCCCGAAAAAGCTCTTCCTTGTGGACGCTATGGGCTTCATTTTTCGCGCCTTCTACGTGCCCACCGGAACAAGCTTTCAGCACAATGGCGTTCCTACGAAGGTCCCCTACCTCTTCTCGAACATGCTTCGGCGTGTTACCAAGGAATTGCAGCCGGATTATTTGGCCGTCGTCTTTGACCCTTCCGGCCCGACCTTTCGCGACAAGCTCTTTACCGATTACAAAGCCCAGCGCCAGCCCATGCCCAACGAGCTTTTTTTACAGATTCCTTTGGTTCGGCGCCTGTGTGAAGCCATGCGCTTGCCAATCATCGAAGTTGCCGGGTATGAGGCTGATGACGTGATTGGCGCGCTCGCCCATCAGTCCGCCCGGCGCGACGTCGACGTTTACATCGTCACCAGCGACAAAGACATGATGCAACTCGTCGGTGGCAGAGTTCGCGTCCTGCGGCCCGGCCAGGGCGCCGGCAAGCCCGACGTTATCCTGGATTCCGCCAAAGTTGAGGAGGTGATGGGGGTGCCCCCTGAACAGGTGGCCGACGTCATGGCCTTGATGGGCGACTCCATCGACAACATCCCCGGCGCGCGAGACCCAAATGAGAAACCGGCACCAGGCGAACGGCGAAAAGCTGGAATCGGCGAGGTTGGTGCTCGCGAGCTAATACGGCAATTTGGAAGTGCTGAGGAATGTATTCGACGGGCGGCGGAAGTAAAGCGAACCAGCTATCGTGAGGCATTGCAGAAGTACGCAGAATTTGTACGGCTAAGCAAAGAACTATCGGTTATCCATGGTGATGCGCCGGTCGAGCTAGACCTTGACGCGCTCGCGCGTCGCGAACCGGATTGGGCCTCACTGCGGAACCTCTACGCCGAACTCGGCTTTACTTCGCTATTGAAGGAATTGCCCGCGGCCACTACGACCTCCGCCGTCATCACCGATTATGCCGCCTTCAGTTCTCCCACCGCGGTTCGCGAATTTCTCGACGCGGAGCCGTCGGATCGCCCTATGGCCGTATGGCTCACCCTGGACTCGGGC
>QHYQ01000148.1 GCA_003224175.1 Acidobacteriota bacterium
GTCATCCTGCCGCAGACCGCGCGAAACCCTAAACGTTTCCTTCGCCGCACCCGTCGCCGGATCCCCAATCGCAAGCCGACTGATTTTCCGCGCCGCCAGCATATAGCGTTCCAGCAAGGTTGGCGAAATCGATAGGACTTCAGCAATGTTGTCGAAGCCGTGGTCTGACTCGTCCGCCGGCAGCAATGACTCCGAGTCAATGTCCAGCCCGAGCAAGTCCCGGACCGCATTGCTGTACTCGAACCGGTTCAAGCGATGCTCAGCGGGCCGTCCTGCATTCGGGTGGGCGGCAGCCTCGGCATCCAGTTCGGTCTCCAACCTCGCCACGAACGCTTCGAAGGTTGGTTTGTCAGGCCGCGGCATCCCAGCCGGCGGCATGGCGCCACTCCGAACCTTCTGTACAACCTTTTCCCAGACATCCGCGGCCGCACCCACGTGCGAGATGTCCATCTGATCCAACATGAGACCGGCCGTCTTCAGGTTTTGGTTATGACAAACAATGCAATATTGCTTGACGAGCGCACCCGGAGCTTGCGCCACAGTTGCACCGATGCTGGAGGCCGTCTGAACGGCGGTGGCCTGGGTACTTTGTGCTTGGGGTGCTTGGGGACCCGCTGCAACGAGTCGCGGACCTTGGAAATAGCCCACGGCAAGTATAGCCGAGAGGGATATCGCGGCGCACAGAACCGTTCGATACAACCTGAACGTCCTGGTGATGCCAATCGCCATAGCAACCTCCCTGGCATTCAACCAGACAACGTTACGCATCATTCCACCGAGCCCCGGGCATGTCAAGGAAACAGGCGGAGTCGGAGTACTTCACAGACGTGCGTAAGGACCACGATTACGAGACGTGTGGCGCCCTGCAACTGGAGCGACGACCTTCATCTCTGCGTCGGGCTTTCCGTAGGCGTTTGCGATTTTGTCGGTCATGCCAGCGCCGATGCCAATCCCTTCGCTCGTTCTGCAATGATCGATTTCCTCATGCAGGAAAGGCATCTCACGCGCGACGACTCTTACATGCTGGCAAGGGTTGCCGCCGACCTCGAGATTACTGAACGTCGTCGCTGGCAACAACGGCGTGCATATGGAAATTGCAAGGCAATTTTTGCTACGAAACGATGAACGAAAGGTACAAATCCTGTCCTTCTCGAGGCTTCGTCTTCTTAAGGTTATTTTAAGTTTATTTTAATGTGCCAAGCATAGAGTGCAGCCAGTTTACCCTCTTTTTTAGATAGTCGTACTAATAGGAAGGATTTTCTCTAAGACGCCTGGGAGAGGTGTCTTACGAACTCTCAACTATTCTTCGTGCCTGCGTTGCTCCAATTCTTTACTGCATGGTCGCTCCTTCAGCGATCTCTCATATATACCCGCGCTCGCCCGTCCTCTTTCCGGGTTTGTGGGATTCGCCGGAATAGGCAGCTGGAACAAACAGGAGGTACGTTCATGAAAGAGAAACTGGGCCAACTCCTACTAGTGGTGTGTGCCCTTAGCATAACTCTGTTGTTAACGCTCCCGCTTCGGGCGCAGGTAGCTGGTGCCATCGTGACGGGCGCAGTCACCGACGCGCAGGGAGGTGTCATTGCGAGTGCAAAAGTTTCTGCCCGCAACGTGCAGACCAACGTGGTTACGGAAACCACGAGCAATGTCGACGGTGCATACAGCATTCTCAACCTGATTCCCTCAGATTACGAAGTTTCCGCATCGGCGTCAGGCTTCAGCACCTCAGTCGCGAAAGTGACCCTCACTGTGGGCGCCAAGCAAGAGATGAATTTTTCGCTGAGCGTCGGTCAGGTAACGCAGGAGCTGCAGGTAACGAGCGCAGTGCCAACTGTGGAACTGACCAGTTCAACTCTCTCCGGAACCGTGGCGAGCGCGGAAGTTCGAGAACTTCCCTTGAATGGCCGTGACTGGGGCTCCCTGGCCGCGCTGGAACCCGGTGTCGCAAAGGTCCAGGCTCATCCTACCGGGACACAAGCGTCCCGCGGTTTAGGAATACAAATGACCATCAACGGACAGCGGCCCACGCAGAACAGTTATCGCGTGGACGGGGCGCTCGTGAATGACTATTCCAACGCAGGTCCGGGGAGCGTGCTGGGTCAGAACCTGGGAGTGGACGCCATTCAGGAATTCACCGTATTAACGAGCAACTATTCCGCGGAGTACGGCTTCACTTCGGGCGGCGTAATCAACGCAGTCACGCGCTCGGGCACCAACACATTCCACGGATCTGCCTTCGATTTTTTGCGAAACGATAAATTTGATGCCACAAACTACTTCAACAATGCGCTTCATCTCCCCAAACAGGCTTTGAGGCAAAACCAGTTCGGAGCGTCGGGAGGATACGGCATCCTGAAGGACAAGGTCTTTTTCTTTGGGGACTACGAAGGAGTGCGTCAGTCCAAGGGAACAGCCCTAACTCAGTTCACAATTTCCGACGCTGTTCGCGCCGGCAACGTGACCAACGTTGCCACCGGCGCCGTCAGTAAAGTGCCCATAGACCCATATATCCAGAAATACTTGGGTTTTTACCCTGAGCCCATTGGCCCGGCTAATTGCACCTCGTGTAATGCTAACGTCGCGCCATACGATTGGGTTGCGGTGCAACGTACGAGCGAGAACTTCTTTACCTTTCGATCGGATCAGAAGCTTTCGGACAAGGACAGCCTGTTCGAAAGTTTCGTGCGCGATCCATCGAGCTACACTTTGCCTCAAGCGCTGAACCAGGTTTCCGTAGATTTCTTTGCCTACCGGGAAGTTGGCGTGCTTGAAGAGACTCACGTTTTCAATCCGTCCCTGGCGAACACGGTTCGCCTGGGCCTAGACAAGACCAACGGGAAGACAAATAACTACAATGGCTTCGCCTCACAAGCCATTAACCCGTTGGCGGCCGACACCTCGCTCAGCGAGCTCCCGGGGCACGGGAATGCCTATGGCGTACCCGTAGTCAACCTTATAAGTACAAATATAACGCAACCTATGCAGCTTTGGGGAGCGACGCACCAAGATCTCTACAACCAAATCTTTCAAGTCTATGACGATGCATTCGTAACCAGGGGCAACCATGGACTGAAGTTCGGCTTTGAATTTTTGGCACAACAGAATGATGTCATTGTCGTCAACGGGATAAACGGAAGTGCCAACTTTACGGCCGGGTTGAAGACGAGCGATAACAAAATCTGCACCAAGAATGCCAAGGGCGCCCTGGATTCTTCTTGCGGTGCGCTGGTTAACTTTCTGACGAACCAGCCGCGCACTGCGGTCACGCCCGCAGATCTGTTCGATCCAGGGAAAAGCAACAAGCATTACGTACGCGATAAGGTTTTCGGGGCATACGTACAAGACGATTGGCGCGTGCGCTCCAATCTCACCGTCAACCTGGGGCTGCGGTACGAGATGCAGACCAACCCCATTGAGAAACACGGTGAAGTGGGTTACCTGGCGGTCCCGAACGGTCCATCTACAAATTTGAGAAACTCGTTCTACGCACGCAACCCTACCCTGAAAGACTTCGAGCCCCGGATTGGTTTCGCTTGGGATCCATTCCACAACGGCAAGACGGCCGTGCGAGGCGGGATTGGGTTGTTTGATGAGTTGCCGGGCCCGTATATCAACTCCCTGTATAACACGACGACGGCTCCCTTCCTGGGTACCTATGGCACCGTTGGTCCGCCAGGTGGTGCGTCTCCGGCCCAAGGTGCATTCCCATATGGCATTCCGGCACTTCTGCCCACAGTGAAGCCCACGCAGGTGCTGTGGGCTTACGACGACGTGAACATTCAGCGGAATTACATCACGCAGTGGAATTTCAGCATTCAACATCAACTTGCCGCCAAGACGACGGTCACGGTCGCGTATGCGGGTGCCCACGGGGTCCGCAATCCCTTTCTGACAGAAGGAGGCAATTCAGTTCAGCCGGTGAACGTGGGAAATCCGATTCCCGGCGTGGGCTACTATTGGCCGATTGCGTGGACCAACAACCTGAGCCCGGCGGGACAACAAGCCGCGCTATATAACCCGTACATTCAGGTCTCCCGGAGTATCTACTGGGAGGGCACTTCCTCTTACAACAGCCTTCAGGTGAAATTTGATCAAAGGTTGTCCCACGGCTTTCAAGTGGGAGGCTCGTTCACCTGGAGTAAGAGTATCGACGATAGCTCGGGAAGCGCCGCCTCCGACACGTTCTTCAATGAGTGGGGCGCATTACCGACCTACGACATGAGGTTGGCGCGCGGGCTCTCATCCTATGATGTCCCACGTAACCTGGTCGTCAATGGCCTGTATAATGCCCCAACTCCGAAATCGTTGGGAGCGATAGGCGATCACGTGCTGGGCGGGTGGCAGGTGGGCGTCATCGTTACGGTCCAAGACGGTTATCCGCTGATGCCCAGCATGGGCATGGATAGTCCGGATATGTTGGGTGAGATACTCACGACCCTCAATCCGCCGAATGTTGTCCCCGGCTGCACCATCGTCAACCCCGGAAACATAGCCCATTATCTCAACGCGGATTGCTTTTCCATGGTGCCCCAGACCGCAACGAACACCCCTTATTGCGATACGGCGCGCGCAGCGTCGATGGGCTTTCCGGGCTTTTGTCCAAACATTCGGGGCAATCTGGCGAGGAATACAATTCTGGGGCCTGGCTTGGCTAACGTAGATTTTTCGCTGGTTAAGAACAACCGCATCACGGAGAGGTTCAACCTACAGCTACGCGTGGAGGCTTTCAACGCCCTGAATCGCGCCAACTTTGCACAGCCGACACTTAACGCGAACACCGGCGGTGGGCCAATGGAAGCAATCTTCGCAAATGGGGAGCCCAATCCTCAGTTCGGGCAAATCACTGCGACCCAAATTCCCAACCGGCAGATTCAGCTTGCCTTGAAGCTAGTTTGGTAGTCTGATCTGAAGTCAAATGGAAAATCGGACCTATCCCATCCGAGGAGCTGATCCATTGAAAAAGCCGCAAGCGATATTGTTGGCATTGCTTTTTGTATTTGCCCTGAAAGCCAACGCTCAAAAGAATCCACCACTTAGGTTGATTGCAACCACCCCCCTGCCGGAGTTGGTAGGTGACCTGGAGTTCTTCGCTCCCGATCTCAAGGGTAACCGTTTATTCCTCTGCGCCGAGAATAGCAAAACGGTCGAAGTTTTTAATCTCCGCACGGGCAAACGGATTCACACCATCACAGGCTTCGGGCAGCCCCACGACATCGTGTATCTGCCCGACTCCAATAAGCTGGTTGTGACCGACGGAGGAGACGACTTCGGATGGGTCGAGCTGGTGAGCGGAGAGAACTATCAGATCATCGACAAGATAAAACTGCCCCCGGCCGTGGACGAGGCTGTGTTTGATCCCGTGAATAAGTATTTCTACGTGGAGAGCGGTAGCGGCGAACCTGGCGGGAACACGCATTTGCTCAACATAATCGACACAAAGAATTTTAAGTTCGTCGGCAACGTCACGCTTCCGGGTAAAAACTCCGAGGCTATGGCTGTAGACCGTGCCGCCAAAAAACTCTATGTCAATAACTCCGGCACGAGCGAGGTCGTAGTTGTGGATCTAGCTACACGCCAAGTTATTGGAAGGTGGCCCCTGGCGGAAGCCCACAACCTGAACGGGCTCGCCCTCGACGAAGCGAATCATCGTGTGTTCAGCGCCACCCGCCAACCGCCAAAATTTTGGGTTCTCAACACCGATACCGGCAAAGTCGTCGTCACCCTCCCCTGCACGGCGTACAACGACCACATGATATTCGACAGCGCGCGTAAACGAATTTACGTCACAGGAACCGAAACGGCATCCGTCTTTGAGCAGCGCGATGCGGACCACTATGATCACATCGCGGATGTCCCAACGGGCTACCGCGCAAAGACATCGCTTTTTGTTCCCGAACTGAAACGGATTTACATTGCGTTATCGGGCAAGGACATGAACGGGACATCTCTGTTAAAACCAGGAGCACAACTGGCGATACAGATTTACCAAGTTCAGCCTTGAGAAAACTACGAGCTGACCCGCTACGCAGGAACTCGAAAGACCCAGTTCCCAGCATAACAGCTCGTCATGGGGACCAGCTATAGCCGGGCCATGACCTAGACGTCCTCAAAGTGTGGGGTATCGGGCCCGTCTCCGAGTAGTCCGAGGTTCGGCTACAAGCCTTTGAATCTGAGGAGATAAGAAATGAAAAGGATGGCGATCGTCTTCAGTCTGTGCATGATTTTCGTCTTGAGTGCTGGGGGCCAGCAACAGTCCCAGCCGTATGTCGATAAGCAGTCACCTATGGAGCATATGTCGGGACTTCTACGGCTGGTCGAGATCATCCCCCTGCCAACCGAAGGCCAAATGGACCATTGCTCGTATGATTTGAAAAACCAGCACCTGTTTGTTTCTGGGGAAGACAGCAAGAAGCTGGTCGTCGTGGATATGAAAGTAGGCAAGGTGATCCACGAGACGCCTCTCGGCGGGAACCCTCGCAAGCCATTCTTTGATGCTGCTACCAATCAACTTTGGTTGGACCTCGGAGACAACACCGCCGTAGCCATCAACGGGACCACATTCGAGGTGACCAAGACCGTCGAACTGACCGGCGGAAAAGGCGCCGCTCACAGGGATCCCGATAACGCGGCCTACGATCCCGTCAAGGGCTTGTACTACATCGGTATCGTTACAGGACAGGGAAATAAAGACGGCACGATTGAGATCGTGGACACCAAAGCCGCCAAGTTGGTGGGCAGCATTAGGATGAATGGCAACGATCCGGCGGGCATCATCCTCGACCGCGCCGCTAATCGGCTGTACGTTGGCATGGGAGATGTTGTGAACGGCGAGAGTGTCGTCAAGGTGATTGATACCGACAAGCGCGCCGTCATCGCCGAGTGGCCCATCACAGGAGGCCCGCAGCCCCATACCGCTGGTCTAGATGCAACTCACCATCGCCTGTTCATGGGGAGTCGGCTCGGGGGCGGACACAACGTTGATCCTGGGAAGCTGGTAGTCATGAATACAGACACGGGGAAGGTGGTTCAGGCGCTGGACGCCGCGGGTGGCGCGGATGAAATCTTTTATGACGCCGCAACTTCGCGCGTCTACTTCTCCGGCAGCAGCGGAACACTGGTCGTTTTTCATCAGGACGATCCAGACCATTTCCGGCAACTGGGAAAGGTTCCGACAGGGGCGATCGCGAAATCCGGTATCTGGATTCCGGAACTCAAGCGATATTACTCGGCAGTCCCCACGCACCTCGTTCAGTTGATCCAGCCTGCTGGGTTAGCTGGTACGAAAAATGTCGGC
>QHYQ01000149.1 GCA_003224175.1 Acidobacteriota bacterium
CCGTTGTCGCCGATGTGACCGGTTTCTGGTAACCGCGGGCAAACGTGCCCGGATCAAAGCTTACTCCCGCCGGACCTCGG
Source organism: Acidobacteriota bacterium (assembly GCA_003224175.1). Taxonomy (GTDB): domain Bacteria; phylum Acidobacteriota; class Terriglobia; order Acidiferrales; family UBA7541; genus Palsa-189. The sequence goes on from QHYQ01000149.1 coordinate 81, forward strand.
TAGTGGATCCAACGGACAGAGAGGCCTGAAGGAGCTGGCGTACCCACGTCCTCGATGTCGCGCACGGTTCGAGGTTTGGGACGCCCGTCGTCCTGCGCCGTCGCCGTCAATGTAACGGTGTTGGGCAGCGTGATTGTCTGCGGACCGGACCCGCCGACGAAGACGGGCGGTTGATTCTCGAGATCCGCCCCGCCCCCCACTTCCTGCATGATCACTTCCTTGTTGATTTTCCACTCCGGCTGAAGCCATCCCTTGGCCACATTCGTTTTCCCGCGGATGGTCAGCGTCCAAACCACCTTTTGGTCCAAGCCCCAGTCCTTCGGAACAACCACGGAGAAAACCATGCGCTGGCGCCGCGGATAGAAGTGTGTGGGCTGTCCTCTATCTCCGCTCTTATCACCACCGTTATCGCCATTAAGTGCGACGCTGTTGTCCGCCCCGATTGGAATATCGAGTTCCTCTTCATAATTCCGGTTCATATATCCGAAGTACATGCTGAGTGTCCCATCCGGGTTGGGCATCCATCCCTCGAACGCGGGCGTGACGTCTTGACCACGCGCGACCCTAACCTGTCCTGTATAGGGAGCCTGCTGTGCTGCTTTGGGAAAAGCCGGTGCAGCCAGAAGAAAAACGGCGCCCATCAATAACGGGAGCGGGCGTGCACCCGTGGCCATGAACTTTCCTTCCGCCGTCACTGTGTCAGCTTTTTGGAAGAAAGGTTCTGCGTGATCTCTTTTGATTTTGCTTTCCGTTCCGCGACCTGTTGCTGGAAGTCTTCTTCAGACAGATTGTAAAAGGTCATCCAGGCCATGGCCATGTCGTCGATGGAGCGCTGGCCGTAGCCGATCCAGTTGTCCGGATCGTTGTTCAGCCGGTTCGATCCCGTATTGTTATACCAATTGATCAGGTGCAGAACGGTGCCGGTCGGGAGGAGCGGTTGGGCATCCGTGGCGTACTCGTAAACCATCATCCAATTGAAGTCGAAATGGTTGATGCAGTTTAGTGTTTCCACCTTGTTGCCATCGCGTTGTTCGGATTTCTCCGGCAAGATCGCTTCCAGGCATTGTGCTTTGGCGCGGGTGTGCATGTGCGGAGCATAAGCAAGGATGCGTGTCGGTTTGCTCAAGATCTTATAGCTGTCGTAGCGAATATTGTCACTGTTCGCCGGCAAGTCGAGCTCATGATCGTCCCCCATCAGCTCGGTCTGCGCGACGTACTTGGGAACGTACCCTTTCGGATAAAACTTGAACCCGATCTCCACGCTGGTGGTGGTGTCCTCTCGATACGGATGTATATGGAGCTGAAATACCACTTTGGTCCCGGCCATTAACAAGCGGCCCGACCCGTCCTCGAAAATATTCGCATTTTTCGACTGCATCACCGCCGAGCCGCCATCCGGGTAAATCAGGCTCGTGCCCATGTGGTGAATTACTCTGCGGCCCTTGGTAGGCTTGATTTCGACGGCTTTGATGTACCTGTCCTCCTTCATGCCGGGATCGATGACGATGTTCTTCCACATGTCGGGGCCGTTGGCCCTGACGATAATATCCTCCGGCATCGCCGCAACAAGTTCCGGCCTACCGATGTGCCATATGTCGTCATCGAATTTCGCCGCTGGCGGCATATCGGCTGCATTTCCCCTGGGCGCACCGGCGTCGACCCACTTCACAAGCGTGGCGATCTCGTCGTCGGTGAGCCCGCCGTAGTTCTTGAACTTGTTGATGCCGACATTGGGATCGATAAACCACGGTGGCATCATCCGCGCGCTGACCCGTTCCTTGATGGCTTTGGCGAACGGCCGAACTTCCTCGTAGGTCTGTAACGGCATCGGGGCTATCGCGTTTGGCCGGTGGCACTCCTGGCAATGCTGCTGAAGAATCGGTGCTACCTCCTTCGTAAAGGTCACCTCTGGCGGAGCGCCGGCGGGTGTTTGTGCGCCCGAGCTGCCGCTGGTCAGAATCACCGCGATCGACACCAACAACGTCACACAAACAAGATGAAAGAGCCTATCCTTCAGCGTCGTTTTCATGTCGATTTTCCTCGGAGCAATGCCGGCAAATGCCTTCTGGTCTTATCTGTACGCCACGTGCCGAGAAATGTCAACGCCCGCTGATGGGCTGTTTTCAGCCCACGACCCAACAGCGGAATTCTACGGTTTTGCAGACGCGCTCCGACCGAGAAAGGGCATGTCACGAACCGCCCCAGGGACCGCGGCTCAGGGTCAGTCTTTCTTGCCGACGGCTCTATTCAGCTCTGCGATCGTGACCTTGCGGCTATCCGCCGGATAGTGGATTGGTATGATCGTCTCGACGTCAAGTTTCAGCCGATCGATATTCTCTACAAGATTGGTGTTGTTTGCCGTGGGCGGATTGGGCGGCGGCGCGTCGGCTTGCGCGGGCGGATTGAACGCATCCGCTTCCACCAGAATTTTCTCCTTGGGCAGGTAAGCGACGATCAAACCGTCATTGTGATTACTGCTCTGAAGCCGGTGCAGCTCGATCACGTGGTTGCCGTCGGTGAGAACCTTCTTATCCGCCATCGTCTCGATCAAAATCTTCTTCTTGGCCGTCGCCTGGTGGTTCGGATTGAGCGCGTGAGGCAACGCGAAGATCTTCTCAAAATAGGCCTTATTGCCCTGGTGCGTGATGATCGTTGCGCCTTCGGCGACGAACGTCCGCAGGCCGCCGGAATGATCGAAATGACCGTGTGTGTTGACCACATACTTGATGGGTTTGTTGGGGATCACCCGCTTGGCCTCGGTGATGATCGCGTTGGCGCGCTCCTCGCTTTGCGGTCCCTCAACAACGACGATGTAGTCCTTGAAATCGACAGCCAACGCCGCATAGGCCGGCAGTATTAAGTAAACGCCATCTGCGAGTTTTTGCGACGTGGCCGGAGGCGTTTGCGGTGCGCCGGCGGGATTGCCCTGGATGTTCGCGGGCGCGTTGGGCTTTACATCCGTGACCGTGAGATCGAGTGTCGGATAGCCGCCCTGCTTCTGGAGAATGGCGGTGGGAAACTTCACACCGCCGAAATCCTTATAACCGTTATAGGTCGCTTCCACGAGCGTGTCGCCGAGCATCGGAGTATCAATCCACGTCTCCACTCGAGAGAGCATGTTCTGTTCATCGATATAGCCATTGAACTTCGCCTTGTTGGGCGCGGTGAACGTCAGGACAGTATATTTCTTTCCGTTCATCGATTTTGACGTGGCGGTGGCGTTATTGTTGGCGGCCGCCCTCAGGAAACCGTAAGGGGTCATCCACAGGTCCACCTGCTGGCCCCACGAAGTGTTCGCGCCAATAACAACGGACTGGGTCGGAACGGGAGGCAGCCCGCCGCCCCGGCGAGTCGGGGGTATAGCGGCAAGAACTCTGTCGACGCGCCACGCTGGTGTTTCGTAGTTGATGGTTCGCGCGTAAGACGTCTCGGCGAATCCCGGCCAGGGCGAGCTTGGGTTCACGGCCTGTCCGAACGCGAATTCGGTAGCCGTTCCGGAATATTGGAGAGTTTTCAGATTGTCGGCGCCCATCGCTTTGGACACATTGCTGAGAACTGTCTTGGCATCTTGCCCGAGTGCGGCAGGGGCAGCCCACGCCACAGCAGTCGCCAGCAGTACGAGAGTCACGGATTTCTTGAGCATAAACACCTCCTCGTCGCACTCCTTTTCCGAAGTGCATCCAGCTCGCGCGTCATGGCCGCGGGCGAGGATACGGCGAGAGTTTATCCCACTTGCTGAAAGCATTCGACACAATCTTTCAGCCGCAAGACAGACCGATCCTGCCCGGAACTTATCCAACGTCAAAGCCTGCGTGTGTGAAGGGGGAAGCGCCGCTTGACTGCGGCCCAAGCTGTCTTTAGAATCGCGTTCAAGTCTGGACGAATGTGCTAAGACCTGACCTAGATATGCCCTGTCATTGCACAAATGGGAGGTGGCTATTGAGAGGCAAATTCTTAATCGTCTTCACTTTGGGTATTAGTGTCTCGATCCTTTGCCTTCCGCTCTTCGCGCACCACGGCAATGCGGCCTACGATGCGACAAAGCAAATTACCGTCAAGGGGACCGTCACACAATTTTTATGGGCCAATCCTCATTGCGTGATTCTGTTGGACGCGACAGACGAGGGCGGTCAAGCTGTGCATTGGATGGCGGAAACGGAAAATCCGACCACCATGACGAACATGGGCTGGACCAAGGGGTCCTTCAAGCCCGGCGATCAGATCACCTTGAAAGTGATTACGGTCAAGAATGGCAAGCCCATCGGGCGCATCGTGTACGTGGATCTGGCCAATGGCCAAAGGTTGCCCGGACGCTTGCGGCTCGATGACTCCTCCAAACCAGAGGATGATCCAAAACAGTAAGGACTTGTTCGGGCGGGCCAGCGCAGTCCGATTGCGCCAGCGTGCTTTTGTCCCGACACTGAATCCCAACGCCCGATTGGGACGATCGAAAAGGCTGCCACTATGCTAAAGCGCTTTATTGCCCCGACGATTCTGCTGGCAGGATTGTTATCCTCACCGCTCGCCCGCTCTCAAAATGCGGCGCCACAATCGGCACCGCGAAAGGATGAGCCACCTCCGCGTTTCTCTTTAGAAAACCGGCGCGACGGCTGGGGCCGCCCCGTAAAGCCGCCCGTGAAAGGTCAGAAGTCAGACCCTGCCCCGAAGCACGATATTTCAGGGATTTGGGATCCGGGCGACGGCGGAGTCCAGGCCCTTGGCCCGGCGGCAATGCCGGAGGACGGCAAGCCGGAACATCGCCTGCCCTACACTCCTTTGGGCCTGGAGACGTTGGATCTTACCAAGCCGAGCAACGGTGCGAGAAGCGCCCTGCCGAACGAGACGAATGATCCCATCGTCGCCGGTGATCCCCAGGGAATGCCTCGCGAAGACCTTTTCGAGCTGAGGAGCACTCAAATCCTGCAGACTCCTGTGCAGGTCTACCTACTGTACGAATTTGGCAGGGTGTGGCGGGTCGTCTGGACAGACGGGCGGGAAGTCCCCAAGGATCCCGAACCCAGATGGTTCGGCTACTCGGTAGGCAAGTGGGTGGACGATTACACACTGGTGGTGGAAACGACCGGCACCGACGAAAGAACATGGATCGATCATGCCGGCCGGCCGCATAGCGGCGACATGCGCGTGGAGGAGCTATTCCATCGCGTGGACCATGACCACCTGGAGCTGACGGTCACGATCGACGATCCGAAAATGTATACCAAGCCCTGGGTGGCCCTGGACAAGCTTGTTTTCAACCTGGAGCCGCAAACGTTCGACGTCAGGGAGATGATTTGGGCGCCCACAGAATTTCAGGGATACAACAAATTACTTGGCAACTCGGCGAGCGATCAAGACAAATAGCTTCGCTCCAAACTCTCCAGAATTTACCCAGTACCCAACGGCGCCTCATGGGTCGCGTTGAAGATCTTCAGCTCTCCGTTGTTCTTAGAAAATCAAAGCGAATTTGTACCAAGTGCAACTGACGGTCTACAATGACGAATATTTAGGGCTGGCGGATGATCCCACGCGGATGAGCAGCGTCACAAAAACGAGGAGCCAGAATGTGACTGCTCTTCTAGTCTCCGCAGCCGTCCTTGGCTTCATCTGCCTCACGGGTCAGCCTTGGAGAACCATTTCGCTTCTCGGTGTCGCGAGTGCCGCAGCGCAGCAGTCAGGCGGCACGGCTCCCCAGCCGACAGAGGTGGCCGCTCCGGCTTCGACTGCCCCCTCGAGACCGACCACAGCGCAGGCAAGCAAAAAGCCCGTAAGCAAGAATAAGGAACATACGTTCCGCGGCACCGTGGAAAAGGTCGATGCGAATACCCGGATGCTGACCGTCAGTGGCGAGAATGTACCCGGTTGGATGGCGGCGATGACCATGAACTACCGCATCGACAAGCCGGAGAACCTGACCGTGAAAGCCGGCGATCACATCACGGCGAAGGTCTACGACGGAGACTTCACGACATTGCATGACCTCCGCATCGTCGTCGCGAAGTCCGCAGAGGGGCCCTCGGAGTCTAATGAACTGCCGCCCATCTCCTACGTCTGCCCCACGCCAGGGGAAGAGAGCGTCCTTGAAGACAAGCCCGGGAAGTGTCCGCAGTCCAGCGCGCCTCTCCTGCCGCTTCGTCTCGTTACGGTGTATTCGTGTCTCAAGGTCCAGTCCTTCATCCAGGAGAAGCCGGGCGTTTGTCCCGTCGACAAGAGCGAGCTCGTTCCCATCACTGTAGCCCTGTACTTCACATGCAAGGACGATCCGAAGGCCCGCCAACTCGAGCAGGGAAAATGCGCGGATGGCAGCGCGCAAATGAAGAGCTATGAACGGCGTCCACACGGCGACCACAATCCCCGCCATGGCGGACAATTCTTCATGGCCGACGACAGTTGGCACCATCTCGAAGGCACCTGGGCACGGCCGAACATCCTCCGCGTGTACTTCTACAACGACATGACCCAGCCGCTTGTCGTCACCGGTTTTTCCGCCAGCGCCGCTAAGAGCGACGCAAACGGGAACGATATCGCCGCGCCTATTTCTCTCAAACCGGGACGAACGGACGATCGCAATACGCTCGAAGTCGCGGTGCCGGGCGCGGCGCTGCCGGCCAATTTCGCGTTGCGCGTAAAGTTCAAACCGGAAGACAAGGAACGTGTTTTCGACTTCACCTTCGCGGATTATTCGCGGGAGCCGGTCAGCGCCGCATCCGCTACTGCCGCATCGGCGCCGATCACAACCGCTGCGGCGCAGCCGCCATCGCCGACACCGGCGAGCGCCGCTGCGGCTCCGAGCGACAGCACCACTTACGTCCCTCCCACCCTCAGGCCGGAAGCGCCGCTGCCCACGGCCACGCCGGAGTTGCTCGCCGAGTTGGCCAAGCGTGCGCAATCCGTGAAGACTGCGCTTGATCAGGGTGATTTAACTGGCCTTTGGTACCCCGCCATCGGTGCAAAAGAAGTCGCCCTCGCGCTCGAGGAAAACCACCTTGGCGAAATACCCGAAGATCAGCGGCCGAAGATGGCGAGCGCCGTCAGGCGATTGACCATGGCCGCTTGGCAGATCGATGCAGCCGGCGACCTCGGCAATAAGGAACGAGTGCTGCCGTTGTATCGAGACTTCTCCGCGGCGATCGCCGATATCGAGTCGATTTATGGAAGCCGCTAGACAATTCAAGCGCCTCATCGGACCGTGCGTCGTCATCGCGCTGGCGATTTTTTCTCTCGTAGTTGCCACCGAACACACCGATGCGATGTGGATGTGATCGTCGTGTGGGCCTCCGGAGGAACGCCGGAGGGCGATTTCAACACAAAGCTCCCCGAGGTGGTCTTCCATCCGCAATGGAAGCTCGGCGCGCCTGATCTGAAGATTCAGATGGACGCCCCGCATGCCGTGGCGCAGAGTGCGATCGAAGAAGTCTCTGACTTCTCGCTGCCGGCCAATGTCGCCGACACGAAATGGATAAAAGCAGCCGACCTGATGCCCGGCACCGCCTCGATCGTACGGGACGCCGTCATCAGCATCGAAAATGGTCCCGTGCTGGCGCTGTGGCAACCTGGAGGCGATACGACACCCGCGCCAAGCGGCGCGGCCTTCCGGTTGGCGCCCGGCTCCAAGATCCATCTGCAGATTCACTACAAGAAGCATTTTGACCAGGAACAGAATGCGGTCTCCGATAGGAGCACGGTCGGCTTGTACTTCACCGATCCGCCGCCCTCTGGCCGCGAGCTGCAATCGTTCTCCATCGATCCGCCGAAAGCCGCCGGCGGCTCGAGCGGCTCGGGTACTCTTGGGAGCACTTTCGGGGGCGCGCTACCGAACGCCGCACGCATCGTTGCGCTCCGGCCCATGCTGGATCGCGCATATGAGTCTGTGGATGTCCACGCGATCACGGCATCCGGTGCCGATGTGCCGCTCTTGCGGCTGCACGGGCCGAGGCCGCAGTGGTTCCAGCGCTATTGGCTACAGGAGCCCGTAGAGCTCGCCAGCGGTAGCAAGATCACGGTGCGCGTCACCCCGCTGTCAGACTATTCAGACGAGCCGGCAGTGACCCGGCGATTGCCGCTTCAGGTCGTCCTGGATTACATCCCGCTGTAGGCGCTTGCCTCCCTCCGCATAGCGCCGATGCAGGCGAGCACGGTGGAGGCGGATCGCGCTCTTGGCCTCGTTGATCGCGCGCGGGAATGGCGGTTGGATGACGTAGCGGACCGGAAAAGTCATCAATTGTACTGCCACAAAAAGTATGGTACATGGAATTGACAGTGGCCAAGTCTTGTGCAGAGGAGTGTCACATGAAGACTAAGCTCATAACGTCTTTGGCCTTGGTTGTGGGGCTTCTAGCGGTTTGCAGTCCCATCTTCGCGCATCACGGGAGCGCGGCGTACGACAACACCAAGCTGGTTGAGTTGAAGAACGCCACCGTGACGAAAGTCAATTGGGGCAACCCCCACACCTTAGTTCTCTTTGACGTAAAGGATGACAAAGGCAACGTCAAACATTGGGTTGTGGAAGGCGGTGCTGCCTCCGCGGTTAGCACTACGGGCTGGACCAAAAATGCAGTTCAGCCTGGGGACGTAATCACTGTGTACTTATATCAAGTCAAGAATGGTGCACTCATCGGGCGTACGGGCAAGGTGGTGCTCGCCGATGGCACGGTATTCGGTAGCGGGGAACTGGAAGGTGATCGGGCGTCCCAATGCGATAAGGAGTTTGGTCCCGGCGGAGACGAGTCGGCGGCCTGCCGTCCCGGCGGACGGAAGACGACCAACAAGGAGTAGGAGCCGCGACGGGAGTGCTGAAATGAAACCTCTTTCCAAGTACACAGTGGCTGGTCTGTTCGCATTCATGGCGGTTTCGTCTGCGGTTGCTGCGGCCCAGGAGCCTGCGAATCAGAACCACCCGCCCACATCAAGTGAACCAACCGGGGGGCCGGCGCCTGTGCACGATCTCAGTGGAACTTGGCTGGGCCCCGGCGAACCGAGCCTGAACAATCGTATTCCTCCGATGACGCCTGAGGGGCAAGCGAAGTTAAAGCTCAATATCCCCGACCCCTTTAGCGCGACTTCCAATGATCCGTGGAAGACGTGCGATCCGCTCGGCATGCCGCGCATCGTCAATAACGAAATAAGGGAAATTGGGTTTGCGACCATGCCTGACCGGATCGTCATCCTGGAAAACTACGCCAAGGTCTGGCGCGAAGTCTGGACCGACGGCCGGGCGCTTCCCAAGAACGTGGGCCACAAGGGTGGGCCCTCGACCATGTATTTCGGATATTCGGTGGGCCGCTGGGAGGGAAACAATACCCTCGTCGTGGATACGATCGGCATGGACGACAAAACCTGGGTCGACCGCCGTGGTTATCCACATAGCATCGACGCGCACGTGATCGAACGCTACACGCGTACCGACCACAACCACATGAACGTAACCGAAACATTGGACGATCCGGCGTACTACACGCAGCCGTTTGTGATCGCCAAGGCCGATTACAGGTGGATTGCGGGCCAGGATGACCCGAAGGCCGCGGTTCCTTTTTCTAACGAGTACATGTGCATCGCGTCCGAGGCCATCGAGTATATGAAACTCGTTGGCGCTCCCGCCGACGAAGACACTGCGACCGGGGTCAAAAAATAGAAGAGCTCAGTGCGCCGGCTCCATCCCGGCTGCCTTGTAGGCCGCTTCCGCCTCCGGTGATTTGAGGTACGCCAAGAGCGCCTTGGCCGCCGCCGGATCTTTCGCGTGGGTGGACACATAACCCACCGCATCAACTGGAGTCGAAGCTCCCCTTGGCAGTCCTCCCACGAGGTCAACGCCATCGCGCAGCCTATCGCTGACCTGCGGACCTATAAAAAGTTCGACCTCACCCTTGGCGACCATTGCCTCCGCCTCCTGGCTGCCTTCGACGATCTTCATTTTCGGCTTCACTTGCTCGGCGAGGCCGAGTTTTTTCAGGGCATCCTTGGCCTCGCCCCCGAGTGTCCCTTGCGCGGGGTCCACAATCACGATGGACTTCGCCGCGAGCAGCGTCCGTTTGACCGCCGCGGGTGTGGAGATGTCCGGCTTGGGCGCGCCCTTTTTCACGGTGATTCCCAAAAGAAGTCTCGCGAGCGTCGTCGCGCTTTTGGGATCAACGTTGCCGGAGGAGACCGCTTCGGGGTAGGGTGCAAAAATGATGGACACGTCCAAAGCCTGCCCGCGCGCCACCAACTGCCTGGTTCCATAGGGCGGGGTATCCCGGCTGCCCTGGCCGTAGGTCACCTTGACCTTGTCGCCGGTCTTGCTCTCGAAACCCGCGATCAGCTTGTCCATGGTTTCCCTTCCCAGGGGACCCGGCGCGAGGAGAGTGATTTCGGTTTGGGCGCGTGCGCCGTGCGAATTGCCGAGCAAAAGCGCGACGGCCACAACTGACGAAAGCAAATATCTCACGGCTCCTCCTACTTTTTTAAGCGGAAAAAGCGCCGTGATTCCCACGCGCTTTTTCCGCTCGACAACCTGATCATGCGTTACTCAAGGTTGCTGCTTGGTTTCGCGAATGAACGCGAGAACGTTCGTCACGCATTCGTTGGCGTTGGCGACGGCTACGTGGTAGGCGTCGCTGGTCAAGACGAGCAGTCTGGAATGCGGAATTTTCGGCTGGTAGCGCAAAACGGTCTCCACGGACTGCAGTGCGCTGTGATCGCTGGTGATGACGAGCGTGGGAGCGCTGATCCGCGGCAGCAGGCTTTCCAGATTGAAGTTGGACATCATCTTCCCCACGCCCTGCCGCGTTTCCGGCTTCATCTCGTCCCGCAGCTTGTCGAAATAGGCCATCTCCTCTTTGCCGGCCAATGAGCCCAGCCGGACCTGCTGCGAATTATTGTCGTTTCCCGGAGCCACGGAGCTGAATGGACCGCTCGCCACCACCAGCGTGCGCGTGCGCTGCGGATAAGTGGCGGCAAACTGCATCGCGATTGCACCTCCCGTCTTTGCTCCGATGATATGCGCGGACGCGACCCCGATCGCGTCGAGAAAATTCCCGACCAATTTGGCAAAATTTGCGAGCGACCATTCAAAATCGCGCGGCGCCGTTGAGCGTCCAAATCCGGGAAGATCGGGACGAAACAGCCGAAACTGCTGCGCCATCCGCGGCACCCATCCGTACCAGATTTCGTGTGTTTCGAGATTGCCGTGCAAAAGAACGGCTGGTTCGCCGTTCAGCCATGGCGCGCCCAGCCACTCCTCTTTGTAGTACATCTGAATTCCCGAACCGAGAGACACGGTCGTGCCGCCCCGCTCGCCCCCAGGCGTGTCTGCCGGTTCAGCCTTGGCGACGCCCAATCCGCCCAGCGCTTCCGAAACCAGAGGAACTCCGGCGGAAGCGAGTCCCCACTTCACAAACTCTCTCCTCCCGGGCTTGGGTTTCAAGCTCATGGGCTCTCCCCCTTTCCGGCCGATTGCCGCCCCGCCGGGACTTTATTTATTGCGGGAAAAGCGGCGTGATTGCCACGCGCTTTTCCCGCTCGACAACCCGGATCACGGTTGCTGAATTCCCTCACTCAGCGCGCGCTGGTGCTCGTGGACTGTCCCGCCAGCAAATCCCAATGTTCCCCCGCGTGCTTGACGATGGCCGGCACATCGTCGGAAAGCAGGTAGCCATCCTTTACGAGCGGCGCCGCCGCATCCTGCACCAGCTTCAGATACTCATCGCGCGAGTGATAGCGCTCCTCCACCGAGGGGCGCGGATCGCGCGCCTGCTCGCGTTCCGCTTTCGTGCGCGCGAACGGAATGTACGAGCCCATCAGCGGGAAGAACTGCTCGCTCCCGCCGATCGCCGTATTTCGGAAATTCCATCCGGTGTAAGTCGCCAGCGGCACGGCCACATCCGGAAGCCGCAGGCCGGCCACGGCGTTGCCGTCGCGGTCCACTTGCGGGACGAGATACGGCAGCGGCGCGCCGGCGCCGTCCTTCGCCAGCAACCGGTTCGGCCCGCGCACACCCGCGTAGGCGGTCTGCGGCGAAGTCACGCCAGGAACCTTCGGGAAGGCCACATCGCGCGCGCGCACCAGCGTGTGGTCCTTCAAGCGTGGATAGCGGCTCGACGGCGACGGCGTGCCGCCTTGTACCCATTTCTCCATGCCGAAGATTTTGGGCTGGTGCTGGCCGGCGCGCGCGTTCTCAACGTTCCCATCCTCGAGACCCGTCACCGGATCGCGCTGCTTGCGATCCGAAAACGGAAAATGCGTTGCCGATTCCATCAGCAACGACGTGGGCGTCGCCCAGCGGACGTCCAGCTCCACGCCCGCCGCGCCCGCTCGATGCGGCCACACCGCATCGAACACCTGGCGGTTGCTCTCATCCGTGTTGAAGCCCTCGTAGAGAAATTCACGCAGCCAGCGGCCGGTCTGCGAGACTCCGAACGCCAACGTGTACTTCGCGGAAACTGCCGCGTCGGGCACGTACTTGACCCAGGCTGCGGCATCGCGCACGGCGGCAAATCCGAGGCCCGCCACCGGAGGATTCGCGGCGAGATACGCCAGCTCGTAGGTGTGGCCCGGCTCGAACCCGCCTTCGAGAGTGACGGTGTTGCCTGCCAGTTGCCACTTGGCGCGCAGAATGGTCACCCAAGCCGCGCCCAATTTCTCGCGCACCCGCAGCGTGTTCTCGGCCGATGCCGGATCGCTCGGCGTGTAGCCGGCGAGGTCGCCGACCGTGGCCTTGTCGCTTCGGCTGTCTGTGATGAAGGTCGCGCGGACCAGGCCCGTCACTCCAGCCGCGCCCGGCACGTCAATCTTCACCGCGCCTTCTCTGCGCGCATCGAACTCCCAGCCCACCTGCACGATGGTGTAGCCGCGGTTCAGCAGGAATCCATCTCCTGCCTCGCTTTCGGGCGTCTTGCCAGGAGGACCGTCGAAATTCGGCAGGACGACACCTGCGCCGCGATTCACAATGTCAAAGATGGCGATGCCATTTCCCTTGGAGGCGTCGCGCGGCTTCAGAATCACGAGATCGGCCGAGAGTTCGATCTTCCCGGCGGCGTTCTTCGGCGCCTTATCCAGATCTGCGATCACCTGGTTGCGCTGGTTGGCCGGATCAATCAGGAAGTAGATTTTCCCGGTAAGGCGCTCATAGGGACCAACCGATCCAAACGAGCGGCCGCCAGCCACGTCGCGATGCGAAGCGATCTCCACGCGCGATACTTCTGCACCCGCCAGGGCGGGCCAGATCAACACCGAGCTCAACACCAGGACGTACTCTTTCCTCAGAGCTCTTAAGAAGAGCGATCGGTTTAGAATATATCGGCTACCTACCCTTTCAAGAATTTGGTCCTTCGGCTCGTTTCGGCGAATGTTCCACCTCCTGGTTTCAGCCCTGTGGAAGATTCCATGGCGAACCCCCTGCGCAAATTTCTTGGCTATTTTCGGATCGCTGAACGCATTGCCAAAACCACGCCGAAGGAACTCTGTAAAATCCTTGACGGTCTGGCCTCGTCCGAATCGGATCCTCACAGATTCAATGATTCGCTTGAGCCAGTCCCGGTCTTGAGGCTGAAATGACTGAAGTGTATCAATAAGAAGACAGCACAGCCCCATAATCGCGAAACCCGGCGTGACGCATTGTTCGACAGGCAAACGGCGGTTTGGGTCGGGATTATCGGAGATTGGGATGTAATCCGGTCGCGAGTCGGTCTTCTCCAGCGCCCTAATGCATGAAAAGAATCGCTCCCTTATCCTTCTGGCGAAGATTCTAATAGCCCGTCTCCAATCGGTTTCGCTTGGCGGACCAGCGGTCTTCTTGAGATTTCTGCTTAGCTCTTTCCAGTCCTTGTGCCCGAAACCACG
>QHYQ01000612.1 GCA_003224175.1 Acidobacteriota bacterium
AAGTTCGCAGCGAAAACGCCGAAGGCATCGCCTGCTGGTTCATCGACACCGACTACAACGAGGAGAGCTTTTTCGTCCGCCACGCCTATTTCCTCGGTGCGAACGATCCCTACAGCGCACTCAAGACCACGCTCAAAGCCGAGATCAACGCGGAAGCTTGGGCTACGCTGAACAGCGATACCTCGCGCGCCTTTCCCAAACCGAGGTCGGGCCGCATCGCGGTGAAGGTGATCAACCACCTGGGCGATGAAGTGATGAAGGTTTTCAGAGTATGAACCGATTGTGCATAGAAACTCGTGGAATTGGGAACTGGCGAGATTGCCTGGCGAAACCCGAAAGCCGATGGAAACGATCTACTCGGCATTTGAGACAGCCGTGTCGTGGGAATGCGCATCTAGTAGTTGCGCTGGACTGCCGGAACCAGTCGTCGAGTCCGCGATACCATCTACAGCCAACCGACGTTGGTGCTTGCGATTGCCGAGCACAAAGTACCGCTCCGAGGCGGTCGCGCAGAATGCCAATGCGACCTTTGGGCTCTTCTTAATACGAAATCTGGTGGCGTTTCCCTATCAGTTGAGGCCAAAGCAAAGGAGCCATTCGGTCAAAACAACGAGTCGTTGGCAAGATGGCTGATCGCGGAAGACTCAGAGCACTCCCGGAAGAACCGGCAAATGCGATGGGATTACATCAGGGAACATCTCCCGACGTCAGGGACAGACGCATATTCACAGGTGGCTTATCAGTTGTTGCACCGTTGCGCTGCTACGGTCATTGAGGGCAGATGATTCCGACTGCCAAACGGTGCGTTCATCGTTCAAGCATTCGAGTCACCACCCGAAAGCTTTGAAGCGTTTACTCGGATGTGCCAGGCGATAGGTACCAAGGCCGAACGTGGGCGAATGCAGATTACAGCTGTGGGGGATGTGCGCCTTGGCATTGGTTGGGCAGATTGCCCGTTTGCTACAGATGAACAGGTGGCCGCAGTCGTTTGAGCCCCCTGCCAGTAGAATTTTTGGCATAGGTTTCCGCATTTCTGCGAAGGTGATAAATAACTTCGGGGACCCATCGCAATTCTGGCTGGCGCCGATTCATTACTTTTGGCCCGACAAATAATGGACTTCCGGATCGCAGACACCTTCACCGACAGCCTCGCACGCCTGACCGGCGACGAGCAGAAGGCTGTGAAGACCACGGCGTTTGATCTGCAAATGAACCCGTCCAGCCCGGGCATGCAGTTGCACAAGCTCGACAGGGCGAAGGACAAACTTTACTATTTGCGAGTCTGTCCGACAGTGAATTACTTGGCTACGGGGTGCCTTCTGAGTGGTTGCCCGATGTACGCAACGCAAACGAAGAAAGTCTTCTGGAACTCGCCGACCACCTTCCGAAAGAGGCAGCGGAGGCGCTATTGGATCTGGCGACCGGAGTCACTCCGCAAACCGCGCGGCCAATCCCATTACCGTCGGGGATAGGACTACGTGTGGAAATTAGCAGGTCTGTCCGACCACGAGCGATTCCACCGCAGTCGGAGTTGGCAGCTGTTTTAGCAGAATCATTTGAACACCCCGACGCTAAGCGGCGCTTCCGCCTAATAAACAATCTGGAAGAGTTAGAGCGAGCTCTCGACTATCCCTGGGAGAAATGGACTGTCTTTCTGCACCCCGCGCAGCGCGAACTGGTAGAACGCCAATACAACGGTCCCGCGCGCGTTTCCGGTTCGGCAGGGACAGGGAAAACCATCGTTGCAGTTCATCGCGTCGTTTATCTTGCTCGGAAGAACCCTGACTCCCGTCTACTGCTGACAACGTTTTCTGATCCTCTCTCGAATGCGCTGAGAACAAAACTCAGGCATTTGATCGGGACTGAACCACGTCTTGGAGAGCGAATTGAAGTACACGCGATGAACTCCATCGGCAAGCGGTTGTACGAGGTCAATATTGGAAAACCTCAATTCGCAGGCCCTCAGAAGATTCGAGAATTGATCCAGCAGGCGGCGCTGGACACCAGCGAGAACAGATTCTCGCTCCAGTACTTAATCACGGAATGGGAACAAGTTGTTGACGCATGGCATTTGGATACCTGGGAATCGTACCGTGACGTTGCGCGATTGGGGCGTAAGACTCGCCTGAAAGAACCGCAGCGGGCCGTCATTTGGTCGATCTTCGAGCGGGTAAGGTCAGACCTCAAGGCCCAAGAGCTGATTACACGTTCCGAAATGTTCAGTAGGCTGGCGGCATTTTATGCAGGAAACGTCCCTGTACCTTTTGATTTCTTGGTTGTTGACGAAGCACAAGACGTGGGTATCGCTCAGCTTCGGTTCCTAGCTGCTTTGGGTAGGGATCGAGGAAACAGCCTATTCTTCGCGGGGGATTTGGGCCAGCGGATATTCCAGCAACTATTTTCCTGGAAAGCTCTGGGCGTGGAAGTTCGAGGGCGCTCAACAACTCTCAAGGTTAATTACCGGACTTCCCATCAGATCCGGATGCAGGCTGATCGCCTACTGGGGCCAGAACTAACAGACGTGGATGGAAATACTGAAGAGCGGAAATCGACCGTCTCTCTGTTTAACGGGCCACCTCCGACGATCCAAACGCTGGCTTCGATTGAGCAGGAATCGAAGACTGTTAGCGATTGGCTGAAGGCCAGGACAAAGGAGGGCATTCTGCCGCATGAAATTGCTATTTTCGTTCGCTCTGCGACTGAGCTAGAGAGAGCGACGGCGGCAGCAGGGGGTGCAAACATTCCTTTCAAGGTGCTCGACGAAAAGGTTGAGACGTCATCCGGAAAACTGTCGGTCAGCACCATGCATCTCGCTAAAGGATTGGAATTTCGCGCTGTCGCTGTGATGGCATGCGACGACGAGATTATTCCGTTACAGGAGCGAATTGAAACGGTCGCGGATGATCCGGAACTCCAGGAGGTTTACAACACCGAGCGGCAATTGCTCTATGTTGCCTGCACGCGCGCCCGCGACCATCTGCTGATTACAAGCGTTACCCCATCGTCAGAATTCTTAGATGACATGCGGAAGTAAAATAAGCACACCGAGAAGAGGGTCTTGTGATGCGATGAGCATCATGTTTCGTAGATTGTACGGATGGAATCGGCCAATCGCTGCGAGATACTGCGTCAGCGCTTCCGTCCGGCCCTTGTTGAGCACCGCGATGAGCTGTTCGATGGCCGAGGAGGCTCTTGATGGCCCGCAAGAAAGGGAATCCAGCCCCTCGCGGCGAAAAAGAGGTCGCCTTTTACTACCCTGGTCCTGTCTGGCACGTGGGTGATTGGATTAAGAGCTGAGGCAACTGGGACAGTCCGTGGGTAGTTTCTAAAAGAGAACGAGCCAAGATGTCGGGTGCGCCGCGCCAATTCTGAATCCTGTAGACTTCGCCTAGAGGCTCATTTCAGGACAAAAGGGTCTCTGCGGATTATCCGCCGAACTCGCACTTTGCGTTTGCCGCGCCCCTGGGTGGCCCCTACGCGGCGAGGCTGACCTTCATCCGAGTGGAAACATATGAAAGCCGCTTCAGGAAACATGCGATTGTCAGCCAGTGACCTCAGTAACCATTTGGCGTGCCACCACCTCACGTCCTTAGATCTGACTGTGGCGGTCGGTCAAAGAGCTGCGCCAGAGTGGGAATCGCCCGATCTTTGGGTACTCCAACAGCGAGGAGCGGAGCACGAGGAAGCCTATCTCAGGCATCTCGAAAGCGCGGGATTGGCCATCACCAATTTGCGTGTCGTAGATAACGATGAACAAGCCTTGGCCGAAACGTGCGCCGCGATGGCAAAAGGCACCCCGGTTATCTCCCAAGCTGCGCTGGCAAGCGGACTCTGGTTCGGTCGATCGGATGTTCTGCGCCGTGTAGAACGGGCAAGCAAGCTGGGAGACTGGTCGTACGAAGTCTATGACTGCAAGCTAGCCCGCGAAACCAAGGCGGCAACCATTCTTCAGTTGTCGCTCTACTCAGAGCTTGTGGCGACCATTCAGGGGGTTCTCCCGGAGTGCATGTATGTCGTGCCTCCAGCAGAAGGTTTTCAGCCGGAGCCACACCGGGTTCTGGACTACGCAGCCTACTATCGGTATGTTAAGGCCAGACTGGAAAAGGCGACTGAGCGAACGGTCGGCAGCCCAACAACCTACGCAGAACCGAATCCCCATTGCCCCATCTGCCGCTGGTGGCGGGAGTGTGACGCCCAGTGGCGTCAGGATGACCATTTGTCATTGGTGGCGGGCATCAGTAGGCTACAACGCAAACAATTACACGCTTGGGACACAACCACGGTCGAGCAACTGGCCATGCTTCCTCTTCCGATTCGGGAGCGCCCCGAGCACGGATCGAAAGAGGGCTATGCTCGGGTGCGCGAACAGGCGCGGGTGCAGGTAGCCGGACGTAATCAGGGCCAGCCAGTGCATGAGCTACTCGAAGTGGTCGATGAGCGCGGGCTTTCGCGTCTGCCGGAACCTTCACCTGGGGACGTTTTCTTTGATA
>QHYQ01000150.1 GCA_003224175.1 Acidobacteriota bacterium
ATGTTTCAGCAGTGGGAGTTTGCGAGACAGAAACCGAATCTTCGGGCCCCTTATTATCCAATGTATTCGCCAAAGCGTTCGCCACCGAGGATGCATCAACTGCCGGGGTGGAGTTGCTTTCCTGGCCAAGGGCCTCTGAGTCGGTGCCGGAGCTCGGCTCAGCCAAGGCGCGCGCGTCCGACTCCGATGCGCGAGCAGCCGCAACCGACGCGGGCGCGCCGGAAGGCTCGGTGCCTGGCGTATCGTAATCGGGAAACATCCTACAGGCCTCCCAGGGAATAGTTTGCCCGCTCGTCCGGCGAACTTCCTTACGGAATCCCGCTCATGGAGCCTTAGAGCAAGGAGGGAAAAACCACTCCGCTACAAGAGCTTATCAGGCGCGATCATACCGGCTTCTGGCGGCCATGTCAATGAAACCATTGGGTTGCTTGGGTTGCTGCGGTCCTTCGGCGAGCTGGATTTCAGGAACGAATGCGACCCGCATGGCGAATCTCCCGGCGATAATCGGCTGACTCGATTTCAATGGTCCGACACATTTCATAGAGGCGGGACCGTACTCGTTCGCCTATTCGACTCGAAAGCGTTTCCTTGACTTGAGGAGCTATGAATTGGCCAGATGGGAGCTGTGTCGGCTCACGAGATTGCTCGGCACGATCCGAATAACTTGTCGTAAGCAAAGTCACGCGGGCCTCGTTATATCGTTTATTCAGGATGTGCCCCACCATCTCAAGTACCCAATCGGAGGGCTTGCCTACCCCAACATCGTCGAGCAGAAGCACTTCGGATCGGAGCACCGAACCGAGTATTCCGTCATGGCTAATTTGAGAATCAGGGTGATAACTCGCCTGAAGTTCCTTGAGCAGGTCCCGATAGTCGTAGAAGAGTACGTCGTGCCCGCGCTGCATCAACTGGCGGAGCGCGGCGACGGCGAGGTGCGTCTTACCAACTCCGCATGGGCCCATCAGTAGGAGACCGGTCTCACCACCAGCCGGATAATTTTGCGCGAACCCCTGTACCACCAGCTTGGCCTGGGCCAAGCTTCGATCCCACGCAGCCGCTTCCGCTCCACCTTCCCAAAAGTCTGTGTCGAAGTTTTCGAAATCGCAGTTTTGATATCGAGACGGGATCCGGGCACGTGTAAGCGCGCGGGTCGCTCGCCTGGCACTCGTGCAATCGCAGGGTACCGCCCAAGTGAGCTTGGCGGAGCCTGATGAAGTCGCCGCTGCAGCTCTTTTGCGCTGGGGCATCCCGTCTGGCTTTTCGTTCGAATCTACGCGCTCCACCAGGCGCCAGCCAGTTCCGCCACACAAAGGACATTGCGATTCAGCCATGCCTCGAGAGCATAGGCTGAGCGCCTCCTAAGGCGCAAGTACGTGCGGGCGTGGAAAAAAAGGAAATGTGAAAAACGAAACGAGCGAGATCGAAACGTGCCAGAGGCTACTTGTGTACCCGGATCACTCGTGGAGGTGGAACACGCACCAGGGCGTCTCGCGAGGGCTTGTGCTTTATCGAGTGCAAATCCCGCGAAAGCTCATGCTGAACGAATTCCGCGAAAGCCTTCATCTGCCGCTGCATCTCACCGATCTTCTCGCGCATGTTCAATATGATTTCAATGCCGGCGAGGTTGACGCCCATCTCACGAGTGAGCGTGAGAATCACCTCCAGCCTTTCGAGGTCGGCATCCGTGTAAAGACGAGTATTGCCCTCCGATCGCGAGGGCTTCAGCAGCCCTACGCGCTCGTAGAGCCTCAACGTTTGGGGATGCAGGTTATAGAGCTCGGCTACCGCGCTGATCATATATCCCGCGCGGCCCTTTTTTTTCGACGTCCGGATCGCCATAGACTTCTCCTCGCACTAAGCTCCGGCGCGCGCAAAAAGGTCTCGACGCGGGTCTTCCGGTTCCAAACGCGCCAATTCGCGCAATAAATTGCGCACGCGCTCATCAATGGGCTTCGGCACAACAACTTGTAACTCCACGTACAGGTTGCCCCGTTTGCCTGGTTGACGCGCCGAAGGCACACCTTTTTCGCGCAGCCGAAGTTTCTGGCCGCTGCTGGTCCCCGGCGGAACCCGCAACAGTGACCGCCCATCGAGGGTAGGCACCTCGATCTTGGCGCCCAAAGCCGCCTCAGAAACCGTAATGGGCACAACTGTGTAAAGATCATCGCCACGCCGTTCGAAAAAGCGGTGCGGTTTCACTTCGGTGATGAAGTAAAGATCGCCGGGAGGCGCGCCGTGTGTGCCCGCATTGCCAAGGCTGGGTACCCGCACTCGGGATCCGCTCTGCACGCCGGCGGGAATCCTGACGTCGATGGTTTCAGCACGGCGCACGCGGCCCTCACCGCCGCAGACCCGGCACATAGCGCGAATCCGGCCTGTGCCACCGCAGCGCGTGCAGGCTACATTAAAACGCATCCGGCCGCTGACCTGAGAAACGTGTCCCGTACCCCCGCACACTTCGCAAGTCTGCGGCGTGCCCACCGCGCCCGAACCGCCGCACGTGGCGCAGGTCTCGAGGCGCGAAATCGTCACTTTCTTTACCGTGCCGCGTACCGCCTCCCAAAAATCAATCTCGATTCCGTACTCGAGGTCCGAGCCGGGTTCTTCTTCCGGAATTGCCGCTCCGGCTCCGCCGCGAAAGAATTGGCTGAATAGATCGCGGAAGTTCGTGCCTGTCCCACCGCCAAAATCAAATCCACCAAAATCAAAGTGGGCACCCGGCTCTTGTTCGGGCGGAACGGCCGTTCTCCGATCGGCGTCGAATCCGAACTGATCGTACATCTGACGCTTCTTAGCGTCGGAAAGGACGTCGTAGGCTTCCTGGACCTGCTTGAATTTTTCCTCCGCGGACTTATCGCCGGGATTTAGGTCCGGATGATATGTGCGGGCGAGCTTTCGGTAGGCTTGCCGAACCTCCTTCTGGCTGGCCTCGATCAATCCAGGCCACCTTCTGCTCCACCGTGGCGGCATCAGAACGAAAGCGAAGGAGGTGGCTGCTGATTTCGACCGCTCGCGGCGGAAATTCCGGCGGGGGCGCATGCTGCGCGTCATAGAACAGGCGCTTCCAATCTGCCGACGGCGTCTCGGTCAGCTGAACTTGGACGAGATAAAAATTCTCGCGCAGCTTTTGCAGCGCAAGCGGAGGTCCCCCTCGCTTGATGCCATCCGTCATCACCTGATCCCCTGATTGCCAATTCGGGCGGGTCGAGAGGCCATTTGGAAAATGGCCTCTCCCGCCATCCTGCCCGATCAGTTCGGTTTCTTCGACTCGTCGACGTCGACGTATTCGGCGTCGATGACCTCGCCCTCGCCGCGCTTCTGTCCGGTGGGACCTTCGCTCTGCTGACCGCCCGGGGCTGCGCCGGGCGTTCCTTGGCCTCCGGCAGCTCCTGCGGCTGCGCTGGCTCGATAGAGCACTTCCGCCAGTTTGTGCGATACACTCTCGAGATCCTTGGTGGCCGATTGGATGGTCTCGAGGTTCCCGCCGGCAAGTGCGCTCTTGGCACTTTCTATCGCCGCTTCCACCGGTTTGACGTCACCCTCGGAGAGCTTTTCCCGATTCTCGCGAATGAGCTTTTCCATCTGGTAGACCCGAGAATCGAGCGTGTTGCGCGCCTCCACTTCGGAGAGCTTGCGGCGGTCCTCATCCGCGTGCGATTCTGCCTCCCTGCGCATTTTCTCGGCTTCGTCTTTGCTCAGGCCGGTCGAAGCGGTAATGGTGATCTTCTGCTCTTTGTTGGTCGCCAAGTCCTTTGCCGAGACGTTCAAGATGCCGTTGGCGTCAATGTCAAACGTCACCTCTACTTCCGGCATCCCTCGTGGCGCTGGCGGAATGCCCATCAGGTGAAATTTGCCCAGCGTGCGATTGTCCGGCGCCATCTTGCGTTCTCCCTGAAGGACGTGAATCTCCACGGAGGGTTGGTTATCCGAAGCAGTTGAAAAGACCTCGGACTTGCGCGTCGGTATGGTCGTATTCCGCGGGATGAGAACGGTCATGACGCCACCCAGCGTCTCAACACCGAGTGATAGCGGCGTCACGTCGAGCAGGAGGATATCTTTCACTTCTCCTCCCAGCACGCCTCCCTGGATCGCGGCTCCAACTGCAACCACTTCGTCCGGATTAACGCCTTTGTGCGGCTCCTTGCCTCCAAACAAATCCTTCACAATCTGGACCACGCGCGGAATTCGGGTCGAGCCGCCTACGAGCACGACTTCGTCAATCTTGTCTGGTGTCAGGCCCGAGTCGGAGAGTGCTTGTTTCACCGGGCCGACCGTCCGCTGCAGCAAGTCCTCCATCAATTGCTCCAGCTTCGATCGTGTTAGCTTGAGTTGCAGGTGTTTCGGACCAGAAGCATCGGCCGTAATGAAGGGGAGATTGATCTCTGTCTCCATTACTTGCGATAACTCGATCTTGGCTTTCTCCGCCGCTTCCTTTAAACGCTGCAGGGCCATACGGTCCTTGCCGAGGTCGATTCCCTGATCCCGCTTGAATTCGCTAACGATCCACTCCATGACGCGATGATCTACGTCATCGCCTCCCAAGTGAGTGTCTCCCGCAGTGGCCTTGACCTCGACAACGCCCTCGCCTACCTCCAGAATAGAAATATCGAACGTGCCGCCGCCGAGGTCGTAGACCGCGATCGTTTCGTCCTTCTTCTTATCCAACCCATAAGCAAGTGCCGCCGCCGTCGGCTCATTAATGATTCTCAGCACTTCGAGCCCGGCAATTTCTCCGGCCTGCTTAGTTGCTTGCCGCTGGCTATCGTTGAAATAGGCAGGAACGGTGATCACTGCCTTGCTGACCTTCTCGCCCAGGAAATCTTCGGCAGCGGTCTTCAATTTCTGCAGGATCATCGCGGAAATCTCCGGTGGGCTATAACTCTTGCCGAAAATGTCAACTCTGGCATCGTCGTGCGGTCCGCGGGCGAGCTTGTACGGCACTCGCTTTGCCTCTTCAGCGACTTCATCGTAGCGGCGCCCCATAAAGCGCTTAATTGAATAGACAGTATTCTCGGGGTTCGTCACCGCTTGCCGCTTGGCCACCTGCCCAACCAGCCGTTCCCCCGTCTTGGTTATGCCCACCACTGAGGGCGTAGTGCGCGCCCCTTCCTGATTGGGAATAACCACGGGCTCTCCGCCCTGCATCACGGCAACCACGGAATTGGTGGTGCCTAGATCGATGCCGATAATCTTGCTCATTCTTCTCCTCCGTCGTTGCCCCTTAAGCACGGCCTTGGGGCGTGATTCGGAGGGTATTTTAATGCTTGAGTGTAATTCTGTCAAGTTAGTTGATAAGGTTGAGAACATACCTGTAATCAAACAGTTGAAAGGCTATACGACCTGGGCGCCAAGCTGTTTCCAACCGCACGGCGCAGTCGACCCCCTTTGAGAGCCGGGGCAAGCTTACCGTTAGCACCCTACCGCAAACCTTCTTCCGAAAGACGCATCTAGCAGCTGCCTGATCGCACTCGCGGAGGGCAATTGAACTTTTTGGAGCCAAACACTTCTAAGTGAGCTCGCATCCTATTACAATATCGTTTCCCATCGGATTGGTCGCCATCCTAGGGAGGACATGTGAAGCGTTCTTGCGTGAAGGTAATGTTTTCGATTGCGCTCGGTGGCTTGCTGCTGCCGGCGCTCATCAGCGCGGGCCCTCGGCAGAGTAGCCCTGGAAGTAAGTCCGCCCCCGTGCAAGAGCTGACGACACTCAAGTCCGTAGGCTCGCACGACGCCCCGATTACTATCGAAGTCTTCAGCGACTATCAATGTCCTCAGTGCCGCGTTTTCTACCTGGATACGGCGCGGCAATTGATGCTGACATACATACCGGCAGGCAAGGTTTATTATGTTCATCGCGACTTTCCTCTTTCTATGCATTCCCATTCTCGTGAAGCCGCGCGTTGGGCCACCGCTGCGGCTCTTGCCGGCGTATTTGAAACGGCCGAGCAGACGCTTTATAGCAAGCAGGATGAATGGGGCTCGACGGGGAAAATCGAGGACGTACTCGCCAGCGCTCTTTCTCCGACCGATATGAAGAAAGTCCGCACAATCGAAGCCACCCAGGGCGCTCAAATCGATGCGGCGATCGCACGTGATCTGGCTCTCGGCGAATCTCGCGGCGTTAATGGCACGCCGTCAATCTATGTTTTGCACAAAGGCCAGATGACTCCGCTTCCCTCCGGCGGCGTTAACTATTCGCTCCTCAAGCAATACATCGATTATCTTTTGCAACAGCGCTAAGGTATGAGCCAAACCAGTTCGATTGCGGTCGAGCGGCCGCGCACGCGGAGCAAAGTGGGGTTTCTCCTGATCGCGGCGCGAATACTCCTCGGCCTGATTTTTGCGTACGCAGCGTACGCAAAGTTGCACTTTAATGGCGCATGGCACCTGCGCGATTACTATTTCTTCTTCGCCATGTCCATCGATTCCTATCGGATGCTGCCCTTGGTCATCGTACAGTGGATGGCGCGGATTCTGCCCTGGCTGGAGCTCGGGCTTGGCGCACTATTGGTTATTGGGGTGGGTGTGCGGTGGGCAGGCCTCGTCGTAATTGCGCTGCTCGCCGTGTTCATGATTGCCTTGGCGCACGCGGCGCTCGGGGGCCTGGAGATCCATTGCGGCTGCTTCGGCACCGGCAGCGTTAAACCGGGCAGAGAGTTGATGCTTGACGGAGTGCTTCTGGCGCTGGCTCTTGCTGTTACGGTGGGAGGATTTCTCTCCCATCGCGCCGGAAAGTCGCAGGCTTAAGTTCGCTATAGAATCGCAGGTCGTCATTCACCATACCCGTTTCTCTCGCTGCTGAGCCCCGGTGGGATTAGAATCGACCAAACACGATGTGGCCATTGCCTTCGATTACTCTGCACGTCCGCGGGCGCAGGCTCGCGGGGCGCCTGGCGTTCACGATCGTTTTTGTGGGCGTCGTGCTCCTAGGAGCTGCGGCCGGCCTGACTTTTGTTTACTCCACGGATTTGCCGGAAATCCGGGCTCTCGAGGACTATCGGCCCAACGTCGTCACCGAGCTCTATTCCGATGATGGCCAGCAGATTGGAAATTTCGCCCTCCAGCGTCGCATCCTGCTCACTTGGGAACAGATTCCTCCGGTCCTGAAGGACGCCATCACCTCGACAGAAGACCAGCATTTCTTTGAGCATTGGGGAGTCGATCTGCCGCGCGTCATGGAAGCAGCATGGCGCAACGTGATCCGCGGGCGCATTCGGGAAGGGGCCAGCACGCTGACCATGCAGCTCGCCGGCGGCCTTTTTCTCGACCGCTCGGACCGCAGTTTTCGCCGAAAGATTCAAGAGACGCTCCTGGCCATCCAGATCGAACGCAACTATACGAAGCAGCAGATTTTCACCATGTACGCCAATCAGGTCTATCTGGCACATGGCAATTATGGATTTGAAGCCGCCTCGGAGTTTTATTTTGGCAGGCCGGTAGGGAAGCTGACCTTGCCCGAAGCGGCGCTACTTGCCGCGCTCATCCGGGGTCCTGCCTATTCGCCGATCATGTATCCAAATCGCGCTCTCGAGCGGCGCAATCTGGTGCTCGATCTGATGCAGCGAGACGGCAAAATCACCACCCAGCAAGAGCGCGAAGGGCGGCTGCAGTCCATCAATCTCAACGTGCAATCACCGCGAAACGAATTGGCGCCGTACTTTGTGGAAGAGATCCGCAAATATCTGGAATCGACTTATGGGACTGAGGCGGTGCACGAGCGCGGGCTGCGGGTCTATACCACACTCAACGTAGCCATGCAGCGCGCTGCAAACGCCGCAGTGCGAGATGGGCTGCACGCTTATGAGCGGCGGCATGGCTGGCGCGGCAACTTGCCCAACGTCATCCGTGACCAGCATGCCTCCCTGCAAAATTATGATGACGACGACTGGCACCGGCCCATTTCCAAAGCCGATTACGTCAACGGCTTGGTCATGGCCGTTGATGACAAAGCGGCAGTGATAAAGTTCGGTCCCTACCGCGCTGTTCTCACGCAGCCCGATTTCGCTTGGACGGGACGCCGCCTGCCTGGCCAATTGCTTCACGTGGGCGACATCGCGCCATTCTATATTCGAGATCTCAGCGGCAGCACCGCGCACGTAACGCTGGAACAAGATCCCGGCCCGCAATCTGCCCTAGTGGCCATCGATAATGGCTCGGGCGAAGTGAAAGCGATGGTCGGCGGCTATAGTTTTGAGGACTCGAAGTTCAACCGGGCCACACAGGCGCAGCGTCAGGTGGGCAGCTCGTTCAAGGTGTACGTCTACGCGGCAGCACTGGAAAAAGGCTTCAGCCCATTTGACACCATCCTCGATGCTCCATTCACGGTCATGAGCGGCAGCCAGCCGTATTCGCCGCACAACTATGACGAACGCTACGAGGGCATGATCACGCTGCGCCGCGCCTTAGCCGGGTCCCGCAACGTCCCTGCCGTAAAACTCGCGGACAAGATCGGGATCAACGACGTCATTGACGTAGCTCGCCGGTTTGGCATCAACAGCCCATTGCTGCCTTATCTTCCCATCACGCTGGGCGCCGCGGATTTAAATGTGATGGAACACGTGTCGGCCTTTACCGTTTTCCCCGATGATGGCATTCGTATCGATGCGCATCTTATTCGCCGCGTCACAACGTACGACGGCGCCCTGCTAGAGGAGGCGCGTCCCCCTGTGCATGATGTCATTTCACCCGAGGTGGCGCGCACGATGGTGGCCATGCTCGAAGACGTGGTCAACTTTGGCACGGGCGTCGGCGCCAAAGCGCTCGCGCGGCCATCCGCGGGCAAAACGGGAACGACAAACGATTTCACGGATGCCTGGTACATTGGATTTACGCCACAGCTTACCGCCGCTGTCTGGGTGGGATTTGACGACAAGCAGAAGTCACTGGGGCGCAGCGAGACAGGAGCGCGCGCCGCCTTACCGGTCTGGCTGGAGTTCATGCAGAACGCCTTGGCGGGTACGCCGGTAGAGAACTTCCCTAATGTTGAGCCACTCGAGAAGACCGCGCTCATCAAAGAAGTCCACGTGGATACTCCCGATA
The DNA here is from genome assembly GCA_003224175.1 of Acidobacteriota bacterium. Classification (GTDB taxonomy): domain Bacteria; phylum Acidobacteriota; class Terriglobia; order Acidiferrales; family UBA7541; genus Palsa-189. Next base: position 9,040 of record QHYQ01000150.1, read on the forward strand.
GCGCGCCCACGGAGGGATCGGAAGAGGGCAACGGCCACAATGCAATGACGCCGGAGCCTGCTTTGCTTCCCCAACCCGCCTCAGCTCCGCAACTTCCCACGACCCCACCAGCCCCCCCCTCGACCGGCGCGCAACGACCGCCAGATTCTCGCGGCCAATAACTTCAGTCCTGAGACGGGAGCAGTTTCCAATCCGGATGGCGAGCAGCGATCCAGCGGCGCAGCGCGTCGGCCATTTCATCAAGATGCCCCGTGAAGAAATGATCAGCAGCGGGAATAAAAACCACGCGAGTCGCCGCCGCGGCCTCACGATCAAACGTTTGGATGAAGCTTTCGAAATGAGATCTTCCGGCGTACTGATCATTTTCTCCCTGGATCAGTAATTTCGGTTTCGTGCAGATGCTCAAATAATTGAATGCTAGTTTGCGATCGTCGGTGGGCAGGCCAAGTCCGATCAATTCGACGACTCGGGAATCGGAACAACCTCTGCGCAAGCCGACCCAGGCGCCGAAGCTAAAGCCAGCAGCCAGCAAGGGAACGCCAGGAAATTGGGCTTCCAGATAGTCCAGGGCGGCGCGCACGTCATCTTCTTCGCCGTGTCCACGATCGTAGCCGCCCTCGCTTGCGCCCACGCCGCGAAAATTGAAGCGCAGGACCGGAATGCCCAGAGAGTCGAGTGCCTTTGCAGTCTGGTACACCACCTTGTTGTGCATGGTTCCCTGATAAAGCGGGTGCGGATGACAAACCACTGCGGCTAAGTGGTTCTCTTGTGATGGCTCCGGCACCCACAGTAGCCCTTCGAGGCGGCCAGCGGGTCCGCGTATCGTCACCTCTTTGTGGCGTGCGCCCATTTTTTTGATTAGAGCGCACTTCGCAAGTTCAGCGTCACGCGAAGTGGTCCCATCCGCCCGGTAAAAGCGATGAGGCAGAGCCGCGTAAGATCAGTGGAAAGGCCATCCGAGATGTCCATCATCGCCGATGGGAAGTGATTGCGGCCGAGCCAAAGGGCAAAATCGAGGGGCAGAGTCGGATAGTAGTGCGGACGGAGCAGTCTGCGATATTTACGCTGGCCGATCATTCCTCGCGTGAGTAGTTCGAGACCGAGCTGTGCTTTTCCTAACACCCCCGTGACATAAATTCCGTTCCCCGGCCTTGCGCCTGACCGGCCGATGCCGCCTCCGCGCGAGGCTTCCCCGAGCACCATAAGATTGAGTGCTACCCTTCCACCCTGGCCGGCACTGCGGGCTGTATCACCGCCGGCTAGCCTCAACCCGAAAAGTCTGCTCGCCCGAGCCATTCCTGCGAGCATTTGGTTGAGCCAGGTTCCGGTGCGCTGGGCGGGCAGGGCAAGGCTCAGGAGGAAAAAACGTGGTCGCGCCGCCATTGCCACGACGTCACTTGTGGCTCGAACGAGGGCTTTGTAGCCCACCGACGCGGGAGGCTGTTTATCGGCGAGGAAATGCGCACCTTCCAGGAACTGGTCGCAGGTAACGACCCAATCCCGTCCTGGCAGATGAATCAAGGCGGCATCGTGGCCAATCCCAAGCCGCAGCGCTCCGCCCTCCGACGATGGAATCCGGCGGTGTATGCGTTCAATCAACTCGTCTTCAATAATTCGCAATGGCGGGATCGGTTTGGCGCACGAATTATACTCGCAAGCCGAAAGAGTCGATTGTGGAGATATTCTGGCAGACTCATGTCTATGATTTTTGGAAGGTACTAACGGACAGCTGGACCATATTACAACCTTCGCACAGGTTAACCGGGATGCGCTTCCGGTTAGAATTTGGTTGACTCGGCGGACTGTGCTTTTGTCCGTGGTCGGCGGAATTACGGTTGCGGCGGCAGTGGGCTCCTACACGCGCATGTTATGGAAAGTTGGCAATTACGATGCCCTGTTGCGCCAGCAAGACCACCTGCAGCAGCAATATCAGCAACTGCAGGACACGGTCAAGAATACCGATCAGCGTCTTTCCTCCCTGCAATCCCTCGCCACCGAAGTCGCTATGACTTACGGCTTCATGTATCTGCGCACGAGTCCATTTGGAGTAAGCGAATCGATCAGTGCCCAGGAACCTCCGCTTGACCACACGCTCGAGGAGTTCGACTTTCTGGCCAAGAACGCCACGACTGCGGCTCTCACCAGCCGTGGCCCGCGATTAACGCCCACGCTCGGCTTGGGTGAGATGACTTTCAGTCCGACGCTATGGCCGGTCGTAGGCCGCATCACGGCAAATTTCGGCGAGCGTCTTGATCCCTTCAGCGGTGAAGGTGCGTTTCACACCGGCGTCGATATCGCCGCAGAATATGGAGAAGGTGTGCGCGCCGCCGCCGATGGCGTGGTCCTCGAAGCTGCCTTGCACTCGGGCTATGGCCGCCTGGTTATCGTCGATCACGGTTTTGGTGTGATGACTTGGTACGGCCATTTGTCCAGCTTCACAGTGCCGACCGGTATTCATGTGAAGCGCGGCGATATCGTCGGCTACGTGGGGGTTAGCGGCCGTACGACTGGGCCTCACGTGCACTATGAGGTTCGCATCAATGACGCGCCAGTAAATCCCATGCGTTATCTCCGATTTACCTCTTCCGCAGAAGTAGACTGAAGCCTCAAATAAGTGCTCGCTAAATCGGGAACGGTACCGGGGCTCGACTCTACCCTACAGGCCACCCGCAAAGGCAAGTGACATGCGGAAGTGCCAACCTCTTTGGCGCAAGTCACAAGCAGCTGGACACGTTCGCCGTCGATGGTAATTCCGGCAGCTTCAAGTAGACGAGCCGGCAAGAGCCGCATTCTCTCTCGAAATTCGACCGCCATCTTGGCATTGATTAGTACGGCGGGCAAAACGCGCGACAAGAGAGAGTCCCTGGGGGTTGCCACCGGAAGTTGTGGACACTCAGAAAGTTGACCGTCTGAAGAGGCGGCTCACGTCCCGGTTGAATTTCATGTTGCTTTAGGCTATCCCCAGATCGTACAATATAAGCTCCAAAATAATTCGTGCGGGCACTTAAATTGCTCCCGGTGGGCAGCCGAGGGCGAGCCCTTGCAATTAAGATACCTTTTTGGTATCTTCTTTTGGTTTGGGCTGCTGGCGTAGCTCAGTGGTAGAGCATCTGATTTGTAATCAGAGGGTCGGGGGTTCAAATCCCTCCGCCAGCTGATTTGGAAATCTTAGCGGTGTTGGGGCGGCGGATCTCCGATAACAAAAAAAGACAGACTGTTTCCTGTGTGAATAGCACAGAGGTGTCTCTCTGCGGATTGAGAAGGTGCGTTCGATCTCGATGGCGGTTTCCCGTGCGGACGGGTGGGTGAGTGGCTAAAACCAGCAGACTGTAAATCTGCCGCTCCTTGCGGGCTACGGAGGTTCGAATCCTCCCCCGTCCACCATTCGCAGGCAGCCCGGTTAGAACCTAAAGGCAGTTGGCCAAAGAATCCGGAGAACATCCGGATCAGGTGTCAAACACACGACAAATAACGACGCGAGTGCGGCACAATTCAAGACCAGACGGAGTCAGAAAATATAAGTAGATTCAGGGCACCGGGTTCGGCCTGGGTAGCTCAGTTGGTAGAGCGCGTCCTTGGTAAGGACGAGGTCACCGGTTCAATCCCGGTCCCAGGCTCCAGAGTTGGCCGAAGGCCGGCGGGGGTAACTCAGCGGAAGAGTCTCGGCCTTCCAAGCCGATGGTCGCGGGTTCGAATCCCGTCCCCCGCTCCAGTCACTTAAGAGAGGTTCAGAGAAGCATGGCGAAGGAAAAATTCGAGCGCAGCAAGCCGCACGTGAACATTGGCACCATCGGGCACATCGATCACGGCAAGACCACTTTGACCGCGGCGATCACCAAGGTGCTCAGCAAGAACAACCCTAAGGTAC
>QHYQ01000151.1 GCA_003224175.1 Acidobacteriota bacterium
CACCTTCTGCCGCACACTCAATTCCCGTTCCACTTCCGCGAGTTGTTGTTCCTCGTCTGAAGTGTTGAGCCAGCGGATCATCTTGAGCGCCCCGGCCATGTTGCGCAGTTCCCATGTGGACCATGTAATTCAGGGCCGGTCGGGCTGCCTCTCACGCATATCTTGGGTGTAGGTTTTTGGTCGCCGATTCGCCGGCAGAATGATGTGATAGAAGGCAGGCGCTAGCCGGGTGATCAGGTAGGGAAAGCTATTGAAGACAGGTAGATTCAGAGTGGCGATTGCGAGGTTGGCCGCATTGGTCTGATCCACTGATGCATGCTCCTTTTCTTGGCATGCATCAGGAGCCGAAAAAACAACAACCGCCCGAGCATCAGGGCGGTCATTTCGAGGAGACTCGCTTTCGGAACTCTGTGTTCCGCGCATCGAGCGGTTACCCGCCCAAGGCACCGTGGCGTCTCCTGGCCCGGTTGCCGGATCCGATGTCGCCATCGGACCACTCCTGATGCTGGTCCATCTTTTAGCAGTCGCTATTGATCGTTGTCAACGGTACTCCGGTACTGTCATTGCGCAGGTCAGTCAGGGTTTTACAACCCTAGTTTTCGACGTCGAGGGGTGGTGGTCGGCGGGCCTCGTTCCGGGAGGCGCAGGGCGCAAAACGAAATTTCATGCATACTAATAGCGTTAGCCCGCATAGTCCAGGGCTTGGACTACGCAACCCTTAGGTGCGCGTGCAACACACGAGCTACCAATGGAATTACTTCCGTGTCTCTGCCGCTCCTGTATTGATGTACTTGTTAAAGAACTCGACCATTGATACGGTTGACCTAATCCGGTTGGACATCCTCCTGAATCCGTGCCCCTCATCGGGAAACAGGATATATTCCACCGGGACGCCGCGGCTCCTCAGATTGTTCACGATCTGCTCTGCCTCGATCACCGGCACATTGGTGTCATTGGCACCGTGCTGGACCATTATTGCCGCCTTCACACGGTCCAGCTTGTAAAGCGGCGACAACCTCTTCAGCAGGTCGGCCTGCGTCACCGGATCCCCATACTCGACGGTCGAAATTGCTGCCATCCACGGCTCGGTGTGCTGAAAAAATGTGGCAAAGTTTACGATGCCGAACAGGTCCACGCCTGCGGCGAACAGATCAGGAAACTCGGTGACTCCAGCCATGGTCATGTATCCACCGTAGCTGCCGCCGGTGACGCCAATGCGCTTCGGATCGGCAATACGACTATCCACTAGGTATTTCACACAAGACTCGATGTCTTTTACTCCGTTGACCGGCAGCGGACCATTGTCGAGGTTGACGAAGCGCTTACCGTAGCCCGATGACCCACGGACGTTTGGCGCAAATACTCCCATCCTTTGCGACAACAGCGCCTGGTAGTCGCTGCGGAACGCTGGCCGCTCCTGGCCTTCCGGCCCGCCATGGAAACTGACCGACGAGTTCCCCCGGTAGCTCCGGTCACTCGATCGTTTTTCCCGACGGTAACTCAGTCAGGGTTAGTTCATCCTTGCCGCCCACGTTCCAGGCCACCGCTGCCAGGCTTCCTTGCTCATTGATGGTAAACCAATCCACCTCGGCATCAGCCCGCGCCGCGAGCACTTCAATCGGACCCGGGTCGCCATTCGCGCCCGGTTTGATTCGCGCAAACGCCGTGAGGTCGCGGTCCTTGTTCGAAATCAAGTAAACCGTGTTGCCGTCGGGTGACAGCTCGCCACTGAATTCTCCTGGACCTTCATGCGGCGTGAGCAGCGTCTGGCGCCCACCGCCTTAGCGGAGGCTTGTTTTGCACAGCGATGGGGAGGCTGCCTGACGAATCAGAAGCTCAACTTTCCTCAAAACCTTGGTTGATGAACCGCAGAGTCCCACAGTTCTCAGTGACCGTGCGAACAACATGCTCGGGGAAGCCAGTCGTTGAGTGGGCATTGATCTCAATCGTGATGTTCACGGTGGCACCGACCTGGCCGGTGAGATGTTGGACAACTTCCTCAGCAACCTTTCCGGCGTCGCGACTTAGTCTTGTGGCGTCTAGGGTGACCGACCCGTGAAAGCGGCGTGGGCGTACAGGGGCGCGCACATCACTCGGTGATGGACCTGCGGTTACGGTAGCCGTTCCTGTTTCTGGGGTTTGTGCTTGCCCCCCATTCGTCGGAGAACTTGCCTGGGAAGCCGGTTCACGTGCTGCTCTATCGGCTTCGATCTGAGCGGTGGCGATATCCGATTTAACCAAGACGCTCTGACCATCCATTAAGGCGCGAATTTCACGGCCGGCCTGCAAGCCGATGGAGCGCTTTTTCGATTGGTCCCACCGGTCGGCGTATGCGAATGTTTCGGCCTGCCATGTGAGTCGAGCGACGCCGTCTCTCACTGCTTTGAGGAGTACATCTGGTTCTTTGAGGCGTGGAAGATAAAGATATTGGGCAAAATCCTCCACCAGTTGTTTCACGCCCACATGCTCACCGCGCCACAGAGGTACGCGGTCAAGCTCCATACGAAGACGTATTCCCGAGAATTCGATCATTAACAATTCGCCGGCTTTCAGTTTTTTCCCTGCGCGAATTGCCAGAGCCTCGTCACCCTGCTGTCGGACCTCCTGCCATTCAATAGGGCCGTTGGTCTGAGATTGACCGGGGACGAGCAGCCATTGATACGTCTCGGGTATTCGAGAGCGCACTGTTTCCTCGAAATCCGTCAGTTTCTTTTTTGCTAGATTTTCTTGAAAAGCATCGAGGTTTAAGACTTCATAATCCGCGTCGATGGATTTCCATGCTAGATACTGCCTGACAGCTTGTTCCAAATCCGCGAGGCGGGTCTTATCAGCCGCTGCGAATACAATCGCGTTGCGGTAAGTCCGTGGGCTTGCGCCGCGCGACTCCAATATCCCGGAAGCCATTTGCCTCGCGGCGCTCTTATCGTCCTTTGAGGAGTGCGGGAATTCGGGTCCGAGGACAACCAGCCGAGCCTCTAGTTCATCCGGAACGTCCCCACCGGAATTTGGGCATGGGTGCACGCCTGAGAAAAAGTCGCCGCGCACCTTCGTTCCCTCTCTAAGACGTCTGCGGATTTCCTCTGCAACTTCGTCGACCGAGTATTGAAGTGCACGACCCTCTGCAACACGCGTGACACTGGGTTGAGTTGAATACCAGAAGCGTCTTCCATCGACATACAGGTGGTCGCTCGATCAGTGAGTCGACGCAATGCGTCACCAAATGTGGCGACAGCTTCACCAGGCTGAACGCAACCAAGTCTGACTTGGCGGTCTTCGAGGCCACAATGTGCGGCACGCAATGTTGGGGCCGAGCCAAGATAGATGGTGCGTGCAACTCGGCGGCACGCGGAATAGCGCCCAAGATTTGGATTCTCACGGTCGAGCTGAAGCGGGAGCGAATGGGGCCCATCCACGTCCTTCTCAATTACGGGCATCCATGGGTCTTCCAGATAGCGAGTTAATTCCGACTGAACAGCCGGATCATCCACTGGAATATTGGCGGGCAGGATTACGAGACTTCGATCCTCTCTCTCCCATAGCGTGTGGATGACGGCTGCCATGAGGCGCAATGCTCCACGCGTTTGCTGAAATCGCTCAAGGCTCGACCAGTCTCTATAGAGGCGGTCGAACAATTCGGGATGTATGGGATACGCATCTTTAAGCCGGCGCTCATAATCACCCTCGCGACACTCTGGCGGGAACTCTTGGTGTTGCGTCCGATACAAGTCACCGAATGCCCGAACAACATTGTCCCTAGCCACAAACAAGGTTGGATCTGAAATGGGTTGGAACAAGCGGCGGCGGACGATCTCGAAGCCTTCTTCTGTGCTCGCTGGACGCCACGGCGAATGCACGCGTCCTATTGCATTGCGCAGGCGGTCCAGCGCCGCCTTTCCACCTTCGCCACCGACTTCCGCCTCAGATACCGGAATGCTGATCACAAGCAGAGTTTGAGGAACGGCCTTCGTTGCCTCCGTCAGAGTCTGAGCGAAGGTGAAGTGCGTATCAAAACTCCCCGCTGGAAGATCGCTCAAGTGAAAAAGTTGGCGAGCATATGCAACCCATTCGTCGATAAGAATCAGGCAAGGCGCATAGCGCTGAAACAGCTTGCGCAACGAGTCGCCGGGATTCGTCGCTGTTTCATCGGCTTCTCTGACAAATGCGTAGCCTTCTTGTCCGCCAAGCTGCCACGCGAGTTCGCCCCAGAGGGTCTTCACTAGCGTTCCGTCCGGTTTCCGGTGCGGTTGTCCGGGAGGAATCTTTGTGCCTACGAGAACAGGGCGTTTCACATTGGGGAGCTTGGAAACTCCAGATTCGGCGATCAGAGAGTCGACTCCTGTCAATTCACCAAGAGGTGTGCCGGAGAACAGATGGAATAAAGCCAACATTGAATGCGTCTTACCACCACCGAAGTTTGTCTGTAGCTCGATTACAGGATCGCCTCCAGTTCCTGCAATTCTTTGAAGTGCCCCCACGAGAAGGCGGCGGAGACCCTCCGTCAGATAGGTCCGGCGGAAGAACTCGGTCGGATTGCGGTACTCACTGACTCCTTCTCCGAGGTAAACCTGCCACAGGTCTGCGGCGAACTCGGCCTGTTGATAACGGCCTGAAGCGACGTCTGGGTGTGGTGTGACGACTTCACGCCACGGCTTCAATCCCGCTGCGGGTGTCCCTTCCGCAGGTGCCACTGCTACTTTTCGCCTTTCACGCCGGGCCTGCTCGTCGAAGCGAACGCGAAGAAGTTCTTGTTTTTGCTTCTCCACTTCATCGGCTTCTGGCGCGGAGACTGCCTGAAGCAAGCGCACAATGCTATCGAGTGCGCGGTAGGCGTCGTCTGTTGAGAACGCTTCCTGATGAGCCCACTTGTTGCGGACGTCGCGGAGTTCGCTGACTAATGTCCGTTCAGCGCGGCCCAGAATCTTTTTGAAGACGGGCTCCCACTGGTCCCACATCACAGTGAGAAGAGCTTGTGCGTCCCACTTCAGCTCTGCGCCCTTGATTGCAGGTATCCGGCCCTGCCCGAAGCTCTGACGAGCTGCCTCAATCCACCGGTCCCCAAGGACGGCACGCATTTCACGCTCGACGAATGGGCGCAGGCCCTCTCTCAGGCTTTCGGCAGAGAGCGTCCGACAACTGCGGGTTGATGTCCGAGAAGTTGTCGAAGCACAAGAGCCAGAGTTTGTCGCTCGCGATGCACAAGTCCCTGACGCTCTTTGGCGGGGCCATGATCGACTCCTGGCTCGGGTCGATGAGCGAGCGGATCACGCGGGTCAACGTGCTCTTCGCTGAACCCTGCTCGCCGTATAGCAGCGTGATCGGGTATGGGCCTCGCGGCCTGAATGCGGCGACCAGAACCGCCCGCAGGAGTATCCGGTCTTCGTTCTGCAGGTTCGTGAACCTCTCGAGTTCATCGAGGCTGCCGCCGCGCACAGGATCAGGAAGCGCAGTCATGCCCTGCGGTCGCAGGAACTTCGCAGTAGGGTCGCTGACGATCTCCCATCCTGTCGGGCTGATCTTCACAGACTTCCACTCTGGGCCTGCGAGGTTGATATAGATCGAATCGTCGTGCTCGCCAACGCGGGTGAAGACCTTCTGCTCGCGGCCAGCAAACTTCGCCTGACCCGTGAACCGGCGGAGCATATCCTTGATCTCCTTGTTCTCGGGGAGAGATCCGGTCAACTCGAAGAAGTATCGCTCGATGATGCTCGTGAAGTGCTCGGACGCTACCGGCCAGGTCTCGCGATGTGCGTTTACTGCAACTGTCGCGTATGCGTCGCCGTGCGAGTGGAAGAGGTCAAGTTTTTCTAGATCGATGTTGCTTGTCATGCCTTCACCGCCGCTCGCATCTTTCTAATCGCCTCTGGCCGCGAGAGTCCTTCTGTCTCCTGTAGCCGTGCGATCTCGGCTTCCTCTTCTGGAGTCCAGGCGTAGCAGCCTCGGGGGGCAGGGGTGACCTCGGGAGCGGTCACAGTAGGCTCGGGGGTATTGGGAGCGGTGACGGATACCTTTGGGGTCGGCGGCGTGTTCACCTTCCGCAGCCAGGCGAGAGCAGCCTGCGTCTCTGAAGTGAACTCTCCCTTCTGCTGGAGTGCCGCGACGCCAGCCTCGATGATTTTGTTCACTTGCTCGAAGCGTTGACGATTACGATCACGCTTCTCAGCCTTGTAATTCACGATCTCCCGTGGGGACTCGGGCTTGGGTACTACGACCTGCTCGGTCTTCTTTGCTGGCTCCCGAGCGATGCTCCACGTCTGTTCCTCGCGTTCTTTTTCGCGTGCCTCTTGCTCCGGTTGTTTTTGTGTGCGGCCAGTCGCTTTGGTTTCGAGAGCACTCTGAATCGCGTGTTGGGTCTGCCCGAGACCTTGGAAACTCCGAGTCCACTTCCACACGTCAAGGATCTCGCTCTCGGAGAATTTCTCTCTTGAGATTTCGTCTACAGCATCACATTCGGGATAGTCTGAGAGAAATTTCTCCTGCCTCTCTAGTGTGGCGTTTGGCCGCTGCACGACCGCTTCGCGAAACTTTGTCATCCTCGAAAGTGATTTATATTTCAGAACCAGCGGGGAGAGTTTCTTCTCCTCTATCGCATAGAGGATCGAGAGAGCGTCCTTCACCCTTTCCTTCGAGCAGTTCAGCAGATTGCTGATATTCTCGCGAAGGTTCTCGTCGGTCTTGAAGTGAAGGCGTACCGCCGCGACCGCTTCGATCACCGAGCGGCCAGTAAGGATCACGGTCGCACGGTTCTCGTCGAGCATCGCTCGGAGCATCTGGTCGTCTGTGAACTCTCGGAGGATCACCCGCACGGCAGCGTCTGGCCCTAGCTCTTGAAGGGCCGCTTCGAGTCTGTGGTGACCGTACGCTAACTGGTAGCGACCATCGAGCGAGCGGACAACGATGTTGTCCCAGAATCCGGTCGCTTGGATGCTAGTCCGAAGTTCCTCGATTTTCTTAGGGTCGAGAGGGTTGAGATCGAAGCGCCGGTAGGGATTCGGGTCGATCAGGTTGAGGGGAACCTCGGGGCCTTGCTGAATTCAGCCAGGGCTTCCTGTACGCGGCCGGCCTGCAAATACTCCTTCCCGGCGGCGTGATGGCTCGCGGCTGTCTCAGTGGACTCCTGAGTTGCCCGGGGCCGGGCGCCTG
>QHYQ01000152.1 GCA_003224175.1 Acidobacteriota bacterium
CGATAATCATGTACTCGCGCTCGACATGAAGACCGGCAAAGAACTGTGGAACCAGAGATTCGCCGACTGGAAAGAAGGCTACTACGCCACCGGGGGACCGATCATTGCCAACGGCGTGTTGATTTCCGGAGTCTCCGGTGGAGAATCCACCACGCGCGGTTTCCTGGACGGCTGGGACCCGGACACCGGAAAGAAATTGTGGCGCAGGTACACCATCCCAGCGCCCGGCGAACCCGGTTCCGAGACATGGCCCAAAAACAGCGACGCCTGGAAGTACGGCGGAGGGCCGACGTGGCGCTCCGGTTCGTATGATCCCGAACTCGATCTCGTCTACTGGGGTACCGGCAATGCGGAACCGTACGATCCGAAACCACGCGAGGGTATGGATAGCCTGTACACGTCCAGTGTGCTGGCGATCCGGCCGAAAACAGGCGAGATCGCTTGTTATTTTCAATACACGCCCAATGACATTTACGACGTGGACGGCACCGACGAGCAGGTGCTTGCCGACATGGAGATCGGCGGACAGCGCCGGAAGGTAATGATTCAGGCCAACAAAAACGGCTTCATGTACGTGCTGGACCGCACGAACTGCAAACTGATCGCCGGGCACCCGTACGTCAAAGTGAATTGGGCATCGCAGATCGACCTTCAAACCGGCCGGCCGGTGTTGACTGACGTACAGAATCGTTTTCGCGCAGGTGAAGAAGTCGAGATCTGGCCGTCGCGCGGCACGAATGCCGTGCCCATCGCGCTCAATCCGGAGACCGGAATCATCTACGCGAGCACATGGCAGGTGCCACGGATACAGAAGCTCGCGCCGCCGCCCAAGAAGCCACAAGAAATCGGTAAGACTTCGACCGGTATCGTCGCTAAAGAACCGAAAATGAAGCCAGGCGACGTTTTCGGCCACTTCCTGGCGATCAATCCGGTGACGGGCGAAAAGAAATGGGAGATTCCGTTGACCGAGCTGCCAAGTTCAGCCGGCATGTTGGCGACGGGCGGCGGGCTTATCTTCACCGGGAAAATGACGGGGGAGTTCCTTGCGCTCGACCAGGACACGGGTAAAACACTTTGGCAATTCAAGACCGGCTCGAGCGTGAATTCGACGGCGATCACCTACACCCACAACGGACGCCAATACGTGAGCGTTGCGTCAGGACTCGGCGGCGCGCTCGCCACCCGCTTCGGGGCGGCGAAAGTACCGGCCGGGGGTTCGATCTGGACGTTCGCATTGTTTCCCGTGACCACCAGCACACGTTAAAGTTAGAAACAGTGCGAGGCGGAAGTAGGCCTTTCCGGCTATCCGCCCTTCGGTCGAGCGAATTGATATTGGATTCTGCGGCAAGTCTGATAATGGGGATGAAGGCTCCCGAGGAAACCGGGCGATATTTATGCGAGCAAGACGGCTGTTGCTTTTGTCGGAAAACCCTAGCTCAAAGAGGCCCGAACCTCTGTTCGGAAGAACCTACTGATATAGCGGGTGGGAGCGCTCAATTACCACTGCGTTTCGGTGAAGCCGAGAAAACGTCGTCGATTTCGGAGCCGAAGGGCGTCAGGGTCTGTTGAAACGTGTATGGCAGCTCATCGAGCAACTCGTTTCCCGAATAACGAACGACTTCGAGCTACAGTGCGCCAGACGATGATTTGAGCCAAGTTTAGCAACCTCCGGTGTCTTGTGTCGTCTGGAGACCGATCCACGGCATCTGGATGGGGGCCAGTGTCTTCGTTCCTAAATAGCGGATGTGGAGTGAATGACTCAGGCGGGTCGTGTTCGACTCTCAGCACTTCTGAGGGTTTATAGGCATATTCCTTCCCGCACTCATCACATCGCACCTTGAAGCTGTAATCGATAGGAGGGCCAGAGGTGACGGCGTCTGTCTCGGCAAGCAGGATTTTGTGTCTGAAAAGCAAATTCTTCCGAGCATGAAACCAGTGGTTTTTGTAGAGCACCACCCAAAAATAACAGCTGTCTTCCCACATACGAATAGCCTCCGCGCGGTTACAGGGGTGTGGGCAGGGACTTGGGTGCCGCGACTATATCAAATCGAGTCGACCGAATTCCAGGAAAAGCTGTAAGGATGGAAAGGAAGTTTTGCGCAAGGGAAGTTTGTCCTTCGTCAAAGACATGGCGGTTCTGGAATGCTATATTATGAAACAATCATACTTCTCATACTTCTCATACTTCTCATACTTCCCTCAGCAGTTGTCAAGCGCGAAGGGGCGTCTTAGGACGCCCCTCTTTTTTTGTGTGCAAGGGTCCTTGAGGCCGCTGTTCCAACTCGTGGTTCCTCAGCTAACGCGGCGTTGTGCGACGGTCGGCTCGGTATTCGCGCTGCGAGGTCCGGCTGGCAATGGGATGACCGCTTTTACTAACGTTCCAGTTTGATCGGAACTGAACTCCAGCGTGCCCGCGAGTTCCTTGATTCGCTCCTGCATTCCGCTGGTCCCGACGCCCGGGCGAAAGGCCGGACGGCCCTCTTTTTGAGGAATACCTTTGCCGCGATCACGCACCTCTAGCCACACTTGATGTGCATCGGCGCCGATCGTCACTCGTGCTATTTTGCTCCCGGAGTGGCGATGCACGTTGGTAAGCGACTCTTGCAACACTCTGAAAAGAGCCAGCTCAATATTGGTCCCGAAACGATGCAGATCGTTCGGAACGTCCAGTTGCACTTGAATGGCGCTTCGCGTGGCAAAGCCTTCCGCATAGGAGCGTACGGCGGATGATAATCCCATTTCTTCGAGCAGGGGCGGATGAAGCAAGTGGGAGATCGTTCTCACCTCTGATGCGCATGCCCTGCTGATCTCGACAGCTTCTTCCAGAAGTTCAACCATAGCGGCAGGCAAGTCTTTGGCATCATTGATCATGCGGCCGAGGGTCATGCATATCGCAGCGAGATATTGGCCTACACTGTCGTGTAATTCGCGGGCAATTCGGCGGCGCTCCTCATCTTGACTGCGCAGCAGGTGTGCGGAGAGCTCGCGAAGGCGCGCATTTTTTTCCTCGAGTTCCGCCGCACGCCGGCGGTTGGCCACTCCCATGGCGATGAGCGCACAGGAAGCCACTAAGTAAGTGAAGGTGGAGGGAAGTTCGACGGGAGTGAAGGCGCTCCACGTGTGAATGGGTGGCGTGAAAAAATAATCGGCCGCAGGCAACCCCGCAATCATGGTGAACAGGCCAGGGCCGAGGCCAAAGAACCACGCGGAAAAGGCTATAGCGACCATGAAAGTCGCATGAGGCAACGACATGCCGACAATGGGCGTGAGGGCTTCGCGCAGGATCAACGCCAAGAGGAAAGTCAGGAATGAGAAAAAATAGGGTCGTAGCTTGCGGCCGATGTCCGGGGGCAAGAAAAACGTTTCCATGTCTCGCAGCCTGGCAGGCTCCTTAGGTTACACCAACTGAGCCACATCGGAATTCTATTTTTGCTCGAGAACGGTAGGAGAAAAAGTCGCGGCGCTATTCTTTTGTGAGACCGGTCGCGGTAGTTATGCGCTGCGTGTGCAACACCGGGAAGCAGAGGCCGAATGGATTGTACCTGCCATCCGGCCCCGAAGGGCTAGCACGTCCTGAGACTCTATCTCCGAACGTCCTTAGTACGTGCGAATTTCTCTGCGCTCTATGGCGTCTCTCGGCGACGAAGGCAGGAGTGCGCGAGCGGTTGCACTGAATCATAAGCAAGCACCCTATAGCTGGTGTAGGATGTCGTCAGTTTTGCGCGGTCAAATCGGAAATGTCGACTAACAAGACCGCCGCAAAACCGCACAAGGTCAACTTTGTCGTCGGCGCGACCACTGCCCCAACCAAGCGATGGAGAAAATGGCAATGATCAGAAAACATCGAATTGCTATTCGGCTTCGTTCAGTCGGCGTTTTTTCAGCGCTTCTGAGCCTCGGCTTTTGGGGTGCCAATTCACTCGCCGCCCAGGAGCCTACGGCGAAGCGCATTGAACAGGCGGAAAAGGAGCCGCGGAACTGGCTCACTTTTTTCGGAAATTACCGCGCATGGAGTTACAGCCCGCTTGATCAGATCAAGCGCGAGAACGTCAAGCAACTCGTGCCGGTATGGGCCTTCCCGACGGGTGGGCAGAATGGGCTGCAGGCCGCGCCGCTTGTCGTGGACGGGGTCCTTTATCTCGAAAATCATCAGAATCACGTTTTCGCGATCGAGGCGGCTACGGGCAGGCCTCTTTGGACTTACGTCTATGGATCCTCAAAGGGAAGCGCATCGCAGCCGATCCTTGGCACGCGCGGCCTGGCAATCGGATACGGCATGGTGTACATGGGAACGCATGACAATCACATGGTCGCCATAGACGCCAAGACAGGCAAGGAGGTCTGGAACGTTCAAGTGCCAGACACGGTCCAATGTTGCGGGATAACGGCGGCGCCGCTACTGGTGAAGGATAAGGTGATCACCGGGGTAACCGGCGGAGAAGTGGCTCATCGCGGTTACCTGACGGCTTTCGACGCAAAGACCGGGAAGATGGTTTGGCGCTGGTACACGATACCGGCGCCTGGCGAACCTGGTTCTGAAACTTGGCCCGGCGACTCCTGGAAGATTGGCGGCGGCTCGACTTGGTTTACCGGCTCGTACGATCCGGAGCTGAACTT
This sequence comes from Acidobacteriota bacterium, assembly GCA_003224175.1. Taxonomy (GTDB): domain Bacteria; phylum Acidobacteriota; class Terriglobia; order Acidiferrales; family UBA7541; genus Palsa-189. Next base: position 4,618 of record QHYQ01000152.1, read on the forward strand.
GATCTACTGGGGCATCGGCAATCCTTCATCCGACTTTTACGGGGATCGTCGCAAAGGGCTCAATCTGTACACCGATTCGCTGGTCGCCGTGGATGCCGATACCGGAAAACTGAGGTGGCACTTCCAGGAGATTCCGCACGATCTGTGGGATTTCGACGCGAATGCAGAACCGGTGTTGATCGACGTCGACCAAAACAGTCAGCGCCGCAAATTGGTGATCCATTCCAATAAAGGCGGCTACGCCTATGTATTCGACCGGGAAACAGGCAAACTTGTGAAGGTCTTCCCCTACGCGCAGACGCTGAACTGGTCCGGAGGATTGGATAACGATGGCAAGCCCCTGAAGCCCGTGGTTCCAGCTAAGGGAAGCGATTATGTGTTCTGCCCCGGGACGATCGGCGCGCGCAATTTTAATCACTCGGCCTACAGCCCCCGCACAGGCTTGTGGTACAGCAACAATTTTGAGATCTGCGCGCGGCTCGAGCCGGAGGAACTGGATGTGAAGGAAGGCGATCGGTACTTCGGCGGCACGTTCACCGGTCAGTTGAGCACGAGCGGGAAGCCCAATATCAGCGCCTTTGATCCTCTGACCGGCGAAAGAAAGTGGACATTCGCGACGAATTACCCTAACGCCTCATCTCTATTGGCAACGGCAGGCGATTTGATTTTTGCCGGAGACCTCGAGGGCTACGCGTTTGCTCTGGATGCAAAAAGCGGCGAGAAACTTTGGTCCTTCAATACCGGCGCAAAGATTGCGTCTCCGCCCGTGAGCTTCTCGATTAATGGCCGCCAATATATCGCAATAAGCACGGGAGGCGGGTCGATCGTTGAACGTACCCTAACCGACCTTTACCCTGAAGCGAAAGGGCACGTGCCGGCGGACGCGTCGACGCTTTTCGTGTTCGCGTTGCCTGCAAATATCAGGTGACGAAACTCGAGAAACTTCGTTTCTCGATCAGGCTAGAGAGCGCCAGTGACACCTTTGGTCCCCTGTGTCTATCACGTTTCTCGCCTGCGTCCAAAATAAAACAAAGTCTCACTGCGCGCGTGCAACAGCGTCTAAAACATGGCAGTCTACGGGGCAATTCTGAGTCGGGAAGTCAGCAAGGTCAAGTGCATCAACAGGTCAGGTTTTCTGGAGCGGGCGATGGGAATCGAACCCACGTCCGCGGCTTGGGAAGCCGTTTTCAGCGTAACTGTCCAGACGAGTTCACTCGCGCTCTGACACGCACGATGCTGTGAATCCCCTTTGTTTAAGCGGTAAGTCCGCAGCTATCGAAGCGCATGTACAAGCGTTTCCGAGTGGCGTAATGCAAACGTAACTGACACCAGAACTGACACCAAAAATGTGAAGGGGGTGGGGGACGGTAGGGTAGGACCAGAAGACCCGGCGGGGTTTTATATGCGCGAATCTGAGTTTCCTGCAAAAGCCAAATTTCATCAGTCTTAATGACCGCGGACGTATGAGGAACAACTGCGCTGAGGGTCTCGAACTCACTTAAGCCGGAACTGCAATAAAGGCGAAACTCGCGCAATCGGGTTTTCGAGGCGGTGCAGAGTGACGCGCCGACAACGGGCAGGAGTTGCGGCAGCGGCCATCGCTCCGGTGACGGTCGCCGTACGTCATTAATGTCTCGAAATCCCGCAGGCTGGGGAACCTGTATGGCCAACCCTTACCGCTTACTCATCCAACGCCAAAGCACAGTACCCGCCGCGAGCATTCACCCAAATTCGCTGTATCAGATACGGGCGCGTGCCAAATATCAAGTTGTAGGACGAGCCGTTGGGCAATAACTTGGTTGTGCCAAAGGTCCATTGGCAGAGATCGCCATTCTCTATTACGCCGGGGTTGGTCCAGGCGTTAAACTCGGGATCGGTGACCGTCTCCGACAGTTCGTGGGCAATGAAGTTTGCCGCGGCGTCTGCCGCCGGATTATTGTTTGGTGAAGGGTTCTGCCATTGACAGGCGGAAGGAAATTGGTCGGAGTCGCCGATGAATGCCACTTTGATGGCAGTACCACTGCCACTCTTGCCGTCTTGAGCGATGCCGTAACTGTGCCAGGCACAGAACTGGCTGGGAACTGACTGCTGCATGACGTTCTTGGAGGCTAGCACGAAGTAAACGCCGTTCGGGTCGATAGGCAATTTGTCCGGACTGTTCGCAGGGTCAAGGAGTTGCCTTTCAGGTTGGTGATAAGACGCACTTGGTCGGTGTTTACAGCATTTGGCATCGAGCACCTCGATGTGGTGAATCACCTTGTCACCGTTCAGGGTGTAATGTCCCGCATAGGCAGTCATCGTGGCGAAGGCTTCCGCCCTTTCTTCAATTGGGGCCGTGGTGTAGTCGGAGGTAGACAGCGGCTTGCGTCCGCCATTCGTTATGATGAGCATCACTCTGCCGTCTGCCGTGTAGGTAATGAAGCCAGTAGGATTATGACCAAAACCTCTAACTTCACCTTTCTTGGTGGTCTCGGTGGCAGACACTAATTTCCAGGTCCCAACCAGGTCGGTCTTGGATTGCGCCAATACATTCTCTTGCCCTATCGCTGGAACAAGGAGCGAGAGCACTAGTATGAGAAGAAAAGGCTTCATCGGGTGGGCACCTACTTTCTTGCAGGCACACT
>QHYQ01000605.1 GCA_003224175.1 Acidobacteriota bacterium
TAGGGAGCGGCGGCGATTCCGCACGGTGGAGGAGAAGCGGCGAATTACGCATTTTGGCAAATTTGCTCAGGAGACAAACATCCTTCTGATCAGCAGCCATCACGCGCTAGAATCAGGCCGCTCATCTAGCCCGCCTATGCGGTGACCGTAATTTGTTTCCGAAGTCGGAGATCGGCAAACAGTTAGTGCCGACGATCAAGCTGCTCCACCCGGAAGATAGCCACGCGCACTTAATCAAAATCGGGCATCCCCGCGAGGCGTTCAACCTGGTCCTGGCAGGCACCCCAAGACCATTAAGCACGCAGTGGGAGTGCGGTGGGAGATGCAGAGAGAGTCTGGCCGTTTTCTAGCAACCATACTGAGCGCCACTTTCCCCTATTTATCACAAACCAGGATTTTGCGGAAACCATTCTGGTCGGTTTCGCCGGCTTTGTCATGGCTTGGAAATTCGATGCCATTGGCGCAGCGCCTGCCTGCTGCGCGACGAAACAATCGCCAAACCAAATTTATCGCGAGTTGGCATGGTGCCTGGTTGCGTCGCGTAACCGGAAAGGTGCCCGTCCCTGTCCACAATCGGAGCTCGGGCGTCATACGCCACGTGTCGATAGAGACCATTTCGCCGAAACGCGTCTACGACTACCATGACAACGGCCGCAACCCAAAACGGACGGCTGAAGGGGAGACCACCGGCATGCCTTCGGGCGACCCGCAGAGAACTTGGTTTCCAGAAATGATCGTGCGGTTGCGAGCGGACTGGCACGCGGAAATGTCGATGCCGGAGCTCATCAACCTGCGGGATGACCTGGAGGCAATGCTTCGCCGGATTCGAGCTGGACGGGACATCAAGACGCCAATCATCACTTGCCGCAGGTGCGGGTTCACGGGACGTGCGGCGGAGCCCCATGTCAGCGTGCGCGCCTTGATCCTGGCGCTTGCCCGATTTGAAATCGCGTCGAAGGAGCAAACCCGAACACTGGAGAAAGCCTGGGCAGCCCATCGCAAGGAACACCGGCTAGACCGCGAAGGGAAACTCTCGGCAGGGATCCCAGAAAGGTGCCGACATTGAAGTCCCCATGTGGGGTGTCCTTTGCCCCTCAACAAAAGCCCCGTCGGCGGTCAGCCGTGCTTCTTGGTGCAAGGCTCCTATTACGCTCTCGCCGTGGCTGATCGTGGGCGGCGAGCTCCATTTATTCTTTTGTGTTGGCCTACTAGTTTTCCAGGGACGAATCACCTGGGGGTGGCGCGACTTGTCCATGACGACCCCCGGAGAGTTTCAGTGTACTTTACTGCGGCCCGAGACTTGAAATCCATAAGTTGCGAATCTCCGCATGGGATTCGTGAGCGAGCTCCGCCGATTCATGAATGGCCTTGACGTGAAAGTCCCTTGAACTATGACCGCTATCAAGAATATAATGTGGCTGAACTGATTAGTTAGTTCGTGGCTAAGGTGGGGAATTGGAGATGGCAAAAATATCAAACAAGGTGCGAACGCTGAAGATTGTTCCAGCACTCATTGCACGCACCCAACTGGGCCAGATTCTTAGGCGCGTGCGCCAAAATCATGAGCGGTTTGTCGTAGACAAGCGCGGCGAGCCGCAGGCTGTGATTATGAGTGTAGAAGAATACCTCCGGAACTTCGCGCGACAGCCTGCGGCACTCGCTCAAATTCAGAGAGAGGCGAAAGCTAAGAGACTAGACCTCTTGCCCCTGCGAGAAATCAACTTGGAAATTAGCCGTTACCGCCGCCAGCGCCGTAGTAATTCCCAAGAGGAAACTGAACGTTTCGCGCGACCCAGATGACAACAAAGTCGTGGAATGCGCGCTGGAAGCGAGGGCAGATTATATTGTGACCGGGAATATCCGTCACTTTCCGTCGCGATTTCAAGACATCCGTATTGTTCTCCCTCGTCGGTTCTTGACAGTTGTGGCAGCACAGCCCGGTTGATTCGACGACCGTTGCAATGCGTCGGGGCTCGTCAACCGATTCTCATTTTCCATTTGTCTTCCAATTGAGGGTTGCTGCAAATTTACTAAGTGCCGCCAGTTCAAGCGTCTATGGAATTTTACTGCAAGCTTCCCAAGCTTCGGACGTGGGTTCTCACACAATCGCCCAAGAAATGATTGAGGTGGAATCGGGTGCAAACGGCGGCCACTGCTTGTCGGACTGTCAGGGTGGTAGTTGACTATATCGTGATGGGGTCAATGCTCGACAGATCGTCAACGCCGCGGCTGAATGTCGCTGGGGCTATCAAAGTCATCCAGTCATCGGCCGGGATCCACTCCTCGCTGCACCCGCCCAGCTCGCCAAAGGCGAACTGATGCACGCGATAGATGCAGGTTGCTTACCGCTTACGCCATCGTTCTCGTTCCTCCTCCGACGATGGATCTGGCGCCATCACCTCCCCAGCTCGGCGATCAGCTTTGACTTTCGCTCTTCGAGCGCAGCGATCTGGCCCTTCAGACGCTTCAGTTCGCGGTTGACGCGGGCCAGCTCCGTCTTCGCCCGCTGCTCCTTCAGGTAGTGGTCTCCGTGCTTCTTCTTCACCAGCGCTTCCACCTCTCGGCGGAGGAGCCGCAGCCACCTCGGACCGGGAGCGCGACACTCAATTCGTGGAACTGGGTCGCTATCTCTGTGAAGTACGGGCCGGCCAGTATTGGAGGCTGGAAAACCTGAAGTCGTTCGATGAATACCTGGAGAGGAAGTTTCCGGAATCAAGGCGCAAGGCGTACTACCTGATGGCCATTCACGAACATCAGCCGAAGGTTCCGAAATCCGAGCTGAAATTAATGGGATGGACGAAAGCTAGGGAACTGGTGAAGGTGGTCCGCAGTAACGGGCGGGAGGTCGATTGTGCACCCCGGGTGCACAATCGACCTCCCCAGAGAGGAATTCAAACGAGAGGTGGAGAAGCACCTGACGGGGCAGGAGACCGAGCCGTGGGAGATCATGTACTTCAAGGTTTATAAGAGCCAGCTGCCGGTGATTGAGCAGGCGCTCGAGACAGCAGGATTGATGTTGGGGGATGAGAAATCGAGGGGCTACTGCCTGGAGATGATCTGTGCGGATTTTTTGGCGGGGGCCAATCTGGAAAGCGGTGACATCAAAGCCTTACGGCTGGCATTAGATCGCTTGTTTGGGCTCCTTCCCACTTCAGAACAGCAGGAATTTCTGGAGAATCTCGGTACAACGTCATGAAGTGTTCCAAACAGCCCCGAATTCGTCTTCGTCGAAAGGAATATTCTTTGTTGTATCGATCGGTGTTGGAACGAGACGCATGGCGATGCCAAAGCTGCGGTTCGCGCGACGGACTCGAAGTCCATCACATCGAG
>QHYQ01000606.1 GCA_003224175.1 Acidobacteriota bacterium
TGACCCAGGTTTCCGGGGTAGAGGCGAACCCGATCCGCGACCTTACTCCAGGCGCGCTCAAAGTCCGCCGCTCGTCCCTCCTTCACTTTTATGTGCAGCGTCATCCTGATCATGGAGCTATATTCCTCCGTCAACGTAAATGGTAGCTCCGGAAACGAAGCGCGCGAGATCGCTGGCCAGAAACAGCACTACGCCGGCGACGTCCTCCGGCTGCCCTAGACGCGACAGTGCTGCCAGCTTCTCGTAACGGCTGTGTTGCTCCGCGGTGAGGCCGCTGACCTGGTCGGTCTCAATTATGCCGGGAGCAATGGCGTTCACTCGGATGCCTCGCGGCCCCAGTTCCTTGCAGAGCGATCGTGTCAAGCCCAGTACTCCGGCTTTCGAGGCTGTGTAGGCGACGCGCCCAACCATACCGACCATGGCAACCCCGGAGGCAACATTAACGATGGATGCACCCTCGGGCATGCTATCCAGTAGCTCCCGAGTGACCAGGTAAGTGCCCGTCAGATTGGTGTCGATCGTGCGTCTCCATTCGCTCGTGTCCAAATCCTGTATCAGCCTGTGACTTACAACGCCTGCGTTGTTGACCAGGACGTCGACGCGCCCGAAACGCTTCCGCACCTGAGATGTCATGCCCTTGATCGAGGCTTCGTCCGCGAGATCGGCCTGAACCATCAGACTGTCACCATCAGCTCGTTGCAGATGGTCAGCAAGGCTCTTGGAATCTTCGCTTTCGCGATTGTAGCATGCTGCCACAGAAACCCCATGCCTGACCAACTCCAGCACAATTCCCCGCCCGATTCCCCGAGATCCGCCCGTGACCAGGGCACGCTTGCCTTGCAAGCTGAATTTCATACGTAACCACCCATGCCGCTAACGAAATCGGTTACCACTCACTCAAGCGACTTATGAAACCGCAAAATACTTATCGTAAATAGGAGCGGCGCAAATATCGCCATTGCCAGCATCTGCGGCCAAAGGACGCTTAAGCCCACTCCCTTCAGATAGACACTGCGCAGCACTACCTCGAACCGTGATCAGAGCCCCGTCGGCAAGTCCAATGAAGAAGAAAGGGAGAGTCTTTCCCGCGATGAACTCCCAGCGTCGTATCGGGGTTACCATCACCTGCTCCAAGGTGCCGATCTCCCGTTCGCGAACGACAGCAAACGCAGTCAATATTACGACCTGGATCAGCAGAAGAATGCCGATGACTCCCGGGATAAAGTTCCACCGGCTTTGCATATCTTCGTTGAACATGGGGCGGCGCTCCAGTTCCACGTGGGGCATACGGCCGGCCAGCAGGGGATTGGTACGCCGTAAAAACTCACTTTGGTAGTCTCGCGCATAATCGGCGGTGATCTGGTTAACGTATCCCAACGCAACCAGAGCCACATTGGAATTGCTGCCGTCCAGAATCACCTGCAGCGGCGCTGTGTCCCCTTTGCGTATGTGCGTCCCGAAGCCGGGATGTATCTGCAGAGCGATCAACGCATCCCCCCGCCGAACCAGCTCAGTCATCTTATTGTAGTCCTCCGGCCGCATGCTGACATTGAAGTAGCGACTCGCGCCGAAGCGACTAATAAGTTCGCGGCTCTCCGCGCTATTATCCAAGTCCAGAAACGCCGTGGAAATATGTCGCACCTCATAGGTGATAGCGTAGCCCAGCAGCAGCAGTTGAATAATTGGCGTAACAGCCAGCAGGAACAAGCTATCCTTGCTCCGGATTACCTGAATGTATTCCTTTATTACCATCTGCCGAATGCGTGCAAACATACCAATGACCTCAATCTAAGGTCTTGTGAAATGCCCGGGTCGCCAATGTCCCAACCAGCGCGGCAAAAATAGCCAGCCCAAGAAGATCTGCCCCTATCAGTCCGATCGGAGTTCCCTTGAGAAAGACACTTTTTAAGATACTCACGTAGTAACGAGCGGGGATGATGTGCGTGAATGCGCGCAGAACAAGGGGCATTTGATCGATGGGATAGATGAATCCGGAGAGCAGGAATGCAGGCAGAAAAGCGGTAACCAGGGCGGTTTGACTGGCGGCCAGTTGCGTGCTCGCCAGCACGGAGATAAGGTACCCCATGGACAGGACCACTATCAGGAAAAATGCGGAACCGACTGACAGGGCGAGCCAACTTCCGCGGAAAGGTACGCGGAACCCCCAGATGGCAATAGCCGCACAAATGGCGAAATCGATCACACTGATCACGAAATAAGGCATAAGTTTGCCCACCATGATCTCGGACGAGCGGACCGGGGTTGAGATGAGCTGTTCCAACGTGCCGCGTTCGCGTTCACGCGCCACCGTCAGCGAAGTCAAGAACGTGCCGATGACAGTCAGAACCAACGCAATGACTCCAGGCACGATGAAAGCCTTGCTTTCCAGGACTTCATTGAACCAAATGCGAGAATCCACGTTGAGAGGAGGCGCTAGGCCGCCAAAGCCTTGCCGCCGCAGCCACTGGAGTTGCACGTCAGCGGAAAAGCCCCGCAGCACCGATTCACTGTAGCTGAAAGCTAGATTTGCGGTGTTGTCGTCAATGGCATCGACCAGCAGTTGAACGCCCACCGGAGTCCCGGAATTCAGTTCTTCCGAAAAACGGGCAGGGATGACAATCGCCATTCGGCAGCGTCCCTCATCGAGCGCCCTCAGCACAGAGGGATAGTTGTCCACTACACCCACGATATCGAAGTACCTAGAAGACTGGAAGTGTTTGAGCAGGTTTTGACTCTGTTGGCTGCCTTCGCGATCCAACACGTACATGGGGATGGCGCTTGTGTCCAGGTTCACGCCATATCCGAACAGGAGCATCATGAGCGGTGGCATGAGAACGACTATGATCAGGCTTCGGG
>QHYQ01000607.1 GCA_003224175.1 Acidobacteriota bacterium
TTTGTCGAACGAATAGCAAGGGACTCAGGAGCGGTAACTCCTGTCGAATTGATCAAGAATCTCGAAACGCGCGACCCTCAGATCGCACACATCGCCGAAGCGCTCCGCGCGGAACTTGAAACGGGCTGCACCTCGGGTCGTCTTTACGGTGATTCACTGGCTGTGGCGCTAGCGGCTCACTTGCTTGGCAAGTTCGAGGCGCATTCTCCCCATTCTCCCCACCATGGAGGACTTCCCGCCTATAAACTGCGGCGGGTGACCGAGTACATCAGAGACAATTTAGGGGAAGACCTCGTGCTCGCCAAAATTGCTGACGTCGCACAGTTGAACCCTTATTATTTCTGTCGCGCCTTCAAACAGTCGACGGGCCTAACTCTGCACAGGTATGTCATCAATTGCCGGATTGAGCGAGCCAAGAAGCTGCTGGCAGAAAAACGCGTGCCTCTGGTTGAAGTCGCAATGGGCGGAGGCTTCCAAACCCAAAGCCATTTCACCACGCTCTTCCACAAATTGACCGGTGTGACCCCCAAGGCCTACCGAGACGGATTATCGACGATTTCCGCCCCATTGGACACTGTCGACGAAGAGCCCCGTCTAGTAACACGATCTAAGCAGAGACTCAACCACCGGCAGTCCCAGAAAAGAGTCAAGATCGTGAAATAAAGTCAACAATCGAAAAGACAGAACAAGAAACTCCGACTAGGTTCCGGAGCCTATTCTTGATGAACTTCTTGAGACTCAGTCAGAATGTCACCGAAACTCCACCGGCGGACGGAAGGTTTGGCACTCGCGAAAAGAGTCCCAAATGCCTGCGAAAAAATCACGAGCCTCGGTCTGAATTTCAGACCTTTTCACGACCGAATCGGTGACGGAGTCACGATTCTGGACTGTAAGCCGAAAGAAACCATCTTCTCGCAAGGTGACCCTAGTGATTGCATCTTCTTTATCCAGAAAGGCAAGGTCAAGCTGACAGTCGTATCGACACGAGGAAGGGAAGCAATCGTCGGCGTTTTAGGGGCCAACGAATTCGTCGGCGACCAATGCCTGGCGGGCCAAAGGTTTCGTGAGATGACGGTTACGGCGGTTGAGGACTGTTCGCTTGCGAGGATCGAACGGGTGGCAATGCTACGCAGCCTCCGCGAGGATTCGGAGTTGTCAATGACCTTCGTTTCCTGTTTGTTGTCGCAGAACCTCCACCTTCTTGACGAGTTGGTGGACCACTTCTTCAATCACAGCGAAAAGCGTTTGGCCCGGCTTCTTTTGTCGCAAGCGCATTACGGAAAGGATCGCAAGACGGAGGAAGTCATTCCGAAAATCGATCAGGAGACATTAGCAGAGATGGTTGGAACCACCCGTGGAAGGATCAGTTTTTTCATGAACAAGTTCAGGAAACAGGGTTTCATCGACTACGAGAACGATTACAAGGGCTCATTGCGAGTCCATAGTTCGCTTCTCAATGTTATTCTTCGAGACTGAATTCAAAGTCAGGGCCACACAGAGCAGTCTTTGCCAGCACCAGCCGCCGCGAAATTCGGCCCAAGTGTTCAACCTTGAACAGATTTCCTGACCGCAGCCTGTCAGATTCACGCAGGAGACAAGAGCAGCGGGCACAAGGGGAGACGTCTGTCCGTAACGAGGCAATCAGCAAGCTGTACGTGCACCGCTTGGTGCGAGCAACGGATTGTGAATAGGGTACTGCCGAGGGCGTTCGATCTCCGCTCTGAATCCAGTTCTCACCGGCCTAAAGATTCCAGACATTCCTATTGAGGAGGGTCAGCTTGGGGTCTTCGGTCAACAGCTTGATCCGGAATCTGTTGATAGACGACGAGTTCGGCTCCATTCTCCGGAGACACGCAACGCGCTCGATTGTCGTCTATATGTTCGCAACGATATCGGTGCTCGGGGACGCAGGGTGCTCTAAAGCTCCCGGTACTGTACGGCCCCGTTCCCTTGCACCCGCGAGTATGCCTCGGCTCGGAACGGTGGACGAACGCTTCGAGTCGTACAACATCGAAATGGTGGAAGTTATCGGCGGAACCCGGCTGCGGCGAACGCGCCATCGGGATTCAGTGGAGTCTTGACGCGCAAGGAATGGAAGGGGGTTGTTGATTTTTCTCATGCCGTAGGTGCGGAAATCGTCACATCCGTGGCCACGGGCGCAGGGGCGCGTGACGCTCACGGCGTGTGGAGTTCCGAACAGGCGCGGCAACTATTCGAGTACACGAAGTCTGTTGGAGGACGAATCGCGGCCACAGAATTTATGAATGAGCCGACGTACGCGGCCATGGGCGGTGCTCCCAGAGGCTACGATGCCGCAGCCTACGGGCGCGATATCCAAGCGTTTCGCGCATTCCTTCAGAAGACCGCGCCAGGCACGGTATTTCTCGGTCCTGGTTCTGTTGGCGAGGGCCCGTTCGCGATGCCGATGGGCAGCGGAGTGCTGAAATCCGAAGACCTGCTCCGCGCGACCGGCCCGGCCTTCGACGTGTTCTCGTACCATCTTTATGCGTCAGTTTCGCAGCGGTGCGCAAGCATGGGCGCATCATCGCAAACAACGGCGGCGGCGGCGCTTTCGCAGGACTGGCTCTCCCGACCAGAGAAGATTGGTGCATTTTACGCGGAGCTTCGAGACAAGTTCGAGCCGGGCAAATCACTGTGGATCACGGAAACGGCTGATGCAGCTTGCGGAGGAAACCCGTGGGCTTCGAGTTTTTTGGACACGTTCCGATACCTCATTCAACATGCAAGCCTCGCCCGGGACGGCGTGAAAGTGATCATGCACAACACGCTGGCTTCGAGCGACTACGGATTGCTGGACGAGAGCACGTTTGCACCGCGACCGAACTATTGGGCAGCTGTGCTGTGGCGAAGATTGATGGGTACTACCGTTCTCGATCCAGGTCCATCACCAGCGCCAAATGTTTATTTTTATGCGCACTG
>QHYQ01000608.1 GCA_003224175.1 Acidobacteriota bacterium
GATCGAACCCACGTCTATGTGTGCCTTCGAAAATCTGCGAAGGTCCGCCGGTAAACGCACCGTTTACCAGGATTTCCGGACCGGTCGCCGGGTCCCCAGTTCGGGCATCCTCCTTTTTGAAAAGAAAAATGAGATCGTTGAAGAGCTGAGGCGAAAGAGCCTGACTGTATTCCAATTGCGCCCGCTGAGTTTGCCTGCCCTCACTGAACCCCTGTTCAGGCAGAGTAAGTCCTCCCACGCTCTTGTTGCGGGTCGATTTGTCTGTGAAGACGTAGTTCAGCGAAAGCCATTGCGTGTCTGTCAGGGACCAATGCGTCCGCAGAAAGAGATGGTCGTTCCGCCGCGGGTTGGGCACGTTGATGTTGAGAGTGCCGGTCAGGGCGACAGTGTCCAGGGAACTTACAACCGCACTTTCGTCATCCATGAGACGCTGTCCTGCGAAGAAGAAGGAGCCTTCTCGGCCCGGCAGCGACCCTCCCAAGCTGGCCTCTACGAACCGGCGATTCAAATTGGGATTCGAATCGGCCAGGGCGTTTCGCGCGTCGAAGATGGAGTTCCTTGCGTAGAAAGCGATGCTTCCCTCGTACCGGTCGTAGTGGCCATGCTCGGTGGTGATTTCTGCTCTTGCTGCGCCGGGATGCTGAAACTTCACGGAATAGGGATTGCGATCGATTTTCAGCCTTCGGATCGCCGCTGTGGGCATGTCGAGTGCTCCCCCCTCCACGCCGTCGACAACGATAGAAGCTCCCTCGTTACCTTCTGCTGCCGGTGATAAAAACGTTTCTACGAATGGCTGGAGGTAATCGGTTTCGAGGGGGAGCCCCTCGAGAGCGGTTTCATTCATATCCATGGAGTTTGTGTTGCTTTCCGGAGATAGCCGCTCGTCGTTGGAGTACGCCTTTACGGTCAGATTCTGGGCCACGGTTCGCAATTTGAGTTTGATCACTAGTGGGCTCAGCCCTCCGGTTCCTACCTGGAGGATGCTGCTATAAGGCTCAAAGTCCGTGGCTTCGATCGCTAGAAGGTAATTGCCCAGAGCAAGGTCAGTGAAGGCAAAGCTGCCGTCTTTGGCGGTGGCGATCTCTTGTTTTGCCTGCGTTTCCTCGCGAACTAGAGTTACCTTTACTCCTGCCAAGACTGCTCCGCCCGTTCCTTCCACGCTGCCGGTCAGATTCTCCCCGTTCTGGCCCAGGAGGTGCATCGGGCAAACCAGAACCGCTAGCAGCATGCCAAGCGCGAACAAGAATGTTCTTGTCGTTAAGCTTGGCCCTCTCAAAGACACTGCTAATTGTCGATTTTTACCTTGGCATCGTGCAGCGCACTGCATTCGTATGGCTCCTCCGAACGATCGGCCGCACCTCGGCGGCAAGACGCGAATTTGTTCTGTGCCATCGCCAAGCAGTTTCGATTATTTCTTCCACCGCTGAGCGGCTTGGCTGCCATTGGAGAAGCCGTTTAGCCTCCGTCGCATCTGCCACTAGGCAAGGGGGGTCACCGGGTCGTCGCTGCACCTCGCAAACAGGGACAGGACAGCCGCTGGTGCGTTCAACAGCAGTGATGATTTCTTGCACGGAGTGGCCTCTTCCAGTCCCCAGATTGAGGGCCGTGCTCTCTCCCGCGTCTAGGATGTGGGCGAGCGCTAGACAATGCGCCTCGGCTAGGTAGCACCCGCTCGACAAAGAGCTTCGCTTCTCCATACGGATTGACGGGGCGCTGGAGTTGATGTTCGGCTATGGGAACTTCTTGCGGAATTCCGTAGGTGGCACAAGTGGAAGAGAAGATGATGTACTTAACTTTCTCTTCGGCCATGGCATCGAGTAAATTGAGCGTATTCACTACATTGTTGCGGAAGTATTCGCGAGGTTTGCGCATGGATTCGCCCACGTAAGCATGAGCAGCAAAATGAATGACTGCTTGAATTTCATAGCCCCTCATCACCTGGCGGAGCAAGTTGCTGTCCACCAGATCACCTAGAACGAAGGGTCCCCACTGCACAGCCTCGCGATGCCCTGTGCTCAGGTTATCCAGCACGATAGGTTCAAATCCTGATTGCGCCAGAAGCTTAGCGGTATGGCTCCCAATGTACCCCGCGCCCCCTGTAACCAAGACTCGCATATTGCCCTCGTAAAAAAGGCGCCCTCCACCGGAGTGGGTGCGCCCGCGTAACGTTTCATTAACGGTGCATTAACATCCTGCTCACGGTACGAATGCGGACCGGCTGTGTCAATTACCGCTGGGGCTAATCCTGCGGGCTACAGGTTTCCATCTACGTCGGGCGAAGAGGTAGTTGTCAGATTATGTATCGGACGCCGATCCTGTAGTTCCGGCTCCAAGTCAGACGGTCTATCCAACGGACTTGAACCAATGTGGGAATATGGAATGGCAGGTGGGCTAATCTAATTTGAGCTGGCCATACAGCAGCATCGACTCTTTGGGCGACGTGATTCGCAAACAGGCAGAACCCACTGTCAGAAATATTCTTCACTTCTCCACGGAACGCTGCCGGTTTAGAGGGATGTGAAATGCGTTCAACTCGCTACCCTCAAATTTTCCTAGGGCGGTTCACCCCACTTGATTCGTGATCGCAGGCGCATCCCTTTCGACAGACACGAATCAATCCGTGAATCGCTAATCGATCATGAGTATGGCGAAGGCCGAGGATCTAAGTCCGTCAGCCTTTCGAAATCTGTAGGACTTTGGCTAAGATCCCCAAACGGTGGCGGGCTCCGAACTTAATCATGACAGATCGCAAGAAAACCTTCGCAGTGTTGGAACTGATGTTCATTCCACGAGCGATCCGCAAAGTTGTGTACCCCCGCATGAGAAGTTGGAGTGCTTCAGTTTCCCGTTGTGTTAAATGAAATTTCTGGGTGATTCGTGAAAGATCAAGCGGCGCCCGGCCCCTTCTCTCGAATAAAACAGCCAGAGTTGGCCCCCTATCGTTTCCCAGGCTGCGTTTCAGAGTGAACACACGGATATGGTAATGCCTCTTACCCGATGCGAATCCATTGCAGAATCTCGAAGAGCAATCACCTTGCTTTTGGATTACTGAGTCGATCCTCTGCACGAGAAGACGGCTAAGCCATCTACCATGGACTTGAGGAGTTTCCGGATAACAGAGGATGGAAACTGCCTCTTCGTTGGCGTATAGGGGCCACAGGGAAGCGTCCAACAACAAAAGTCCCGCGGAATCGGTGTTCGGGCGTTCAAACTGCCGTGCAACCAGCCCCTTCCTCACAATTCCTTCAGGCAAACCTCTGGATGACCCATTGCCGTTGCCCCTATGCACGAATCTCGCGGCAGATGCTTCCCATTCGGGGAGACAGAAACACCCTCATCATGTCAGCTCCGAGCGAGTAGTCGTTGTCCCAGCGCAATGAGCCGCCCTGCATATCGCAAAGTGCAACGAAGCCAATAAACGGTTCAGTTCTTCCTGAAGAGCACAGAATCGGGAACAACCTTTCCAGCGCTCAGCAATTCCGTTTTGCCAGGGACTTTGGAACGACGTGCGAACCGGCCGGATGGCCATCGAGCGTACCGCGATCGGGACCTCCAAACCATATTTGGCGTCCCGATCAAAGATGAGGAACCGAGGAGCCGA
>QHYQ01000153.1 GCA_003224175.1 Acidobacteriota bacterium
GGAAAAGCGCAAAGCCCAATAACCCCCAACATATCCATATGATCGTTTTCACCAGTAAGGGGTCTTGTCCGTCGAGCGAGTGTGCACCTGAGAACGCCCAAACGTTGTGCAGTCCATGAGTGAGAGCAGCAGGCCAAATCGAGCCGGAACGCAAAGTCAGCCAGCCGAGCACGTAACTCATCGCGACGCAGAGGCCCAGGCGGGAAGTCAGTCTTAGAAGAACCTGGTAGTCTTCGGTCGTCTTCTGAAAATCTCCCAGAAAATGAGATGCGCTCCAAACCAGCCCGAGCAGAAAAACCCCTCGTATGACTCCAAATCGCTGCACAAAACGTGGTTGCAGGTAGCCGCGCCAGATGATCTCCTCGAAAGCAGCAGAAAAGAGGAGCCAGAAGTAGTACGGATCCGGAAAGCGAAAGTACGACGCGAAAATGGGCGGAGAAACTTTCCCAAGCTCAAAGGCCGCCCAATGAATTCGGTCGGACAAATAGGCGACCAAGTTTGGGACCAGGTTGATTGCAATCGGGAAGGTGACGCCGAGCATACAGAACTTAGTTTTCGAAAGCCGAGTAAACTGGCGCAACTCCTTCCAACGACATTCTCCGATTGCCCAAGCCGCAACTCCACCGAGAAGCCCCGTCCCAAGTGCCGCGCCCAATGGAGCATTCGCCGGCAGTGAACGGTAATTCACGAACCGCAGGAGCACGGAATAAAATGCAACAATTCCAATTGGCCAAGCCGCAACCGAAATCCAGATGAAAGTCCGAATTCGTTTCCAGATTTCGTCCTGACGAGGTGCTGCGTCCTCCGTATGCGCTAGCGAAAGCGGAAGCGAGGTAATTCCCATGGCCAGCCGCGACCAAAAAACAAGCACCAAAGCGATCCCAACGGCACTCATGTGCACCGCTGGACCTAAACTCCACACGGTGCTGAATGCCCATGCTTGGTTGTGCGGGCCTCCCTGCAAGACGCGCATGTATAGAAAGTCCGAATGCTGCGCGAGGTAAAGAGAGCGGCCGCAAATAGCAGCGACCCCCGCGAGTGCCGGGAGGCAGACGAAACCGAAAAGTCGCCTCACAGGGTGTGTTCCTGGCCAGAAACAAATGAACAGACCAGCGGCTCCAGCGAAAACAATCGGGAGGCGGGCAGCTATGGAAAACAGGAGCCAGGACTGATATGCCCTGGCGAATGGATCCTCGTAGGACCCGCCAAGAAAGACATTCGAACCAGGCGCGTAATCCGGGCCTAGCGGGAAACAGCGCAACTGCATGGAGATCAATAGAAGAACTGATCCGCCGAGAAAGAACAGCTGAGCTGGGTCCTCTGGAATGACAGAGCGCGCAAAGAGAATCAGACGCTTCACCAGCAGCCTCTCGCAAATGCGCCGATTATGCCTCGTAAACCCCCGTATCGTTAGCTTTTTTGATAAGCAGTAGTTTTTATTCAGCTCATCTGAGGGACGGCAGATACGCGAGCTCGAACATTCATTGCTCCCTTGCCGTATAACGCGCTATCGAAAACTGAAGCTCGGCGTTTCGAAATCATGTGCTTTGGTACAGCCAAATCGCTCGATCAGCTGCAGAGCCTGCGGTAGCCGCTGATCGTTTGCTCGTGTAGCTCGAACCGCAGACCTCTACCGTGTCAAAGTCAAACATCTAAAACCCGTGTTCAGAGCAGTTCAAAAAGGTCGGGCAAAAGGCTTTTGACACACTGTAAAGCTAAAGAGGCGCTAAGGTTGTGAGTTGGAGCTGTGACCTGTTTTCAAAAGAAAGCCTTTTGGGCCGCAATCGCGGCGCACACCTTCCGTGCGGGCCTCTCGTACCGCCAGCGACACGGTACCCCGGCAGTCAGCAGCACGGTTGTAGAATTCGTCCGTGGCAAATGGGATACTTGCCAGCAACTCTTAGGAGACGACCTGCGCAGGTTGAGTGAATCAGATGTACTGTCCGCTCTGCAAAGCCGAATACCGCCAAGGGTTCTACCGCTGCGCTGATTGTGACGTGGCGTTGGTCAACTTCCTGCCCGATGAAAAAGACGTCAAAGCAGATTCACAAGAGACCGGGCAGGAGCTCACGCCATTGCTCACTCGTGAGGAGGACCCGGATTTCCTCACCGCACTGTTGAGCGCCCTCGACGACGCCGGAATTCCTCATCGCGAAATACCCATCCACGATCACATAGCTTCTCTCTCGAACCCGTTTCCTTCGCGCCACAGCTTCGGCATCGGCTATGAAGTCAGGGTGCTGCGGTCGGACCTTCAAGTCGCAAAGCGGGTGCTGATCGTACTGGAAGAGAAGGCCGTCGAGCCTCCCACAGAAGGCCAGAAAGCAAACGAGCTGGAGGCCGCAGAGTCCAAGGACCGAGAGGACCGAGAGGTTCCGGAGGACTGGGATCCGAATCGTGCGACGGCGGAGGTATGGGTTGGGGAGGATTCGGACCTGGCCCAATTCCTCAGCGATTTGCTTCGCGAGAATGGCATTGGCTCTCGCACCGATTCGCACTCCGGACGATTGCATGTCGTTGTACGCCCGGAGGACAGCGATCGCGCGCGGGAGATCATTCGCGAAGTTATCGAGGGCATCCCACCCGCATAGTCGCGCTTGACTTTCCTTTAGCCTCTTGTGCTTCCTTTGCCCCCACTGTTTGCTCTTTCCAGGGAGGTTCGGTTGAAACCCAGCGCCATTAAAACCGTGGCGGGCACAATGGGCAACGGGGCGCGCCTCGTGTTCGGCATCTTCGCCATGGCCCGAGTTCGAGCGGGGGCTGATCCGCGAGCGTGTGCGCTCGGGCCTGGCTGTGGCACGGGCTCGCGGAAAGCGCTCGGGGCGCCCACCGTCGGCCCGTGGACGCCGACAAAGTTGCCACCCTGCGTGTCCAGGGCCTTTCCTGGCGCGAGATTGCAGCACACCTGGGAGTGGGCATCGTAACGAACAGTTGTGTAGTAATCCTCGATTGAAATTGTCATCCCCGCCAGTCTGCTACGTATTCCTAGTTTGCTATTTCTGGTACATGTCTCTGATTTTCGCGATTATTTCTTCCTTCTGCGATCTCGTTTTCTCCAAAAACTGGTCACCGATTCTTCGCAGCTTGCCTTGGGTCTGCTTTCGTTTGTCCTTTCCGGTATAGACCGGAAACGTCATCGAGGACAACGGGTGGAATGATTTCAAAATATGGTAGTAGTCTCCGTTGTCAAAGCGAATGTCGATTGCGTTACCGAAAGTGCCGTCGGGCAAGGGATGCTCCGCATTCGGATTGTGATAGACGTGCAACTCTTCTTCCCACGACTCCACCCTGTCCCCAACAAGATAGTAGAACGCCTCGGGAACAAGAGTGTCCCCTCCGGAGCCGTAGGCAAGGCCGTAGCGCAAAGCGGTCGTCTCGGGATCTAGTCCCGCCTGAAGCCCCATCCGCGTAAATTTGGAAACTGTCCCTGCGTTGCTGAAAACAACTGCGCTTATGTTCTCCGCCTCCGGCTGAAAGAAATAACCTGCTGGAACAGTCTTACTTCCAAAACTGAGTTGATCCAATTTCCTGACCTCATACTCATAGCCCCGCTCTCTCGGGTCACTTAACAGGGTTACATGCATTCCGTACAGGTATCGTCCCAACGGAGCAGAAGTATTGCGAACCGGATGCGGGTCATGAAAATCAGCGACGGCAAATACCAGAGGCAAACCCGCGACATGAGGTAACTCCCAATATCGCTTTTGGAGTCTAGAATAGAGCGCGCTTCCAAGCTTTAGCCCTATCCTGTCCTGTTCCGACCAATGGTCCTCTCCGATTTCCAACTTGGCGTTTTGCGTCGGATTTGCAGTTGTCGCTTCGACCCAAAACTTCAGCCCATTTCGAGGCAGCAAATAATCAGGACGGTCGTGCGGTTGTGACAGGTTCATCCCCAGGCTCTGGAAAATCCCGCCAAGATAAAGCTCCCATATCCGCGCATCGAATCCTGTAGTCTGGAAATCGAGAACAAAATTGTTGTCCGGGTTCGGAAATCGATTCGAATATCGACTGCATCATTTGTCGTGAGGCGTGATTCTTTTTCGCTTGATAGATGACGCGAAAGTTTGCATGAAGGTCTTCCAAAGGGCGCCTTGGGGCAAATAAATCCATGTTCGACACCCCTCACTCTTCGTCGGGTAAGTTGCAATCCGACAGTTTACTGAATAGAGCTACAGATTCAAATAGCCTTTCCGATTCGCCAGCGGTCCATAAGCGTAGCGATCGAGCGCGGGCCGCTGTTGGTGAAGGTCACTTTCGGGGGCCACATAACCGAATCACGCGCGATAGGCCATATCTGCACAAGCATGTTGTCCCAATCGCCGGGCTTCGGCTGAACGTCTGTGATGCTCTTGTCTTTGAGTTCGGAGTTAATGCGCATTGCCATGACCTGCACGGCTAGGTGGCCTATGACAATCGTTGTCGCTGTTCCAACGCCAAGGGGCGACCCTTCAGGAGTGATGATTGCGACATCCGTTCCATAGGCGCCGAGCGCGGACAATGACGATCGACCAATCCAAATGCGAATGCGGTCCGGAATGATTCGCCGCTGGCGGAAGGTCACGCATTCAGGCTTTTGGTAAAATCTCGCGTTCGATTCGGGGTTCTTAACTGAGTCGAGCACCATCGCGGTCTTGACGGCCCAATTCGAAAGCAGGGTCTGCTGCTGGCGGTCGAGCGGGATCGTTAAATCCTCGAACATGCAGGCGATAACCGGCTTGGTTTTATTCTCAACCCGGCTCATCCACTCGTTGTTGCATTTGTGGCACACCGTATCGATCTTCTGCTCGGGATCGTTTCTGATTTCTTTGGGTGAGCCGCCGATGGTGACCTTCAACGGGCCGAAATCTTTTCGTTCGTGAATCCACGCAGCCCAGAGATGTTCTTTGCTTCCCGCTGGGCTTTCGCAGAATAGACAGCTTGTCTCCATCTTCATCTCTTCTACCACACTGGTGACTGGATTCCGCCCGAGAAACGGGATTCTCGGGATGTGGCCCTATGTTTCGAAACCGTGTGGTTTCGGCAACCGAATTCGAGGTACGTATCCTCGGATTCTTCAACGATTTCGGATGACGTTTCCGCGATAGCTTTTGACACACCTCTAGTTAGGAAACTATCGTGCCGTCCTCTCGCAGGTAGGAAAGAAAATCTTCCGGGAAATCATTCTTTAGCATACGGCGCACGATGCATTTTGTTAGGGGAAGCCATTTATTCAGATTCTGCGTGTGCAACAACTCGTCCACAGTCAGCGTAAGCTCACCTGATTGTGAAGATATAGCGTGCGCGACATCCACGCGCAACGGGTACAAATCTTTGTCGATTACGTGCTTAAAACTCTTTCCTAGGACTTCGTTAGGAAAGATTGACGTGAGGGCCATTCGGTCCCAATCGCGTCGGATTGGGAAAATTGCGTTCAGCCACGGAATGGCTTCATCAATTCTCGCAGGAATATTCTCATGTGGACGGGTAAGGGTCTTCCCGGCCTTTCTCGCTTCAAGCCCAAGACGCGCACGGCGCTTCAACATCCCTTCGATCATCTTGAAAAGGCAGAGAAACTGGTAGACCGGGCTGTTGCTGTTAAGTGCTTCGCGATACAAGCTCGCATATCCACGAAATTCTGGCTGGAGATTCGCTGTCGGCGTAACCGCAAACGGAACTTCCAAGTGCGGCGTCAAAATGCTCGTCTGTGTGTTGCCCGTTCGCACCTCTACACTTTCAACCTGTATTACGTAAAGTGGGATATCTAGATGTGCAGACCAATTGCTCAGAGAAGAGGCCAGCGCTCGGTGAGCCTTTCGTTCCGCATCGTGAAATCCCGTCGCGTCAAACGGTTCAGACTCGAACTTTCCTAAGAAACCTCTGTCGTTCGGGAGCCCTAGAAATTCGAAATTGCCGTCCTCTGTCGTTCCCCGGATCCTTATCTGGTCAGCATCAGGGTTGCCCGGTGGAGTGAAAGCCGGCTTTGTTATAGCCAGGTGCGAATCACCCCTTAGGCCACTAACGAATGAGTATTGACCCTCGGGCAAGAGATTAAACCCAGGTCGACCAAGGATGAGTGTCACTTTGTATTTGCCCAGGACCCCTTGCGGGCCACCTACGTTGCGGGTGTCGGTCGGATCGCGGAACTGGTTGACAGTGATGATGTGCTGCTGCTGCGCAGGAAGCCCCATGAGCCCGAGTTGCATACTTGTCAACCCTGTAGCAGGGCGAGCTTTCGTTTGTGGCTCAACTTGGTCGGTAGCCGAGCCATGACATTTCTTGTACTTCTTCCCACTGCCGCAGGGACATGGGTCATTCCTGCTTATTTTACGCATGCTCGCCTATTTTACGTCAGTCGGCTGCGCTCTAGCTTGAACTGAGTGATTGAGAAAAGGGGTTTACTTGCATGTTGAAGCAAGGCCGAGGTGAGCCGAAAGGGTTCTGCAAACCACAGACTGAGAGAATTGATCCTATTGTGTTTAATGACGGGTGTCCTGCAGGATCAAAACTACATGGTTTTGAACCTCAGAGGCCTAATTTCCGAGTAGCGCGTTATTCGGCCAAGTGGCTCACTCGCTCGACTGGTTCGGGACCATTGGCAAGCGATTTCGAGTGATAAGAGGATTTATCGACAGCTGTGTGGCGGGGCGCGATGCGCAGTTGCGAAGAAGTTGAAAGGGTCGATCCTACTGTCGGCCAAAGCTCTCCATGTCGTGCTTTGCAATCGTCGTAAGCCAATCGTGCGCCTCTTTCTCTGCTTTTACGGTCGCTGCTCTGTCAAGCTGACTCTCGACCGATTTGATTGTTACCCTCACCCGCTCCCATTCGTCAGGCGCAAAGTTCTTCTCTTGCGCCCGCAGAACGAGGAGCCAGCCAAATGAGCCAGTGAGGTCTTTTGTAACGCCATCCCCGTCTCTCAGCCGACGAGCGATTTCAAACTGTGCGCCTGTTTCGCCGCGTTTTGCGGCCTCCAAAAACCAACAATAAGCCTCCTCAGCACTAGCCTTCACACCCTGCCCCGTTGCGTACATCCACCCGAGGTTGTGCAGAGCTTCGCGGTCGCCGTTCTCCGCTGCTTTCTTGTACCACTGGAGCGCCGCAGTCAAGTCAATCGGCGCACCCCGACCGACTCGATAGCTATGGCCCAACTTGTATT
>QHYQ01000613.1 GCA_003224175.1 Acidobacteriota bacterium
CGCTTCCTGGCACAAGAAGGGTCCCGGCGCTCAGGCTAGTCAAGTCACGAGAGTTTTCCGGGGGCTGCGATGGCGGAACTCAAAGGCATATACCCGATTCTCGCTACCCCGTTTCAATCAAGCGGGGAATTAGACGAGAACAGTTTCGAGCGGCTAATAGAGTTTCTCGTCGTCTCCGGCGTGCACGGTCTCACCCTTTTTGGCCTTGCGGGCGAGTATTACAAGCTGAGTGATGACGAGCGCCGCGCTCTGCGAGGCATTTTCCTGGCAAGAACCCAAGGGCGCCTAGCACGGATCGTGTCGGTGACCGAGCACTCGGTCGAGGTTGCCTGCAAGCGAGCCCGTGAGGCCGCGGAAGCCGGGGCCGATGCTCTGATGGTGATGCCGCCTTTTTTCCTGTCGCCGGATCCCGGCGCCGTGGGCGACCACATTCGGGAGATCGCCCGCGCGGTTCAGATCTCCCTTCTTGTGCAGTATTCGCCGAACCAGACGGGACTCCGCCTGCCCGCGCGGTTTTTTGCTGAGCTGGCGGAGGAGTTTCCCCATGTGCACTACGTCAAGGTTGACAGCACGCCGGCAGGAGCCATGATCAGCAGCTTGATCAAGGAGTCCCGCGGCCGAATCAAACCCTTCATTGGCTACGCTGGATTGCAGATGGTCGACGCCTTTGCACGCGGCGCCATCGGGTGCATGCCCGGCTGCTCGCTACCCGAATCCTACCTGGAGGTTTATGCCGCACTTGTTCGGGGCGACCGAAAGCAGGCCGCCGCACTGCATTCACGGCTGCTGCCGCTGATCAATTACATGATGCAGTCCCTCGAATTCATTATTCAGTGTGAAAAAACCATCCTTTGCTGGCGGGGAATCATCGATTCCGACTACTGCCGGCGCCCGGGCATGAGATTGACGGAAGATGACCTCCGCTCCCTGCGAGAACTGCTTGATTCTGCGACGCCGCAGTTCGCGGAAAAGCGCACCCGAGCGCAGTAGAGTTAGTTTCGGCCTGCGAGGGGTTCAGCCATGAGGAATCGCGGCGGGGATATTCGCGGATCGTGAAAGGATTTCGCCTCGTTCGAGTGTCGAATGAGCGGTCGGCGGGCGCTTACCCCGTGGGGCCGGATCCGACATTCGATCTCTAGAGCAAGGTTGGACGCTGTGCCCTGGACGAGTCCCTGTCGTGAATGTAAAGAGCGACAGGGTGCTTGAGAGAGCTAAGTCGCTGACGGAAAAGTGAAGGCGGAGCCAAGATCCATGACCGTGCGAATGATTAGTGAGGATCGAGACGAGGATTCTGGCGGTTTTTATTTTTTCCTCTCGCGCACGCTCTGTTGACAGGGGGCAGCCGACTGTGTTTAATGGCGCACAATTGCGCTTGAGCCAGCGCAATTGCTCAGGCGACGGCGAATCATGCTTAGGCTTAGCGTGGATGTGCAGAGCAGCTCTCCGGTGTACGAAGCTGGGAAAAAACCTCGTGACCGTCTCCATACACTGGGCCCCGGAGTCGAAGGGATGCTTCCGAATTCCGGGCTGACGTTCGGCTACGTCGTTCTGGAGGATGTTGAGCCCTTCGAGGACTGGTTGAAGCGGGGTGAGTGGAACTTGATCTATTTCAGCAATCGAATCTGGTACGCGTTGTCGGCGAGCATGCGGTCATGTCCTCACGTCACGACGCCCAAGTTGAGGGCCGATCCGGTTTCTCTGGAGAAAGTGCGAATCGAAGTGGGGATTTTGTTCTAGAAGCTTAAGGAGGCGAGGAAATTTCTGAGGCCAAAACAGGAAAAACTGATTGGGGAGGGAAGCATGAAAAGGTCAACGACGTTGACATTGCTAGGGCATCACCCTGCTCGTCAACCAGCAAGCGATTGTGGACGTGACCTTGCAAGTGGGTGACATCCAGCAGCGCATCGAGGTCACCGGCGAAGCCGCCATCCTCGAGACCACTACCTCTCACATGAGCAACGTGGTCACCGAGGCCACCCTGCGCGAGCTCCCGCTCAACGGCCGCGACCTGTTCCAGCTCACCGCGCTGCAAACCGGCGTGCTCCCGACAACCAATGCCGGGCCAAGCCCCTGGTCGGAGGGTGGCATCACCAAGGCAGCGGTGCAGGGCTCTCGTCCCACGATGAACAACTTCACGCTGGACGGCGCCGACATCAACGATCCGGGTTTCAACATCTATCCGGGCGGACCGGCCGGCGCGCAGTTGGGTGTTGAAGCGGTGAAGGAATTCCGCGTGCTGCTGAACACCTACAGCGCCGAATACGGCCGAAATGCTGGCGCGAACGTGCAGTTTGTGACCAAATCGGGCACGAACGACCTCCACGGCTCGCTCTTCGAGTTTCATCGGAACGCGGCGCTTGATGCACGGAACTTCTTCGATCCAACCACGAAGCCGCCGTTCACACGCAACCAATTCGGCGTTACCTTGGGGGGGGCCGATCGTGAAGAACAAGACCTTCTTCTTTGCTAACTACGAGGGCCTGCGGGAGAGCAAGAGCGTTACGGCGAGCCTGACCGTGCCGGACGCCAACGCCCACAACGGCCAGCTCCCCGACTCCAGCGGCAACCTCGTGAACGTTGGCGTGAATCCCCTCGTCCGGCCCTTCCTGGAACTCTTCCCGCTTCCGAACGGAGCGTCCCTAGGCGGCGGGCTAGCCGAGCTGCGGACGGCCCGCAAGCAGCCAACCCGCGAGGACTATGGCCTTGTCCGCATCGACTACCAACTCACCGATAAGGACCAGCTATTCGGTCGATACGTCATGGACGACGGCGACACGATCGTGCCCTTCCAGAGCACGTTCGTCCCCGGCTTTCCAGGCGAACGCATCCTCCGCAACCAGTACCTCGTCCTGAGTTGGCAGCGACTGTTCCGGCAGAACCTACTCAACGATGCCAAGGTCAATTTTAATCGAACCCGCTACGTGGCCGAGGTGGCCAACAGCTACCCGCTGTCCATCTCGCTCGTCGCCAACCGCCCCGTCGGGGTGATGGCTATCGCCGGCTTGCCGGCCCTCGGTAATAACCTGATCTTCCCGCTGGGTACGTCGTCGAACACCTTCGAGTTTATCGACAACCTTTCCCACCAGCGCGGCCACATGAACTGGAAGTTTGGGGCCGACATCAAGCGCATGCAGATCAACGGTCCCTTCGATCTGTTTATTGACGCGGAATATCTTTTTCTCGGCGCGGGCCAGAGCGGGGGCCAATTCTTCGTCCCGCGAAGCGCGAACCCGCCACTGGAGTCTTTCCTCGTGGGAGCGCCGACCGTTTACCTTGGTACGGACCCGGCGTTTGCGAATTCCGATCGGGGCTTCCGCCAGACCTACCTCGGTTTCTATGCCCAGAATGAC
>QHYQ01000154.1 GCA_003224175.1 Acidobacteriota bacterium
GTGCGCACTACTTCACCGTGAACGGACCGCTGCCGACCACGCGTGAGAGCGAAGCTGCTCCAAGCCAGCGCGTGATCGAAATGGTGGAAGCCGGCGCGAAAACGGAAGGAGTCGGAGTGCGCTAGAAGCGCTCTCTCCCGAATTCCGCCATATGGCCGTCAGCGTCGTAATGCCCGCCCTGGAAATGGCGCAAGAGACCGGCAAGGTCATCTCCTGGCGCAAGCGTGAAGGCGAGCAAGTGGTCAAAGGCGAGCCGCTGCTCGAAGTGGAAACCGATAAAGCCGTAGTCGAAGTGGAATCGCCCGGCGACGGCATACTCTCCGCGGTTTCAGCACGCGAAGGCGCGGTCATTCCCGTCGGCCAAACGATTGCGTGGCTACTCGCCCCAGGCGAGGCCGCTCCAATCGCGACGGCCCCGGCACAAACGGGGCGGCGTACGGATACTGTTGGCGCCGGCCCCGCTGCAGCAAGCTCAGGAGTAAGCAACCCACCTCCGTCTCCGCCGTCGGAAATGAGGATATCGCCCAAAGCGCGGCGGCTGGCTCGCGAGCACGGCGTAGATGTCACGCGCTTGCGCGGGTCAGGCCCGGGAGGAGAGATTCTCGCCGAGGACATCATGAATGCGGCGAAATCCGCGGGTGCGGCGGCCGCACCGGCGGCGATAGCTGCGGCGCAGACCAAATCGCAGGCCACTGCCGGAGAGATCGAGCCCTTGGGAACGGTGGGGCGGCTCATGGCCGCGCGCACGACCCAGAGCTGGACGACGGTTCCTCACTTTTTTGTGACGCGCGATGCGGATGCCAGCGGTTTACTCGAAGTGTATGAGCGGCTGTCTGTGGAGGTGGAAAGAGCGCACGGGATCAAAGCGACTCTTACGGATTTGCTGGTCGCGCTGGTCGCGCGGGTACTGGCGAAACATCCGAGAATGAATGCCAGCTGGGCAGCGGAGGGCATTCGTCACAACGGCGAGATCAATGTTGCGGTGGCCGTAGCCGTGGAAGAAGGCGTCGTCGCACCGGTCTTGCACAAAGCCAACAGTCGCAATGTTGGAGAGCTTGCCGTGAAGCGGCGCGAGCTAACGGAACGCGCCAAGGCCGGCCGCTTGCAGCCGGCGGACATTACCGGGGGCACATTTACGATCAGCAATCTGGGAATGTACAACGTTGACGCCTTCACCGCGATTATCGTGCCTCCGCAGGCGGGTATTCTGGCGGTCGGGCGCGTGGGAGATCGCGTCGTAGCCGTCGATGGGAGGCCCGCCGTGCGGCCGATGATCACGCTGACTCTTTCGACCGATCACCGGGTGGCTGATGGAGCGCGGGCGGCGCTGTTTCTAAACGACTTGGTGGAAGCCATTCGTGAACCCAAGAAATGGCTTGAATGATGCGGCGCCGGGCCGAGACCTGATTGCCGCGGCCGGAAAGCCAGTCACATATTCAGTTCTACGGCAGAGCTTCTGCCATTCCCCGCACCGAGTCATCCAAAGAGGCCAAAGCGGATACGGCTTGCTGCAGTTCGGTCGCTGAGGATGCGTGCGCGGGATAATTGACTACCTTCAGCTCGAATTGAAACCGGTGGGTCACGCCGGCGGCGTCAGCCAATCCTTCCGTGAGACGGGCACAGACTCGCTCCGCATTAAGGAGGTCCACTCCCGGTAAGACCGCGCCAAAACAAGCGGGAGCCAGAATGTAGATGGAATCCTGTTCGCGCATCTTACGAGCGATGACTTTGGCGGCATCCCCGAGTGCCGAAGCGGTTTCCGAAGGACTGGAATGATCGGCCGGGAACTTGATGGTGATCACGACGATGGAGAGTTTTTGAGTGGTGGTGGCCATGCGGCGAAATTCCATGGGCAAGCGGTCCTGGAAGGAGCCAAAGTTCGGCATGCTCTTCAGCAATTCGACGCTGGCCTGCCTGCGGGTCTCGGCCATCTGCCGGCGGCCTTCGGCCATGTCGCGTCGCAGGCGGCGGATGGTGGCATGGCGATCCCAGAGATAAATGGTCAGCAGGACGCACAGAGCACAAAAGCCCCAAAAGGCGGTGCGCATGGTGCGATCGCCCGGCGTCTGATGAGAAAAGACCACGGGGTACATGAGCACGGCCATCCCCACGGCGAGCACGATGACCGTGATGGCAACGAAGATGCTCAGTTGTACCTCGTGATGCTCGAGGTTATCGGGCTCGACTCGGTTGGAGAGCTTCATGAACGGACCCTCAGCAGAGAGGTGATGGACGCGTTTAGTAACCTATAGGTAATCGGCCAGACTGCCGAGCTTATTTTGGCGTTCGGTGACGCAAAAGCCACCCTCTGGTGGGGGTTCGCGCCGACGGTCCGTCTTTTCTTAGGCCAGAGGTGCGCCACTAGGAATCCTGCAGTGCTGCGATAGCCGAACGAAGAGCGTGCAGGGTGGCTTCTATTTCTTGGTCGTCCTTGTAAGCGCGCCGCGGCCAGAAAAAGCCCTTCAAGCCATCTCGCTTGCGCCGCGGGACGATGTGCACGTGGAAATGCGGAACACTTTGACTGACACGATTATTGATAGCCACGAACGTGCCTTCCGCTTCCATCCCCTGCATGACGGCCTGGGAAAGGAGCCGGACATTGCTAAAAACTGCGCCCAACAGCGAGTCTGGCAGATCGAAGAGCGTCTCCATGTGGCTCTTTACGATGAACAGCGAGTGGCCCGCAAAGAGCGGGCGATGGTCCAGGAAGGCCAGCGAAATATCATCCTCAAAAACCTTGAAGCAGGGGACGCTGCCGCGAACGATATTGCAGAAAGTGCAGTTTTCCTTGAGCACTTCTTTGAAAACGGGGGCATTTTTCAACGTATTTTTCACCTGGGGATCTGTTCGCCATGGGATAGCCGGGTATGGCTCAGGCGGAAGGCCGCAGAATGAAAGCGCAGCGAATCGGGCAGATGCCCGGCAAAATAAGACCAATTGTGTCCGCCCGGGTAGAGGTGAAATTCATGAGCGATGCGGCGGGAGACGAGCAAATTATGAAGCGCCTGAGCGCCCGCTTCAAACCCGTAATCGTCTTCCGAGCCGCAATCAAAATAGATTTTCATCCCCGCGAGCTCTGCTGTGCGCGCGATGGCGAGAGGATTATTGCGGTCCCAGAATAAACGGTCCGGGGGCGAGCCAAAAACATTTCCCAAAATTCGCAGACGGCCGCCCTCCGGAGAATTGTTCACGGAAACGGCCGGGAGTCTTTCCATCAGAGCCGCTCTATGGACGCTCACCGATCCGAAGAATTGAGGGTGAAGAAAAGCCATGCGAAGCGCACCATAGCCTCCCATGGAGATTCCGCCAATGCCGCGAGACTCGCGGCGCGCGGCAATCCGGTAGCGATTCTCGATCCAAGGCATGAATTCCTGCCGGAAGAAATCGTCATAGCGGAGGCTCGCGTCATGCGAGTTCATGAAGAAGCTGGCATAACCAGCCGGACTGACAATGACGAAATCGCCCAGTTCGTGGCGATCCCAAAGCTCCTCGATCAGATTGAAGGCTCCGGAACGCACGAACATCTGCTCGTTATCGCCAAGCCCGTGGAGATAATAGAGCACGGGATAACGACGATTGGCGTCTTCCCCGTAACCGGGCGGGAGGATCACACAGTAAGGAACGGAATGCCCCAAGATGCGGCTGGGCACAGCCCGGCATTCCCCACGCGCCGCCGTAGATGGGAATGGAGCGGGCGCCGGAAACAATCTCATCGCCGACAGGCAGCACACACCGAAGACAATCAGTGCGGCAGCGATAAAGTTAGGCTTTAGGGCAGTTCTCATGGCTATCGGCAGTCGGCGCTTTCCACCAGCGAGTTTACTTTTTTATGCGGCAAAAGCGACTTTGTTAACGCCGCGAAGCTCCTGATGTCCATGACGTTCGCGGCGAGATGACGTTCGCGGCGGGATGACGTTCGCGGCGAGGATGACTTTTGCGCGCCCCAGAGGCCCCCCCACTTTCATGTAAGTGTTCATTGTGAACGACTTTAAGTTGCCGTTTTTCGTAAGTGTTCATTTTGCGTGGGTTGCTGAGGGACGTTGTGGAAGTGCTGATTGCGCGAGACATGGGGGACGATCGGCTCACGACGGAGCTGATTGACAGCCGAAAGATCTGGAGAGATCCCTCGCTCCGGCTCGTCGCTCGGGATGACGATGCTGGTCGCATCGTCAGCTTTGCGCAAGTGATCATTCCGCGAGGGTTGTGAATTGAGGGCCGGCGGCGCAGGAGCTATTGGCGTTGCCAGCGGGTGCGCGTCGGCCGAAGCCGACTGACTTCCGGAGGCATCGTTCTTGCGTTGCGGTGAGGAGGCAGGAGAGGTTTCCTGCGCCGGAACAGGGCTCGGAGAGATCCTTCGGTCCAGCTTGACTTTGTTGACGCGCGAAAGCTCCTGATGGCCATGACTTTCGCGCGAAGAGTTGACCGGCGAAAGCTCACCCTGTTGGTGACTTTCGCCAGAGGACGGGACGTCCATCCTCATCGGATGGACGGTTTGCAGGAGGAGCTGCGCGAGGTAGCCGAAAGTGGCGGCTTCTTGCCGCGAAATGCGTCTTTGCGCGAGCAGGCGAAAGACCTGAGCGAGAGCGCGGTTCACGCCGGCGGCGGTGGTGAGGTCGCGGCAGGCGGAATAGAGTTCGGGAAGGTCGAATGCCCGGCCGACGACGGTACCCCCAGGTGATGGAACGCCGAACAATTGTTCTTCTCTTTCGGCGTGGTAGGGGCAGAGGGAAGGATGAATTTCGGAGCGGCCCATGGTGCATTGGCGGCCGTCGGAGAAAGAGAATTGGCAGCGAACAGGCAAGACTTTTTCATGCGCCAAAAGCGGCGTGATTCGCACGCCCTTTTGGCGCTCGACAACCGGATCATCGCTCGCGGCGGAGGCGGGCGTGGTGTCAGGGGCGCCTTCGGCGCCGAGGATTGCATGTGGATTCTTGGCTTCGGGTTGCGCGTCCAATGTTGCTAGCGCGACAGGAGATTTAATATCTGAAATCTGGGATTTCAGAAAAGGAGGAGAAACGCTGTGGCCGTTGCCTGATTCTTGTACGGTAGTTATATGCAATGTTATCGGGGAAGTAAACTTAGGTCAATACGCTAACGATGTGGATAACTCTAGCCCTGTGGAAAACGATGCACTCAGGTCAACTTTGTCGCGTACGGATAGGTTATTCGAATGAAGCGAGGCAAAATGTTTAGAACTTCGTTCGAGTGGCCGGGAGGCCTGGTCCATGCGGCGGCGGTGTTTATGTGCTTCTCGCCTTACTTCAAGTTCTCGACGGAGAACACTTCACTGTTCACCAGCGCTTAGAGACCCAACTTGTTGGCAACCTCGATGACCTTATTGGCCCATTTGTCTCGTTCGTTATGCGCCCCAATCACCATCTTATCCGCCCATGAACGAATGTGCGCTGGGTCGCGCTGCCTTACGGCCATTACATAAACCAAATAAAAAGCGCTAATACCTTGGTACAAGGTCGGATCTGTGGAGCGCAGTTCCTCCTTATAGCCATAATCGGCAAGCCAGGCCTCGGCAAAATGTCGAATTTTCTCCCCGTTAGCACGAAGCGCTGTCTCAAGCTCGCCAATTGAGGAAATCCCGACGAAGGCTAAGCTACCCAGGACGAGGTCGATGAATGTGTCGGGCGGCGAGACGAATTTTGCGGATGCGGAAGCCGCAATTGCTTGGTCAAGGCGCTCGACCGTCCCGCTGTGCTAGAAATATGCGCCGAGTGATGCCTTGTCGAGTTGAACGGAGCTTGGCTCGTCCTCAATGCGCTCGGGTACTTCTTTCTCGTATTTGGATAGCTCGTCCCGAAGGGCTACGAACTCGTCGTCCGCTATTTCGAGCATCCCTGCCAGACGAGCGAAGCGACGGCGTATAACGCGTGGCACGCTTCGCCTCGATTTATAGCCAAGGTCGTGCTGCGTTTCGGCCCAGACGTGTTGCAGGAGCGAGCGGATCTGGACTTCGGCCTTCATTCCCGCAAACCGCCGGTACTCCGACATCTTGGCGCGCTCTGGCGAAAGCTCCACAACGTAGTGGAGCGATATGTATCCGAACCTATCGGGATACATGAGACTTCGTTTATCAACTGAATTGGCCTGGTCTATGCGGAACTCCCTCTCGACCGATTTAGCCACGTGATCAACGTCATCATGAAAGTACGTAATTACCCTTACGCCTGCGAGGTCCGTTACGTCGGCGAGGCACGCGTAGGTTCGATCCGGTCGCCGAAGCTTCGTGGCAAGACTGGCGTCGTCTTTCGCTCGATGTGTAACAGAGTGAAGCCGGATGCGGTGTTCGGTGAGAATCGTTGTCAGCAGACTTGCGAGTATGTCCGCAAAATCTCGATAGCTATGTTTTCGGGATTGGTATTCACGTAAGAATCCGTCCTCGGGAACGCTCTTCATGTAGAGGGGCTCTCTATTTCGGTTGATGTAATTCTAGCGGGTCGCCGGTGAGCAGACAACTTTGCTCGGCGCTCAGGAATTCTAGCCTAGCGCGCTATCGAGGAGGAAACGAGGCGTGGCCATCGGGTGAGATTGGTGCAGTCAGGCTTAGGGCAGCGCCGCCTCCGGAACGGCCTGCGGCAGCAAGGAAGGAACTGCGCGCGGCGAGTCCTTTCTTGTTCCCAGCGCTGGCTCCCCCCAACGCGCGCAAAACCGACGCGCGTTGGGGACCCCGGTGATTGCGGCGCGCCCTGGGCTACAAACCTTGCTAAGTGCAAAACACATGAGGGATTCCTCGCCCGCCGCAAGAAGCTCGGGCGCAAACCGCGCGACTTTGTTAAGCACCAAGCTCCCCTTACCTGGGACTTTGTCGCGAAGGCCAGCGGGCTCGGAATGACAACGGAGGAATGCAAGCGCACAGGGGAGGCGTGACGGCAAGCGGTGAGACTTGCGGCAATTGGCGGCGGATTCTGCTTGTCTGTGCCCACTGCAAAACCGACAATCGGGGACGGTAGAGTGCACAGCCAAGAGTGGCTGTGCCACCGGGACCTCGCCGCAGCAGAGCGGTCGCTTTGTTGAGGCGCGAAAGCTCCTGATGACTTCTTTACCGCCGCGAAGCTCCTGATGTCCATGACGTTCGCGGCGAGATGACATTCGCGGCGAGATGACGTTTGCGGCGAGATGACTTTCGCGCGAAGAAGCATGATTCCCCCTTCCAGGCATGAGCGAGGAAGGGTGTGT
The DNA here is from genome assembly GCA_003224175.1 of Acidobacteriota bacterium. Classification (GTDB taxonomy): domain Bacteria; phylum Acidobacteriota; class Terriglobia; order Acidiferrales; family UBA7541; genus Palsa-189. The sequence goes on from QHYQ01000154.1 coordinate 7,189, forward strand.
CATGAAGAGAAAGAAGCTGGGCGAATTGCTGCTGGAGCGGAGCCTGGTAGGCAAGGAGCAACTGGCTTCCGCCCTGGAAGAAGTCACCCACATCCCCTACGTCGATTGCGCCTCGGTTCGTCCTGACGCGGCCACGCTTTCATTGATTCCGCGGGGACTGGCCGTCAAATGCGAGGCGATCCCCATTGAGACGAAAAATAAGGAACTGGTGATCGCCATGACCGAGCCACAAAATCTCGCCTCGGTGGACGAGATCAAGTTCACGGTAGGCATGAACATCTCGCTGCGGCTGGGCTTCCGTTCCGAGATTCTTGCGGCGATCGAAAGATGCTACGGCAAGGGCGAGCCATCTTCGGCAGCGGCTGCGGCGCCCGCCGCGGAGAACGGCCAAGGGACCGAACCGACCGGCGCCATAGAGTTCATTTCCACGAGCGCTCGCCAGGCGAATCGCGAGGCCATGCAGGAGATCCAGGCGGAATTGGCGCACCGGCCAACGCCGGCGGTGCGCATTGTGTCTGAAATGATCGCCGCCGCGCTGAAGAAGAATGCCAGCGATTTGCATCTGGAGCCGCAAGCGACGGGCGTAGTCGGCCGGATTCGCGTAGACGGTTTGCTGCGGGACCTGCGGCGCGAGCCCCGCACGATGCAGAATGCGCTGACCTCGCGCATCAAGATACTCGCCGATATGGACATCGCCGAGCGGCGCATACCGCAGGATGGGCGTTTTCTGGTGCGCATGGGCACGAAACAGATCGAGGTGCGCGTTTCCACGCTGCCGACACAATACGGCGAAAAAGTGGTCATGCGGCTTTTGAATACAGACGCGGGTTTGCTGCAATTGGCGGAGCTGAAAATGCCGGAGCAGGTGGAGGCCTCGTTACGAGAAGTACTGTCGCAGCCGCAGGGGCTGGCGCTGGTGACCGGACCGACGGGTTCGGGAAAGAGCACGACCCTATACTGCGCGTTGAATTTCCTTCGGCGGCCGTCGGTCAATATTGTGACCGTGGAAGACCCGGTGGAATACGTTTTGCCGGGAATCAATCAAGTGCACGTCAATAACCGCGCAGGGCTGACCTTCGCAAGCTGCCTGCGGTCGATCCTGCGGCAGGACCCAACGTGATCATGGTGGGCGAGATCCGCGACAAGGAGACCGCCGAAATCGCCATGAAGGCTTCGCAGACCGGCCACCTGGTGCTATCCACGCTGCATACCAACGACAGCCTCTCCGCGGTTACGCGCTTGCTGGACCTGGGAATACCGGGGTTTCTGATCGCCTCTTCGGTGACCGCGATCCTCTCTCAACGGCTGGTGCGGCGATTATGTCGATGCCACGGGCGGGCCGAGGTTACTCCCGAGCTGGCGGGGCGGCTCCGGGCGATTGGTCCCGTTGGCGGTTCTGCTCGCGGTTTGGCCGATCAAGTCGAGACGGTGAGTGTTCCGGGGGCTTGCGATGAATGCGACCAAACCGGATATCGGGGGCGGATGGGAATTTACGAAATTGTCGCGTTTGACGAATCCATTCGAGGCGCGGTTCGTGAGGGAGAAAAAATCGAGGAGGTGCGCAGCTATGCGCGAAACGTGGGGATGAGAAGCACGCAGGAAGACGCGCTGGACAAAATCGCCCAGGGAATCACATCTGTCGAAGAGGTGTTGCGGGTGGTCCCCATGGAGGCGCGAGGGCAGGCGCAGTGCCCGCCCCAAAGGCATGTTCATCAATACGCCCGTGCACTTCCCCGAAGGTTCCGTGCTGAAGGTGAGCTTCTGTTTGGCGCGCTCGAATCGTCGCATCGAGACGCGGTGCGAAGTGCGTTACTGCATGCCCGGGCTGGGCGTGGGCGTGGAATTCATCGGCATTGATCCGAGCGACCAGAACGCGATTTCGCGCGAAATTCAGTCGCTCCATAGAAAGCGCCGCCGTAGCCGCAAGGCCAGCCGAAAACGCTGATTCTATGGGCCGCACGGGGAGATTGCAAAATTTCAAGTTACGGCACTAGAATGTGTGGCATGCTGGGGCCAGATTGATTTTTGGCTGTGGCCGAGGAGGCGCTATGTCGAAGAGTTCATTTTCCTGGCTTGCACCGCTCCTATTGGCGGTAGCTGTCTGCACCGTTCTTCCAAGCCGCGGACAAAACCGAGGGCAGAACCAAGAGCAAGTGCAGTTGCCGGAAGGCGACGGCAAGGCCACGGTTCAGACGGCGTGTGTGGCCTGCCATGCGTTGACTCAGGTAACGAACGCCGGACACGACCGCGAGGAGTGGACGACGGTTCTGCACATGATGGTGAACGTGGGCGCTCCCGTGCCTGAGGACCAGTTCGATACGGTGGTCGGTTACCTGAGCAAGAATTTCCCCGAAAAGCCGCAGCCTCCGGCGCAGATCATTCCGGGGAATGTGGACGTTTCCATCAAGGAATGGGTGGTGCCGACGCCGGGTTCGCGGCCGCATGATCCCATGTTTGCTCCGGACGGATCCGTTTGGTACTCGGGGCAGATGGCCAACGTGCTCGGACATTTCGATCCCAAGACGGAGCAATTCAAGGAATACAAGCTGCCGCCTAAGTCCGGGCCTCACGGGCTGACGCCCGATAAAGAGGGCAATATCTGGTACACGGCGAATTTCGGAGCTTATATCGGTAAGCTGAATCCCAAGACCGGCGAGGTCACCAAGTATCCCATGCCGGATCCCAACGCCCGCGATCCGCATACGCCGCTTTTCGCGCCGAACGGGAATCTCTACTTTACGTTGCAGGGCGCCAACATGGTCGGCAGGGTGAACCCGAAGACCGGCGAAGTGAAGCTGAACACTTCGCCCACGCCGAAGTCGAATCCCTACGGCATGGTCATGACGTCCAAGGGCATTCCTTATTTCGTGGAATTTGGCGCGCCCAAGATTGCCAGCATTGATCCCGACACGCTGGAGATCCACGAAATCGTTTTGCCGCATGAAGAGAGCCGGCCGCGCCGCGTGGCCATCACGGCTGACGACGTGATTTATTACTCCGACTACTCCCGGGGATACCTGGGCCGCTACGACATCAAGACCGGAAAGATGAGCGAATGGCCATCGCCGGGCGGACCGAAGTCACAGCCTTACGGGATCACCATCGTGAACGGTATCGTCTGGTACAGCGAATCGAACACCAGGCCCAATACGATCGTGCGGTTCGATCCTAAGACAGAGAAGTTTCAAACCTGGCCGATTCCTTCGGGCGGAGGCGTGGTGCGGAATATGGTGCACACTCCGGAAGGCAACCTGTGGATCGCTTGCAGCGGCATGAATCGCATCGGCGAGGTCGTGATCAAGCGCGGAACGAGAGTTTCGCAGAAGAACTAATCGATATCTACGATGCAGCACACAACGAAATTCCTGGCGATGTGTGTTGCCGTGTTTCGCCCCTTCCGCTACCCAGCATGCGCGCGGTGCATGCTGGGAAACCGCTAACGGGGCTTAATACCATCCCACTTGCGTTCCCAGGGCTTTACGCCCTGGGATACATTGTGTCGCCCCTCCGGGCTTCGGACATTAGGGAAGCAGGGCGCTACCAAACGAAGGAAAAGCGCTTAATTCAAATCATCACGAGGCCGTGTCGTATTCCGAGCGAAACGGCCTCGGTACGGCTGGTGGCGCCCAGTTTACCCATGATGGAGGCCACGTGAAACTTGGCGGTGTGTTCGGAGATGCTCAAGCGCGCAGCAATTTCCTTATTTCCGAGCCCTTCCGATAATAACTGCAAAACTTCGACTTCGCGCGGCGTCAAGCGCTCGACCAGCGGCGCGACGAACTCGGGGAGCGTATCCGCCTCCCGAGGGCGCAACATCGAAATGGAATCGACGTCAGACGGATGAAACACATACAGGCCCGCGGCAACAGCCTCTATTGCGGCAGCGATTTCAGCCGGGGTGGCATTTCGAGGCAGGATCGCACGAACACCCGCCGGCAGCGCTTCTGAAACCCGGCGCGCAGGGTTCTCCACAAGAAGAATGACCGGCACGCCTGCGGCATTCCAGCCGAACGATTCGGGGGCCGGGTGATCGGCGTCCGTGGCTACCAACACAACGTCTGGTTGAGGCCGGCTTTCTTCTCCCCCGGCAGCATCGGCAGGAGTGTCGATCAGGCGAAGCTGCGAATGATCACGGAGGAGATCCGCGATTTCGGCGAATAAATCCGGCGAAGAGGCCTCAACCAGGACGTCAATCATGCCGCTACGGAGGTACTCACACCCAGCTGGATCGCGACGCTGCGCATCTTGCTCGGGTCGCCGCGCACGAACTGCAATCGCAGGACGCGGCCCGAATTCGCTTGCAGCGCATCTTCGAGATCTTCGAGCGCACTGAAAAATCGCCCGTCGGCACCCACCAGAATATCGCCCGGAAGCAGCGAAGCGCGGCTCGCCGCGCCGTCCGGAGCGAGTTCGAGAATCATCAGCCCGAGCAATTCCCTTCCCGCCGCGGCCACGCGCATGGGCCGGAGCGTGACGCCGAGAGGCTGCGGATTTTCGCCGCGCAGCAGCCGGCTCACCTCATTGCTGGGTACGGCGAGGCCGAGCCGTCCCGCGACCATGGTGTTCACGCCAACTACGTTTCCGGACGCGTCCGCCAACGGCCCGCCCGAATTGCCCGGAGCAAGCCGGACTCCGGCCTGAATCCACTTCCTGGGTCCGAGTCCCGGCAGAGGGCCGACGGCGTGTATGATGCCGGCCGTCAGCGCACCCATAAAACCGAGAGGGTTGCCGATGGCGATGACCAATTCTCCCGGGCGCAATTGATTCGAATCGCCCAGCGGCGCCGCAGGCACATTGGAAGCAGGAACCCGCAAAATTGCCAGATCACGCCGAAGATCGCGCGTAGCGATCTCCGCCGGAAATGATCTTCCATCCCATAAGGTAACGGCCAAACGGCCGAACCGAGCAACGTGCGCGTTGGTGACGATGGTGCCTTCGGATTTGACAATGATACCCGAACCATGACCCCGACCTCCGGCGCTGATGTGGACGGTGGACCTTCGGAGCCGCTCGGCGACTTCGCCGAATCCTGGAGGGAACATTTTTCTTACACCGCCTTCTGCGGGCGTTCGCCCACGACGATGCTCTTCTCGAGTAGCGCGCCGGCGCGGATGAAGCGGGCATTTGCGGGCTTGCCAATTACGCCGGAAGCGCAGAAGGACTGAAGGTCCTCGACCTTTTCGATGGGCGTCGAGTTTAGAGAAACGAGCAAATCTCCCAGCAGCACGCCGGCGCGGTCAGCCGGGCCGTCTTTTTCAACATTCAAGATTAGAATGCCGGCGGGATTTTGCAGTGACAGCTTGGACTTCAAGCTTTCTGGAATGGCGACCGGATAGACGCCGATCCCGAGATATCCCTGCGGCACATAGCCTTTTTCCATCAACTCCTTGGTCACGCGAGTGACGTCGACAGCTGGAATGGCCAGCCCGGCAACCCGCGAAAGAGCGGAGGTGGCAATTCCAAGGATGCTTCCGCGAGAATTGATCACGGCGCCGCCGGATGAATTCGGATAGAGCATGGCATCCAAGCGAATGTACTGTTCGAGGCGGCCTCCGCGCCAGGTTCGCCAAGGCCCGGAAGCTGCACCGATGATTCCGAGGCTGGCGTTCACCCCGCTATCGGGCGACCGGCCCACGACCAGCGCGAACTCGCCGAGCGCGGGCTTATCCCGAGTATTCATTGGGGCGGCTGGGCCCAGACCGGGTACTTTAAGCGCTGCCACATCGGCGCCGGGATCGCGACCGAGTAGCGAGGCGCCCAATGTCTTCCCGTCCGGGAGCGCCACGCGAATGTCCTCTTCTCGAGCGATGGTGTGATCGGCGGCAACGACGAGATCTGCGCCCCAATGCACACCGCTGGAGGGAAAGTGGCGGCGGGCGTGAACCGCAACAACGGAGGGACTTATCTGCTGAACTAATTTGGTCAATTCATTCGAAAAACTGCTGAGTACGGTTTCCATGAGTCTCCCTTCGCGGTCATCTTTGCAGATTGCAATCCCATGCACATCAGCCGAATGGCTAGTTTTTAGGTTGAACCCGGTGAGGAAGGTTTCGGGATTCCTGGGCGCAGCCGCAAGACCCGTTAAATGTATAGAGTAAGGTAAAATCTAGCGGCAAAGTTTTGATGGAACGTCTGCAGGCCGTATGGCGCAGCGAATGCAATCCAAGCGCAGCATAGATATCACGCAGGTTCTGGAGTGGAATAACGGCGAGGCGCAGCGCGTGGAGGATTATCTTGCCGGCGAAGAACCACTCGAGATGCGTTCTGGCCGGCAGCGGCTGGGCGTAACTCTGAGGACTCCGGGAAACGATGCTGAACTGGTGGCAGGTTTTCTCTTCACGGAAGGAATCATTTCGAAGCCTGAGGAGATTTTATCGGTGGAAGCCGCCGGCGATTCGTCTCAACGCCGCGCTGGCGGGAACAACGTTGTCCGAGTCAGGCTGAAACCCGGCGTGCGGCTCCGGGGACTCGACGGCCGGAAATTTTCCGCCGGATCTGCATGCGGCATTTGCGGTAAGGAGTCGATTGCGCAGGTGCGCCGCCGGGGAATACGCCCTCCGGATTCCGAATCGCGATTTGATGCAGAGATGCTCTGCCAATTACCGGAAAAGTTGCGCGGAACGCAAGCGATCTTCGGACGCACGGGCGGGTTGCACGCCGCCGCTCTCTTTCAGGGAAACGGCGAACTGGTCATCTTGCGGGAGGATATCGGCAGGCACAACGCCGTGGACAAAGTAATCGGTTGGGCGCTTCTCGAAGGGAAGGTGCCGCTTGCAGGATACGCCCTGCTCGTCAGTGGGCGCGGCGGATTTGAAATCGTGCAGAAGGCGCTCGCGGCCGGCATCCCACTGC
>QHYQ01000155.1 GCA_003224175.1 Acidobacteriota bacterium
CATCGGGTGGTCTACCGTATTTATTCTGAGCATCGCGTCGTAGTTGTGTGCGCTGTCGGCGTTCGCAAGCAGGGTGACGCTGAGGACATCTACAGGCAACTCGAATCCGTCGCCAGAACGGGCCGCCTCGCTGAACAATTGGCCTCCGTGCTCAGGAATCTCTTGCCCCCGAGAAACTGAGGAAGCGCTGAGGAGCGGGCTTGAGCCCATTTTGGGCTGTCCCTCGCTCAGTCGAGTGCGCAAAACGAGAAATCCAGGCGACAAGGAAGGGGTGTCTCCGGGATCAAACGGGGGCCTCCCCGTGCCGATTTCTGGGCCCCGACTGATTGAGTCGTTTCAAACTCGATGCGTTGTTGAAGCAGGAAGCGCCTTCTTCAAATCCTCATGGTCGAAAGCCGAAGACAAGCGGCTGATTTCAAAATCCGCAAATCCCGCCATTTGAGGATCACGAGACCTACTTCGGTCGCAACTCCCTTCGCTTCGGATGGTTTGAAGTCGAAATACTCGGCCACGCTCAGAGCGAGGTCTATAGATGCCGTTGGCATTGTCGATATCGATGGCAGTGCTGAGGACTCTGGGCTTTAATCCGTTTTTAAGTCGGACTTCATCTTGTGAGGGGTAGATGTGACGCTAACAGTAGCGGAGTGGCGTTAGCTACTGCGGTCGTTATCGGAGCTGTATACTAAGGTATTGCCAGAGAAAATGACCGCGCCGAAGTGGCCGTATGCCGGAGAATTAAACATATGAAAGCGAAACCATGGACAAAGGCCGAACGGCGGGCTCTTGATTTTGCGTTCAGCTCCTTACTCCGGCGCGCCGAGAAAATAACTGTGAAACGCCTCGGCGAGCGCGTCGCGCAGCTCAAGGACGGCGAGAGCATCGTTCTCGAGCGCGAAGGCAACCTCGCCGAAGAGGCCCGCAAGATACGCAACGGCCTGTACGGCATCAAGGCTTGCATCCTAGTCCGGTGCATGGTCAAGGTTGTCGACGGGAAGATCGTGATCACGCGCGTGGGAACCTGGCCGACGCTGGGAGCGTTTTGAAAGGCCTCGTTGGCCTCTCGCTTCTCGAGTGTGTTCGATTCCTGGAAGTGGATCCCTAGACGCTTTCCCAAATTTCTGAGCGCCTTCGCGCATTCAGACTTCGTTCTCACACAGCCAGGTGTCGAGAATCGCTCGGTCTCCCGCTTCAATTTCCCCAAACGTAATCCCCATTCCTTCGGATCCTGAGGCATAGGCTACCCAACCGAAGGCTGCGAATGTCGCACCCCTGTGTGTGATGCGCAATCTGACCTTCATTCCCGTAATGAAAGGAAGTGGCGGTTGTCACAAAACAACCCCACAGGCTGAGATTGCGGGCCCAGTGTAGTTGCTTTTCCGATTCCAAATCAATCACCTCAACAGCTCCTCCGAGGAGATGGCGGGGTGCGCGGCGTTCGGTCTGCACGTTTTTAACCGCAAGGTAAGAGAAAGAGCGCCCCGCTATGCGGAACACCGGTGCGATATTCTCGCGAGGCGCCCTCACCGGGGTTGAGTCCGGCACTCGCAATATAGCACGGAGATGAACTCAGGATTAACGTGCATGGTGCGGGTCGGGCGCTTTGCTCCAACTGTCCTCGCGTCCCCCGCAACCACCACACGCGATCTGGCCGATTTAGTGGCCAAAGGCGCGTTAATGCGTGAGGGCGAACGCCGCTACGCGCGCTATCAGCTCGCTGTTCCCCTGCGGCCAGTCCCGCACGTGACACTATGGAGGTGGTTTGGCGGGAGCTCACGTTCTCCAGCGGTTTGCCCGTCCGCACCGACGCCGCTACTGTTCTGCTAGGTCGCCTCGTTCGTTTGCCCTATCGCCATGCATCGGAAGGCTGTGCCCATCCGCAGGGACGAACGTGCGATTCAAAGCTGATCGGTGCAGAAGGCCGAGTTGCCTCCTTACGCCTCTATTTAGCGTCTACTATATTGGACGTTATGGCATGTTGCGTATATTATAGAGGACATTGAGATTGGCGATCAAAAGCGAGGGCTCTTGTACCCCTCTAATGTCTACTATAGTAGACGAAAGAGGATGTTATGCATAGTCTAAGCATAAATAAGCAGCGCCTTGGACCGAATACACTCCCATTTCCAGTTCGCCGCGGTCTAGCGAAACTCGGTAAGGAGATCCGCGAGGCAAGAATTCGCCGACGCATCCCTACATCGGTTATGGCGAACCGCGCGTTGATCAACCGAATGACCCTCTACAAGATCGAGAGGGGCGATCCGACCGTCTCGGTTGCAGCCTACGCAACTGTCCTGTTTGTCCTCGGTATGATCAACCGGTTTGCCGATATCGCAGATGCGAAATTCGACGAAGTCGGAGTGTCCCTTGACGAAGAACGACTGCCCAAGAGAATCCGCTCTAAATCTCCCATCTCCCAGCACAAACCACAAGGCACCGTGAGGAAATGATGAACCGCGAGATTCTGGTCTATGTTGATATCGAAAACGCTCCCATTCTCGCGGGGCGGCTGTGGACCCGTGTCCGCAGCGGTAGAGAGAGTGCGACTTTCGAGTACGACAAAACTTGGCTAAAAAACCCATACCGTTTTTCTCTTGAACCGGCGCTCACTCTCGGACCCGCGCCGCACCATACTGTCCAGGGTCGACCTTTGTTTGGCGCAATTGGAGACTCCGCACCAGACCGCTGGGGACGTGCTCTCATCGGACGGGCTGAGCTGAAGCAAGCCGACCAAGAAGGAAGGCCTCCCCGGACACTTTATGAAGCTGACGTGCTTCTCATGGTGGATGATGAAGCTCGACCAGGTGCACTACGCTTCGCCCTAGCGGAAGGAGGCTCGTTTCTACGAGAGAGCGCAGACGTCCGCGTTCCTCCGTTGGTGGACATCCCCAAATTGTTAGCCGCAACCGCGCATCTCGAAGACGGTGTAGAAACAGCGGAGGAGATCAAGCTATTGATAGCCCCAGGTTCTTCACTCGGAGGAGCCCGCCCCAAAGCCTCCGTCCGGGACCGGGATGGCTCGCTAGCAATAGCCAAGTTCCCTCACAAGAGCGACGCCACAAAGGTTGAACTGTGGGAAGCAGTTGCGCTCCGATTGGCTTCAAAGGCTGGAATCCAGGTTCCCGAAGCGAGGTTAGAGACAGTCGCCGACAAGCCAGTTCTAATTCTTCGTCGATTTGATCGTCGAGGCGCTACCCGAATACCTTACCTATCGGCGATGAGCATGTTGGGGGCATTAGATCACGAACAGCGTAGTTACATGGAAATCGCTGACGCCCTCCGTCGATACGGGGCCACTGCGCCTTCTGATCTAAGACAGCTATGGCGCAGAATCGTCTTCAATGTGCTTATCTCGAACACGGACGACCACCTGCGGAACCACGGCTTTCTCTACCAGGGCAATAGCGGCTGGGCTCTCGCTCCAGCGTTCGATCTGAATCCGGTTCCTGTCGACTTAAAGCCCAGAGTCCTTTCCACCGCGATCGACATAGAAAATGCAACAGCATCTATAGACCTCGCGCTGAGTGTGGCTGAATATTTCGACCTCAAACCATCAGAAGCAAAGGGTATCGCAGCTGAAGTAGGTCTCGCGGTTACCCAATGGCGTGAAGAGGCCAGAAGGGCTGGTATTTCAGATGCCGAAATCAATCGCATGTCTTCCGCTTTCGATCATGAGGATTTGAAGAAAGCGATTCCGTCATCAACGACAGCGCGCCAAGGATAAAAGCGGACCGACAATTGCCCCGATGAACGGGCCGAGGAAGAAGCCACTAGCTCAGGCGATTCTCGGCAGACTCCATCACGAAGACCGATCGGAAAGGATCGCCGCGTGAAAGACCGACTACTCAGGAGAGGTCGCCCCTTGATCGCCTCTCCTCTCGAATGGCAGATGACCGCCGCACCGGTGCCGCACCCGGTCATTCCCGTCCTCGCAGAACGCGGGGGCACACAACTCCAAACGCCGCGCCCGACTCTCCTCGTGGACACGCGTGAGCAAAATCCGTTCAATTTCTCGCGTTTCCAGGGATGGTTTGCGGGAATCGAAAAGAGGGCTCTCTTGCTGGGAGACTACTCCGTTGCTGGGTTGGAAGAGGTCTGTGTCGTGGAACGAAAAGACCTCTCGGACTTGGTTCATTCGTGCACGGTTGACCGCAATGCCTTCATCAACCGTCTCCGTCTCATGGCTCGCTATCCGCATCGCCTTTTGGTGATCACGAGCACACTGAGCCAGGTAAAGTCTCCCTATTCCCACGCGAGCGTTGATCCCAACCGGACGACGCAATTTTTGGTCGCCGTGCTCGCGGGATTGCAGGTGCCGTTCGTTTGTAGCGAGACGCATGAACTGGGTGAAGAACTCGTGGGTTCGTACCTGTACCAAGTTCATCTTTACCATTGGCTGGAGTCCCACGATTACGGCCGGTTTCTTGCAGACAATGATCTATAGAAGCAGCTGACCGTGCCTTCGGCACAATCACTGGTGCCAGAAACTTGTCTCGAGCTTCCGGCTTCTGTAAATCTGATCGAGATTCGGTTCGGCAAGCTATGAAGAGCCCAATGACGTCTATCATGGGAGTTTGTTATCGCACTCCACCTGCGGGCAGCAACTCTGTATCCCCGTGAAATCACAGGCGGACAGAATTTTGCCGAGCTCGACCAGCTCACAGGGCGCCTGGGTCTATCCAGCCGAACTTACGGCGTTAAGGGTTGTTGAAAGAGGGGTGCGATTAAGCCGAGGAAAGTTGAAGAGACTAGTACAATCACTCCCGCTAAGCCCGATGAGTACCAAGCGGCGTCGATGAAGGGGTTGTCGGGGAGAGCCATAGCCCATGCTGCGTAGCCGACAGTTCCTGCAACCATCTCCCAAATGGGCCACTTAACCGGAGTAAGGGGGAGAGACTTGTTGTCGGTCTTGAGTTTGACGGCGTATAGAATCCAAACTGTAGCAGGAGTCGCAAGGAAGAAGCTCCAGAAAGTAATCACTGTTCCCATAGTGGGGCGCACAGTCAGGCCCTTGGCATTCCCCAATACGGCCAAAACAGCGACATATAAAGTCAAAATCTCCGTAGGAATATAAGCTACGATCACGTTCAAAGCGGACGTGACCTGGTTCTCGGGAGCCGACGCTCCGGAAGCTGCTTTGCTGATTTCCCTCAAGGACTTCGGGACACCCTGCAACGGTTCATAGTCGGGCCGCCTTCCGATCGCAGCGTTTGCCATTGAGTTGATACTCATCGGTGCTCTCCTACCGCAACCTACCTAGGATTTGAATACTCGTGTTTCGCTGGCCCACTTTTAGGCAAACACCGTGAACACAAACACCTCGCCAATTGCAGATCGAGTCTTCATCAAGGTTCCACGTGCCCTCAGCTTTTTGCCAGTGCTTTTAGGTCGTTCAGCGAACCATTGAATTTGTCGCGATCCACATTCCCGATAATGCCGCGTACGGCGCCCTTTTCCGTGTATTGCCAAAAACTCCATGACGACCAACTCGCGGGCAACGTAGGCTGCAGCACATCGTAGTGTGCTATCCATAGCGGATAGTCAGCCAGCTCTTGGATTCCATCACCGAGAAGACCCTCGATGAAATTTTGACGTGTATAAATCACGGGCTTGATGCCAACCGTTTGCTCGACCGCGTTCAGCCAATTGTGAATCATGGGCAGTCGCTGGTCGATAGGAACATCGAGCCAGCCCTTGGGCTTCCGAGGATCGTTGCTGGCTAACGCCCCTTCGAGATCCAGAGCAGGAGGCAAATCCCCCGCTTGTAGATTGCCAACTGCATTGATGAAGTTATCCGCTTGGTCCTGCCAAGCGGTCAAAGGCCAGAAGTAGTGATAGGCGCCGCGCATAAGTCCCGCATCGCCAACTCTGCTCCAATTCGACGCGAAATGAGCGTCGACCTGGTGTCCTCCGATGCTTGCCCTTACGAAGACGAAGCCGACGCCGTCTTGTGATATCGCGGACCAATCTACGTTGCCCTGATGCGACGAAACATCGACACCTTCGACATTTTGGTCTGTCATCGACTCAATCGCCTTGAACAGCGAGAGGACTTAGTGTGAAGTCTCCTCGGAGGCTATGACACACGCAAAAGAGCGCACTATATGTCGTGACGGTGAGATGACCCCTGAGACGCTATACGCGTTACATTTTCGTGACAGTGCCACATTCTAGCAGCTACACGAGCCTTCAAGGCAGTCTAGATTCTAATGGCCCCGTTGCATTTGTCCTTAGGAAGGCTGAGGAAGGGTCATGACAACGCCACAGCAAGTTGCTTTAAAAGCTTTCGCTGTATTCGTGGTCGCAGTTTTGACACCGTCGTGCCTTCGCACCTCCGCTCAAACGGTGAAAATGCCCGTTGAGCCTGGCTAAAGGAGAGCCATAAATGAAAGAGAGCGCAAAGCGAGGTCGTTCCAGAAGAAGCAGTCAACCACTTCGATTTGCCCATCCGTTCTACACGAGCCAGCCGGTTGCGGCACGGAAGCCGGTACCGGGGGTTGGGACGCGGCTTGTCGACCACATCAAGGGAAACCTTGAACCGATACCTGCGCCGACGCGAACGCCGAGTATGACCTTGGCAGACATCATCGGCACGCAAGGGAGCAAGGACATTGAAAATTCTGGGGCCATCCGGTTTCACGCCGTAGGCGACACCGGGCGCAGTGCCAATTCGCCCCAGGGTGACGTTGCCCAAGCGATGCAAGTGGATTTCGACGTGAGCAAGCCAGCTAGCTCGCCCGCGTTTTTCTTGCACTTGGGCGACGTGATTTACGGACCCTATAAGGATCAGCAATACCGGCCGGAGTTCTATGAACCGTACGTGCACTATCCAGGAAAAATCATCGCGATTGCTGGTAACCACGACGGCGAGGTGTTTCCCCAGACAGATCCAAAAACGCTCAATGCATTCCTGGCCAATTTCTGCGCCTCATCGCAGAAGGTACCTCCGATTGCTGGAACTATCTACCGCGAGACCATGAACCAGCCGGGTGTGTACTGGATGTTAGATGCGCCCTTTGTACAGATTGTGGGGATGTATTCAAATGCGGCGCGCACAGCTATCAGCGCTACACGCGCGAATTGACCTTCAATGGGCGGCCATTGCAGATTCCCCACATTGTGGCAGGAACCGGTGGCATCAACGACCAAGCAGTTCCGCAGGCGACCGGACAGAAGACGGGTGATCACACCTTTGTGAAATCGATGAAGGGGTACGGGTATCTTCTACTTGAGGCCTCGAACTCGAATCTCACATCGACGATGTTCGCTGTTGATCCAACCACAAAAGCAAAAACGGCCTTCGACAAGGTCAACGTAGATTTGGCCACCAATCGAGCTGGTTGAAAGGAATTGCGGACATTGCGACTCTTGTAAAGGAGTGCTGGAAGAGGCCAAACATAGGGCTGGAATTCTGAACCAAGAGCAAGCCAGAGGTCCCAAATCGGAAATTCCCGCTCAGAAGGTTCGTTATCGGTCCTTCAGAATGGAGGCTTTGCTATGAATCACCGCCTCAAAGCTACTTCTATTAAAGCAAGTGCTATTGGGAAAAAGCCGGGAGCCGTGAGGCGCGATAGTCCGTTGCCGCCGGCGTGGCCGAGTTATGCGGGGGACTGCCTGTTCGTGGGCACCAGTCCGAACGGGCGGGTGAGCGTGTACGTTGACCCTACGCTTGGCGACCCAGCTCTGCAGAACGCGCAGGACTTGGTCAGCGACGCCGATCGGGTGGTGGATGCTAACGACGCGCTCTTCGGCACAACCGGCGGGCCCGTGAGCGTCATCGTTTTCGCCCTGGGCGGGGCGACCGACGGGACTGGCGGCGCGGACCACCTGGGCTGCGATTACATAACGGGAGCGGCCATCGAGGTCTGCGCGTCGTTTGGCAGCTCCGCTCGCGTGTCGGCGCTGTTTGAGGCCGAGCTCAGCGAGTGCTCGATGGGCGGGAACCTATGCGGCGTCAGTACCGGGGAAGCCCTATCGCGCTGGTGCGCGGCGGTGATCGGCAACAACGCGCTGGCCGACTTCGTTACCGCACCGCAGTGGGCGCAGGACGGGATGGCAGACTACGTCAACCGGACCGACCCGACCGACCAAAACCCAGACAGCACCGGTTGTGGGATGGCCTTCTTGTCCTGGCTGATGAGCCAAGGCTACGG
>QHYQ01000156.1 GCA_003224175.1 Acidobacteriota bacterium
GTCTTGAAAAAACAGGGCATATCCCTTGCTGCTCAAATTCCGCACGGGATCTCCAAGAAACAGGTTCGCTTGGCTCAAGTTGCCCTCAAAGAAGTTCACCAGGGCAGGAACCGCGCCCCCTTTCGTGGCTTTGAATTGAACAGGCCCTTTGGCATTCGACGTCTCGTCCTCGGTAGACCAGTTGGAGAGGATTTCGCCGCCAAACTTAAAGGCGTGCTTGCCACGCAAATAAGAGATGTGATCCAGGATGGTCAAAACGCCGTCGGGTCCAATGATCTTGGGCCAGCCGCCCCCGAATCTGAGAGCGCTGTCAAAGCCCTTGATCCTCATTCCCGGAAATCCACCATACAACGGGTTCGTGATACCGGTGGGGACCTCGTACGTGTTGCCGTTAAATGGGTAGCTTGCCGCACTTAAGTTATGGTCTTGGGTCTCGAAGAGTTGATAATAGTGGGCATACCCAACCCGGAGCTCATTCACCCAGTTGGAATTCGGGGTCCACGTCCAGTCGCCCGAAGCGGCTTGAGACCGAGCGTGTTCAATGCTCAACCAGGGAGTGGCAACCTGGGTGGCCGGAGCGTCGACTGCGAGGTCCTCGCCCTGACTAATAAAATACATCCCTTCGAGGTTATGTTTGTCACTGAGGTGATAGTTTATCTTCGCCAAGCCCCCGTTTACCGTGTTGTTGTTCGCTAGGTCGGTGAAGTAGCTGCCAGTTGTGTTCACCGGGAAGAAGCCCAAGAAGCCTCCGCTGGGCTGGTTGGGTGCAGGGGTACAAGGGCTGGAGCTTGTGGCCGGATTGAGGCCCGCCAAAGACGCGCTCAAGGGGGTTAATCCGGTTCCTCCATTAGCAGGTAGCGCAGCGAGGCACGCATCAATGAGGCTATTCTTCGGGTCGCCAGCACCTCCAGCCGAAACAGTAAACGGAATCGGCGTGTGCACGTCCGGATTTCCGATGGAGTAGCGCTGGCCCTCATAGTTAACAAAGTAAAAGAGCTTGTCCTTCTTGATGGGCCCGCCGAACGTGCCGCCAAATTGTTCCAGTGCTACCGGCTGTTTCTCTGTGGAGCAAGGAGCCGACGAGGGGCAGTAACCCGGGTTGAAGTAGTCGCGCGCATCGAAAGCCGTATCGCGGCCATAGGCATAGCCTGAGCTGTGAAGATTGTTGGTACCCGACTTGATTCCTATATTGACAATGGCCCCGGGTCTCCAGCCATACTCGGCTCGGGGATTCTCTTCGGTTTTGAACTCGTCAATGGCATCCACAGGCAGGATCGTCCCCGCATCTCCCGAAGCCATAACCGCGTTGAAAACGCTCTGGCTCATCCACGGGTCGGTCGCATTGATCCCGTTCACCATGTAGACGTTGTCTTGGGGGCGCAGGCCGTTGGTGCTCTGGGCCCAGCCTGAACCGCCCGGGTAGATCGTCACCCCCGGCCGCAGTTGCAGCAGATTTTCAAAATTACGCCCGTTCAAAGGCAGGTTATCGATAATCTGGGCTTGCAGTGTGCCGCCAAGTTCCGCGTTGGTAGTCTCAACCAGGGGTATTGCCTCGGTGACCGTTATCTTTTCGGCCTGTTCGCCGGGCTGGACGGTGAGGTCCACCCGCAACTCGCCATTGACTTCCAAGACGACGTTTTGGCGCTCTACGGTCTTAAAACCCTGGGATTCGGCGCGGACGGAATACGTTCCCGGAAGCAAATTCGGAGCGTTGTATTCACCGGCCTGATCCGTCGTCAGCGTTCGAGTAATCCCTCTTTGAGTGTCTGTGACGGTTACTTTCGCGCCTACGATCACGCCGCCGGTTTGATCGGTAACGCTGCCCAGAATTCTTCCGGCGTTGCCCTGAGACAACAGGGGAACAGAGATGAGCAATATCCCTGCAGCCGTCGCTAATACCCGAAGCGCGGTCCTGAGATTGAGGGATCCTTGTAGCCAACGGGTCGGTCTTACGAAGTTCATCGCACACATCCTCCCAAAAGAATTGCCAGCTCTATTTAAGCCGACAGCGCCGCCGAATTTTAAGGAATAATTCCGGGGTAAATAATTAGCAACCCTTGCCACGTCGCCATTGCTAATGGGCGTTTCCATATCATTCGAGTCCAGCGATGTCAAGCGCTTTGCTGCCTTGGAAAATTCGAAGACGCTAACGATTGCTATAACGCGGGCGCATTGCCGCACTGTAGTAGCGTGAGTCGTAGTACCTCGTCGGATCGGCGAGTTTCTTTGTCGCCTCTGCGTAACGGCTGCGCAATGCCAGCACGGTGCGAAGCCCTGCTAGGTTCATCCGGCCGTGCCGCAAGAATCCGTCATGGGGATCCAAGAGCTCGTCGTAGCTCTGCCGAGCGAGTTCCGGAGACATCTCAGGCAGATTCTTCATGAGAATGCGGATCGCTTCTTCGCGATTTGTCCGGTCATAGAGCCAATCGATGGCCCCTGCATATCCGCGAATGAAGGCAATTACCTTCCTTCGATTCTCCCTGGCCCACGAACGCCGCGTAGCGCCCACATTACCCTGATAGGGACCAATGACTTGTGTTGCGTGGGCGAGCTCATTGAAGTTCTGCTCCTTAGCGAAAATATTGAAGGGCGCAGATAAGAGCGTGGCGGACTCTTTCCGCTGTAGGAGGGCATTCCATCGCTGCACCATTCCTCCTACTTCCTCGATTCGATAGTCTTGTGTTGCCAAACCATTCCGAGCGAGCATCTCAAATAAGACAAAGGCATAACCCGTGGAACGGGCATCGACGGATAGAGTTTTGCCTTTCAAATCGCCAACGCTCTTGATCTCGGGGGCGGCGACTAAACTCAAAAAACCACTGTCGCTGCCCATGAAAGCGAAGAAGTCCGGCTGAGGTCCGATCGGAGCCTGGCCCTGGCCCTCCACATAGGCAACGATGTTGTCCACCGCCGTTATCGCAAGGTCAAACTTGCCTTCGGCCAGCCCGGTCATCTGCGCCACTGAGTTCGGCGTGGCCTGCAGGATCACTTGAATACCGTTGTGATCGAACAAGCCCTTCTCCTGCGCGACGAAACTTGGCCAGTTGAAGCCGCCCGGGAAGACGCTTACGGTTACAACTGAAGGAGTCTGCGCCGCCGCCGGCGCATTGAGGAGTCCCGCTCCAACGATTAGCAGCGCCAACGCCTCGGCTCCGCATCGAAAGCGGGCGAACAGTCTCATTGCTTCCCTAACGATCCTGCTAGCGCTGAATCTTCCGCGCGCAGGTCAATAAACCTACAATGACATCTGATCGGACCGCAGGGCCAGTGCGAGCATTCCACCTACCAGGGAAAGAGCGGTCAATTGTACTTCTCCCGCCGTGGCCCAGCCGGCATGACCGGCGATCCAGCCCATCGAATAGCCACCAAGTGCGGCGGAGCCGTAGAGGCTCGTCACAAAAACCCCCGAAGCGCGCTCGGCCAGGCTACTGCGCACCGCCTTCACGTGGTAGCCGGCCAAATTGACATAAACCGTTCCGCTGACAATAAGGCCCCAGGCGAATGACAAACCTAACTGAATGGCAAAAGCCGATGCATGGAAAAGCAGGTATCCCAACGCAGCGGCAAATAGGAAAGCAAGGCCGAGCACGTACGTTGGCGAGAAACGATCGCCCAGCCAACCGCCCGCTACAGAACCCAGGGCTCCCAGTCCGAAAGCGCCCACAACCGCTCCGGCCGCCGCCGGCGTGTAATGAAGTCCCTCTCGGAGGAACGTCGGATACATGCCAAGATACCCGTAAATGACGAGGCCGCCAATCAGGCTCATTGCCGTGAGAAGCACCGTGTTCCGATTCAGGAGCTTCGCCGCACCGCCGAGATCATGGGGGCCGTGGGACTCGTCTCGTGCTTCGCTGAACCAAGGCTTGACGGTAAGCGCAATTAGGATCATTGCCAACGCGCCAAGCAAGCCGAAAAAGATCATGGGAAGACGCCAACTTCGATACGCGCTCAGGACAACTCCACCCAAAACGGGTCCGATGATGGCGCCGGTCGCAAAACAGAAGTTGACCGAACCAAAAGCCACCGCGCGATACCTCGCAAAGTAATTTGCTGCGATGGCGAGAAGGGCCGTAAGCTCCATGGCTTCACCGATGCCGGTTGCGGCCCGGTAGGTGAGCATATCGAGCAAGCCATGAGCGGCGACCGTGAGAACGGTTCCCGCCGAAAAGATTGCGATCCCTGTCTGCAGGACGGCCTTACGAGAGAAACGCGCCAAAAGATAACTCGTTGGCAGCCCTGCTACCGCCATGCCGAGCGTGAAAATTGTTGAGAGGAGACCGATACGGGGAAGCGAAAATCCATATTCCCGGCGCACATCGGCAGCGAGCAGCGGGAAAAGCTGCCGGTCCATCGCATTGATGACATAGGAAGCGAGCAGCACGCCGAACATGACCGGGGCGAGCATTCGCGTGCCAGGCGCGTGGCGCTCAGGCGGATCGCAGGACCTTGCGGTGGACGTCTTTGTGACTTGCGGTGCGGTCGTCAGTTCATCTCCCGAGTTCAGCGGTTCGTTGTTGGGTCTGCTTAATAGCGCCAAGGTACCATTCGAGAATTTGCTCGCCGGTCCAGTAAACGACGCCGGGATGCGGCTGGATATGTTCGAGCGCTTCGCGCAGATAGCGCAGGCGATGAGGTGCGCCCATGATGTAAGGGTGTATCACCAGCGCCATGACCCGCGCCGATTCCGCTGCATCAGCATACAACTGCTCAAACTGGTCGATGGCCCGCTGCCGGTATTCTCCTGCCGTGTGGTGCTGAATCAGCATCATGGCGACGTCGTTGCATTCCTGTGTGTAGGGAATATTCACCAAGGTGCGCGTGCGTGTCTTGAGCAGAACCGGCTGGTCGTCGAGGATCCAGTCGCACACGTAGTCGTAACCTTCCTCGGCCAGGATATCGGGAGTGTCCCACGTCTCGGTGAGGCCGGGGCCCAGCCAGCCGCGCGGTTTGCGCCCCGTAAATTCGCAAATGATCGCAGTCGTCTTGGCGATGTCGGCCCGTTCATCGGGAACCTTCTGCATATTCTTCTGGCCGAAACCATGGCCGATGAACTCCCATCCGCGTTCCAGAGCCGCGCGTGAAATCGGCTGGTAGGTTTGGATGGCAGAGCCGTTAATGGCCAGGGTAGCGCGGATATGAAAGCGATCCAAGACGTCGACAAATCGCCAGAAACCAACGCGATTTCCATATTCATGCCACGCCCAGTTCGGGATATCAGGAATTGGGGAACCGCCCGCAGGAGGAGGAAGAACAGTCCGCGGCAGCGTCTCCTGCGGATTCCATTCCTCGACATTGATAATCACCCAAACGGCAAGACGCGCGCCGTCTGGCAACACGAGCCGTGGGCGGCCTTTGATCGGCGAATAAGCGATGCGTTCACTCGGAAGCATGATCGTTCCTCCGCGTTGCAAACCGACAAACTGAAAATCTGCAGCTCATGTTGAAAACCCGCTGCATTGTGGGTGTGCAGCGATTTCTCTGTCAAGGCGAAAAGATCGACTCACACCACCCGAACTGTCAATTCTCCCACGCCTTCGATGAAGCCGTGCAGGATGTCGCCTCGCTGCACGGGTCCGACGCCGGCGGGTGTTCCGGTAAAGACCAAGTCGCCCGGCGTCAGACTGAAGAGCTTCGAGAGTTGGGCGATGATTTCGGGGACATTCCAGATCAAGGTGGAGAGATCGGAACTCTGGACGCGCTTGCCATTGCGTTCCAGCCAGATCGGTCCTTTTTTCGGATGGCCGATCTTGCTTGCAGCCGCCACTGCAGAGCATGGAGCCGAGAGGTCAAAGGCCTTTCCGGCATCCCATGGGCGGGCCATTTTCTGAGCCTGCAATTGAAGATCACGCCGCGTCATGTCGAGCCCCACCGCGTATCCGTAGATGTAATTCAGCGCGTCTTCGACGCGAATGTCCGTACCGCCTCTGCCTATAGCGGCAACCAGCTCGAACTCGTAATGCACGTCATGAGAGGCTGAAGGATAGGGAAAATCGCGGCCTTCCGGCAATAAGGCCTGGCCCGGCTTCAAGAAAAAGAAAGGGGGTTCACGCTCGGGATCATGTCCCATTTCACGCGCGTGGTCGGCGTAATTGCGCCCCACGCAGAAGATTCGATTTACCGGGAACAAATCCGCCGTTCCCGATACTGGCAAAGTGGGTACAGGTTGAAGCGTAATGACATAGCCCATTGTTTTCCTCGCTCTCGGTAACTCGGGGGTTGACGTCAAGCTTTTGGAACCGGCACGTGATCGTCAACGTCACCTGCGGCTTACGATTGGCCATCGGGTGCATATTAGAAAATTTGGAGTATCCTCGAAGCCGTTGTAAGGCGTGACGCTCAGCTGAAAGAAGGGAGAATAACATGAACCGATTTCTTATCGGATTGCTCGCCATTGCAGGCGCGGGTTTGTGGCTGTTAACAGGTCCTAATCTTCACTCTGCCCCGCAGCGAACCTCATCGCCCCCGCAATACCTGGAAGGCGACGCGTACCAGAAGGCTCGAGGTTTTTCGCCCGCAGTAATCACCACAGGCGGCAGAATCATTTGGTTGGCCGGCCAAACCGCTACACAAGATCTGAATGGAAAGTCGCTCCTGGGTGACTTCCCGGGTCAAGCACGTACTGTCTTCATGCTCATGGACCGCACACTAAAACGCGATGGAGCGAGCCTCAAGAATCTGGTGAACATGACGGTCTTTATCAATGATCCTCGTAATGGTGACCAGTTGGTCAAGTTGCGCCAGGAGTTTTTCCCCGACGGGAAGTTCCCGGCAAGCACCCTGATCACGGTTTCAAACTTCGCGCAGCTGGGAATGATGATTGAAATTCAAGGTGTCGCGGTCGTTGCTGAGTGACGTAGGCAGGAACAACCGAAATCACTGTCGGAACCCGGGAGACGGCCGGTTTTACTTCACGGCAGAGGATAAGAGCAGTCCCCCTGTAGACTCGCTGGGTGTGGTTGACGCGCAAACGGGCGCGTGGTTGCAAAACGTTCCCGATCCGGGTGGCCGCCAAGCAGTTGCCCTCGCCGAGAACAATCACGTTTTTACTCCGGTGCGAGTCACGCCGGCT
>QHYQ01000157.1 GCA_003224175.1 Acidobacteriota bacterium
CGCCTTTTGCAGCGCTTCCAGCGTGGGCCAGCGCTCCAGCAGAGCGCAGACCAGAGGACTACCCAGATCCTCAAACCAGCGCGGAATCTGCGGAAAGTAAACTTTCAGGTGGGCTTCCAAACGATTGCTCTGGGCCGTCTTCTCATCCACCAGCTTGCGCCGCTCCTCCACCAGATTCTGGATGCGCCGCGTAGCCTCGGTATCCGGCGACAAGCGGCGCAACTTCTCCCGATGCCTCTCGACCAGATCCAGCAGCAGATCGGCATCGCTGGGATCATTCTTGGCCCCCGAAGAATAAAACGCCTTCCGCAAGTTGGCGGTCATGGCCGGCGGCACCGGAAAGATATGCAACTGTTCGTACTTGCTCAGCATGAACACCAAGGCTCCGCGGGTCTGCTCCACCGCCACCGCAATCGGCCGACCGGCAAAGCGCTGACTCATCTGCGCGACCCAAGCCTCAATGGCCTCCGGCATATGGTCCACTTCTCCGCACTCACGCGTACTGGAGTTGGCCTCTTGGAGGTTCCAAACGTGCTTTTGGTCCGCCCAATCAATGGCCAAAAAAGCGGCATACTGGATTTCGGGTTGGTTTTGACTCATGAGTTTTTCTTGATTCCCTCCTGCCATACGAATCTGTTGGTTCTCTCTGCTCCATCGCAGGCTGCCTTTGTTGTTCGAAATCCTTATAGCAGAGTCATGGGCTTCGAGGCCCTGACAGTATCTGAGTATTCGTCGCAACAAAGCGCATCCCGCGGCTGAAAGTCTTGACTTAAACATCGAGTGTTAGGATCAAATATTCATGACCGCGGGACGCCTGCCGCCGACAGTGTAGCCGGTCAGCAAACACAAATTTCCCACATTTCCACAGCGGCGACGGCTGTGGATATCCTCTCAGTTATCGACTTACCTCCAGGTTCACTATAAGGATCAAAAGGGTGACGGACCCAAAAACTTGCGAAGAAGTTTGATACGCGACCACGGATAGGCAAGTCAGGAAGGCGATTACGGCACTGCCGACGAATATGTTTGCATGCAGATCCGACTTCAACCGAGACTGCGGAGAGAAAAACGGTGCGGATTCGCGCGGCCCAGGTGCCCACAAAGTCGGACGGGATCTAAGACGCCAGGCCCAGCTCCTGCAGCTTGGCCTTGGCGCGGCGTTCCTCGTCGGTGCCCGGGTAGGTTTTCACCACCATCCGCAGTTCATTCACCCCGGAAGTTTTCTCTCCCAGACTGATCAGGGCCAGGGCCCGCTTCAGGTGTGCCGGAGCAAGTTTGAAGCTCTTGGGATAATTTTCGATCACTTTGCCGTAGGCGTCGATGGCCTGATCGTACAGCTGCTGCGCAAAGAAAATTTCGCCTAGATAGAACTGCGCATTCGAGGCCAGATCCGTCGTGCTGTAAAATTTCATGTAATCCCCGAACTCCTGCGTCGCCAGGTCGTATTTCTTGCCGTTCAGGTCGCGCAAGCCGTTCGAGTAGAGCAGGTCCGCCGAAGGCGCAGCGGCGGACGGCACGCCCGCCGCGCTCGGCGCTCCCGGTATGGGAGGCAGTCCGCTCGGAGCGGCAGCCGCCCCGGGTATGCCGGGTGCCCCGGCTCCGGGTGCCGCGGCCGTAGGCGGAGGTGCGCTGCTGGCGAGTTTCGCATCAATGCCCTGAATCGCGTTTTGCGTGTCGGTGATCTGTTGATTCAGCTTGCCCATGCGCGCCAGCGTTTCCTGCAAATTATCGGAGATGCCCTGGATTTGCGTGGACATGGTATCCAGGCGCGCGCCCGAATTGGCCTGCATATCCTGCACCGTCTTCTGCAGCGCCATCATCGTGCCGGTCAGCTTATTGACCGTGTCCATGGATTGCTCCATGAGCGTCTTGTCCACCGCGGCATTCTGCGCCAGCGCCGTCTGCATGTCTTTCTGGCCCTGGATGAGCTGATTCACGCTCTGCTGCAGCTCCACGATTTCCCTCGCCACCGCTCCCACGGGTGCCGGCCCCAGCAATGTGCCTCCCAAAGCGCCGGCCAGCATCGCGGCTGCCAGGTAAACGATCCACCGT
This sequence comes from Acidobacteriota bacterium, assembly GCA_003224175.1. Lineage (GTDB taxonomy): Bacteria > Acidobacteriota > Terriglobia > Acidiferrales > UBA7541 > Palsa-189. Next base: position 2,053 of record QHYQ01000157.1, read on the forward strand.
TTACGCATCCCATTCCTCCTTGCCCGTACACCGCGCCAATAAATACGCTACCGAACTGCGTCTAGTATGCCGAAAAAAACTAGGCTCAGCTACAGCCTTGCTTCCCGCTGAACTCACAACGCAAACGTCTTAGCCCCGGGCGCCGCCCCATTGATCGGCGCCTCGGTGCTCTATTTGATGCCAGCGACGCTTTGCAGAGTCCGAGCAACCGGGGTTCCCGGCGTGCGCGGCATTTGCGTATGCTGCGGTGGCTATCTAACCATCAGGAAATGGCCCCGGCGGTTCTGCTGCCAGCAATCTTCCGCGTGCTCGGTGCAGAACGGCCGTTCCTTCCCGTAGCTCACCGTCTGCATGCGGTCGGAAGCTACTCCCAGCGAGACCAAAAAGTCCTTGGTTGCTTGCGCCCGCCGGTCGCCCAGCGCCAGATTGTATTCGGTCGAGCCGCGTTCGTCGCAATGGCCCTCGATCATCACTTTGACTTGTGGATAAGACTTGAGAAAGCCGGCCGTCTCCGCCAATGCCGAACGCGTGTCGGGACGAATATCCGCCTTGTCGAAATCGAAATAAGCGTCCTTTACTCCTTTCGCGAAGAGTTCTTCCATCGATGGCGCGGGAGCGGCGGCCACCGGCGGCGGTGGAGGCACCGTCACGGTCACGCGTGCGGTGGCCGTGGCGGAACCGCCCGGGCCCATGGCCGTGATCGTGTAGGTCACCGAATCGTTCGGCGTGACGCTGGTGTTGCCTTCGGGTGACACGTTGCCCACTCCGGGCGCGAGTGTCAGGGCAGTGGCGTTCGTAGATGACCATCGCAGAGTTGCCGCTTGCCCACGCTGCACGTTTGCCGGCGTGGCCTGCAGGGTCACCGTGGGTTGGGGTGGTGGCGGTGGTGGAGCGGGCGCCGCGGCGGGAGTAACCGGCGCGGGATGTTTGCAGCCGACGCCCACGATCGCAAGCGCGATCACGCCGTACAGCACAACTCGTGCAACGGAACGAATCCGCATTTTTCGAAATCCTCCTTGAACTGCTTCTTTGCTGCCGGGCTTCGGATGAGAGAGATACATTTATACCCCCAGCGAACCTGCGAGGTTACCAAAGATCACGCGATTTGGAACCAATTGCCGTAAGAAGAACGTCTTCTTCGCGCCGGGCACTATTTCGGCGACCAATTGGGAGATTCGTTCTGCCCTGCGCTCGTCAACGGCCTCACGGCGGATCCGTCGGCCAGCATGGACCAGATTTGCCTCGTCCCCGTGCGCGTCGATTCAAATACCATGTGCCGCCCATCGGGAGCCCAGCTCGGGCGCTCGTTGCGCCCGGCGTCGCGCGTTAGTTCCACCAGCGCATGCGTGGCGATATCCATAACGTAAAGGTCGTAGTTGCCGTTCGGCCGCCGCCAGCTGAACGCCAGCAATTGCCCGTTCGGCGACCACGCCGGATCGATCACGTAGCCCATGTCCGGCAGCTCCACTTTCTGCACCTCGCTGCCGTCCGCGTCCATGGTATAGAGCTGCGGAGTCCCGCCGCGATCGCTGACAAAGGCCACCTGCTGCCCGGTTTTCGGGTTCCACGCGGCGGAGGTATCGGCGCCGGTCGAATGCGTGAGGCGCCGCGGGCGGCTCCCGTCGGCTTCGGCGATGAAGAGCTCCGGATTCCCCAGCATGCTGGACATAAACATGACCTTGGTGCCGTCGGGCGACCATGCCGGCGAGCTGTTCGTGCCCCGGTAACGCGGCCAGTTCAGAAGCCGCGAGCTCACCGCCGAGTACACGCAAATCTGCGCGCTCAGGATGGACCCGGCCGTGGGATAACAGGTGAAGGCGATGCGGTCGGCGTCCGGCGACCAGCGCGGAGTCAGCGCGATGGAGTGCAGGGAAGTGATCTCGTGCTGGTTCGCGCCGTCGTAATCCATGGCCCAGATCTCTTTGTTTCCGCTGCGCGTGCTGACAAAGGCGATCTGCGTGGCCGCCACTCCCGGAAGGCCTCCGGAGAGCCGCGCGATGATCTCATCGGCGAACTGGTGCGCGTAGCGCCGCGTCTGCTCCTCGTTCGAGTCGCCGTGATAGACGCGCCCCACCACCGGCGGCGCCGTCGGATTCTTCACGTCGTTGAACCAGGCCTGGATCTCCTCGCTCGTGTCCGTGACCGTCAGGTTGCCGAAGGCCAGGAATTGCGCCGAAGCCGGCGGATCGCTCCAGGCCTGATAATTCAGCTCCATCGGTACGCTCGGCACTTGCGTGGGATAGAAGCTCTTGCTGGCCAGATCGACGATCCCGCTATAGTCCAGATCATTCCGCACCACGTCGCTGAAAAGCGCTGCCATCGCGGCGGAAGCGTCATTGCGGGAAACGAAATCGGCCACGGCTACCTTCGGCTTGCTCACGCCCAGGCCTGTGCCGGTGCGGAACCAGTCCTGCGCCGCTGCCGGAGCCACCAAAACATAAAGCGCACATGCGAAGAGCATGAGCCCCGGAGCCGCCCGCCAAATCGCCAGTCTGGAAATTCTCATTCTCGCCCCGTCTTTATATCCGTCCTTGCTCTCCATACAAAGGAAAAAATCCACAATTTCCTAACGCCGAAAATCAAACCAAAACTCGACCGAGACTTTATTCCCCGAGTATTCGTTCGGCAAGGGGTTCACCGGATTCGACCCCTGAATTGCGCGCATCGCCGAGGAATCCACCGAAGCATTGCCGCTCGACTGCAGAATCTGCGCGTTGGCGATGGCCCCGTTCCGCAAAATATCAAACGTAACCACCGCACGCGGCGCCCAGCGCAGCGAAGGATCGACCGTGCTCTGCAGCCAATTGCTGCTCACGCGATTGCGCACCGCGTCCACGTACCAGGGAAAGCGTCCGCCAAAATCCCCGCCGCCCTGCCCGCCGAACTGCATGCCCGCATTTGTCGCGCCGTTGGCTCCCATCCCGAATTGCGAATAGGGCACCGCGGGCGAGCCGCCCTGCCCGTAGGGCACGGCATTCTGCGGCGGAGGCGTTGGGTCTTCCAGTGTCTTCGAAGGGCGGGTGACGTAATAGGGCTGCTTCTCTTTGGTGAACTTTGGGATTTGCTTCGCATCCGGCGGCGGCTCTTTCGGTTTTGGCTTGGGCTCGGATTTATAGAGCCCCTTCGATTCGTCCACGACGCGGTTCGTCGTCACGCTCTCCGGCTGCGGAAGTGGCACCCCGGTCAGCCCGCCCACCAGCTTCAACGAAACCGCGCCGCCTCCGCCCGGCCCGCCCCATAAATCCCCGCGATGCGAAAGAATCGTGGACACGCCCAGAGAACCGAACAGGAGCGAATGCAGCACGAAGGACCACAGCAGCGGCCCTTTCAGTCCCCCTTCAAGGTTACGTCCGCGAACGGCGATGCTTCCCGCGCTCACGGCTTCATGGCCCCTTGGGACGCGCGCTCAGCGGTTCGGTCACCACGCTCACGTTTTCGATCCCCGATTGCCGCAGCGCGTCGACCACCGTCGCGAACGTCCCGAAGGGCACCGTCTCATCGCAGCGCAGGAAGACGGCGTCGCTCTGCGGATTGCGCATCTGGCCGTGCACCTTATTTCCGAGATCGTGAATATTCACGGGTTCGTTGCCCAGATAGATCAATTGTCCCCGGTCGATCGTCACCACCAGCCGCTCTTCGTTGACCTCCTTCACCGTTTGCGTCTTCGGCAGATTGACCTCGATTCCCGATTGCAGGATCGGCGCGGTGATCATGAAGATGATCAGCAGCACCAGCATCACGTCCACGAAGGGAACGATATTGATCTCGGAAAGGGAAGTCCCGGTCTGGCGTGCAAGCTGCGGCATTTGTGTCAGCCATCACCCGTCGGTGGTGTTGTCGAGCCGAAAAGAGCCGTCTGCCACGAAGAGTCACCTACAGGATGAGCTTTTCGCGGTTCACAAAGTCATCACGGCGTTTTTTGGGCCTAACAAAGTCTTACAAATAATTCTTCTCGATCAGCGCCGCTACTTCCGTCGTGAAGTTATCCATCCGCGCGCCCATCTCCCGGATATCGTGCACGAGGTGGTTATACGCAATCACCGCCGGGATGGCCGTAAACAGCCCCGCGGCCGTGGTGATCAGCGCCTCGGCGATGCCCGGCGCCACCACGCGCAAGCTCGCCGCCCCCGCCGTTCCCAGCCCGGAGAAGGCGTCCATCACGCCCCACACCGTCCCGAAGAGTCCGATGAAGGGCGTCACCGACCCGGTCGTGGCCAGCCAGGGCATGAAGCGCTCGAGCTTGCGTACTTCCTCGGCCGCCGCGACCTGCATATCCGCCGTCACTGCGTTCACGCTCTTCACACGAGGATGAGGATTGCTGGCCATGAGTTGGCTGGCCAGTTCCCGGTATCCCGCGGCATAGACAGCTTCGAGTGGCGAGCCCGTCGAGCCTACCGCCCGCGGCTCGGGAAGCCCGCGCGTGGCGCGGAATGCCTGCAGGAACCTGGAGGTGCGCCGCTTGAGCCGCCCAAACAGGCTCAGCTTTTGAAAGATCAGCGCCCAGGAAAACAGCGAAAAGAAAAAAAGAATGGCCAGGACGGCCCGCGCCACCCAGCCCGTTTGCTGGACCAGATTGCTGAGCTCGCCCGCGTACAAACAAACCGCCAGCAGCGAAAGAATCGTTTTCCCCCCAGAAAAAACCGCCGCGCACCAAAGGGATGCGCGCGGTTAGCGAAAGTCTCGCAGAAAAATTACCGTAGCACACGCACCATCGAGGGTCAACGCAGCACTGCTATTGTTGCGGATTCTAGCTACTCTTCCGACACATCGAAATACGATACGTCCAGCGGCTTTCGGCGCCCCTTTGACCTGCCGCCGCCTTCGCGTGCGCGGCTCTCCAGAGAGGATTAGATGCCCGTCCGCCGCTCGGGGTAAGACCCGTTTGGCTCCCGCTGGCCGTTGTGGAAGCGGTGGCCAAGCTTACTGGTTTTTGTAGCGCTCCGGCCTTCAGGTCGGCGTCT